>NZ_JBHUMP010000001.1:0-464025 GCF_042685005.1 Sulfitobacter aestuarii | reverse complement strand
ATCCAGTCCAACAATCAATAGGGTCCAATGAACCCATCATGATGACAGACGGAAGGTGGCAGGCAGGAAACGCTTACATTGATTGCGCGGCACTGCCTCGCTATGAGTGGCAAAAACGGGATAATTGAACACGTGACCTCCAAAAGCCGTATCACCTCCGAAGACGCCCTGGCCTTTCACCTTGAGCCGAGCCCCGGCAAGTTCGAGATTTCTGCTACCGTGCCGATGACCACCCAGCGGGATCTGAGCCTGGCCTATTCCCCGGGCGTTGCCGTGCCCTGCGAGGCGATCGCGGCGTCCCCTGAAACCGCCTATGACTACACCAACAAAGGCAACCTGGTTGCGGTGATCTCCAACGGAACCGCGGTGCTGGGGCTGGGCAATCTCGGGGCGTTGGCCTCGAAACCGGTGATGGAAGGCAAGGCTGTTCTGTTCAAACGCTTTGCCGATGTGAATTCGATCGATATCGAGCTTGATACCGAGGATAGCGAGGCATTCATCAGCGCTGTGAAGCTAATGGGGCCGACCTTCGGCGGGATCAACCTCGAGGATATCAAGGCACCCGAATGTTTCATCATCGAGCAGCGGCTGAAGGAAGAGATGGACATTCCGGTGTTTCACGACGACCAGCACGGCACCGCGGTGATCTGTGCTGCCGGCCTGATCAATGCCTTGCATCTGTCCAAGAAGAAGATCGAGGATGTGCGGATCGTCCTCAACGGGGCCGGCGCAGCGGGAATCGCCTGTCTCGAACTGCTCAAGGCGATGGGCGCACAGCATAACAATTGCATCATGTGCGACACCAAGGGGGTAATCTATCAAGGTCGCAGCGAGGGCATGAACCAATGGAAATCGGCGCATGCGGCGGTGACCGAGCTGCGCACGCTGGAAGAAGCGATGAAGGGTGCCGATGTCTTCCTCGGGGTGTCGGCCAAGGGAGCGGTCACGGCGCAGATGGTCGCCGACATGGCCGACAATCCGGTGATCTTTGCCATGGCGAACCCGGACCCGGAGATCACGCCGGAAGAGGCGCATGCCGTACGGATAGATGCCATCGTGGCGACCGGGCGATCGGATTATCCTAATCAAGTCAACAACGTGCTCGGCTTCCCCTACCTTTTCCGCGGTGCGCTCGATATCCACTCCCGGGCAATCAACGATGAGATGAAGATCGCCTGTGCACATGCGCTCGCAGAGCTGGCCCGCGAAGACGTGCCCGACGAGGTGGCGCTGGCCTATGGCAAGAACCTCAGCTTCGGACGGGATTACATCATCCCCACACCGTTTGACCCACGTCTGATCCATCGTATTCCCCCCGCCGTCGCCCGGGCAGGGATGGACACCGGCGCGGCGCGGCGTCCGATCATCGATATGGAGGCCTATGAGCTGAGCCTGAAGGCGCGGATGGACCCCACGGCCAGCATCCTGCGCGGTATCAACGCCCGCGCTCGAGCCAACCAGGCGCGCATGATCTTTGCCGAGGGCGATGACCCGAAGGTGCTGCGGGCGGCGGTGATGTACCAGCGGGCCGGCTTTGGGCAGGCGCTGGTGGTCGGTCGCGAGCACGATGTCAAATCGAAGCTGGAATCCGCCGGAATGGCGGATGCGGTGCGCGAGTTGGAGGTCGTCAATGCAGCCAATTCGCCGCATTTCGAGACCTACAAGGAATTTCTCTACGGCCGTTTGCAGCGGAGGGGCTTTGACAGCAAGGACATCCACCGACTGGCCGGACGCGACCGCCACGTGTTTGCCGCGCTTATGTTGGCGCATGGGCAGGGCGATGGGCTGGTCACCGGAGCCACCCGCAAATCGGCGCATGTGCTGGAACGGATCAACCACGTCTTCAACGCCGATGCCGAACATGGGGCCACCGGCATCACCGCGCTGCTGCACAAGGGGCGGATCGTCTTCATTGCCGACACCCTGGTACATGAATGGCCCGACGAGAACGATCTTGCCAATATCGCCGAGGCCGGCGCGCGGGTGGCGCGGCATCTGGGGCTGGAGCCACGCGTGGCCTTTGTTAGCTTCTCGACCTTCGGTTATCCGGTTTCGGAACGCGCCGAAAAGATGCATGGTGCGCCGCGGATTCTCGATCAACGTGGGGTCGATTTCGAATATGAAGGCGAGATGACCGTCGATGTGGCACTCAATGCAGCCTCGCAGCAGAATTATCCCTTCTCGCGTCTGACCGGCCCGGCAAACATCCTCGTGGTGCCGGCGCGCCATTCGGCGAGTATTTCGGTCAAGCTGATGCAGGAGATGGCCGGGGCCACCGTGATCGGGCCGATCCTGACCGGGCTCGACCGATCAATCCAGATCTGCTCGTCCACGTCGACGGCGAATGACATCCTCAACATGGCGGTGCTGGCCGCCTGCAAGGTCGGCGGATGATCTGGAACCTCGGCTCCATCAATGCGGACAATTTTTATGATCTGCCTCATCTCCCGGGCCCGGGCGAAACGTTGACCGCCACGCGCTTCCGACAGGGCCTCGGAGGCAAGGGGGCCAACATGTCCGTCGCGGCGGCGCGTGCGGGCGCGCGGGTGATGCATATCGGCGCAACCGGGGCCGACGGCCGCTGGGCTGCGCAACGTCTGTTCGAGTACGGGGTCGATATACCCCATGTCGCAGAGGTCGACAGCGCCACTGGACATGCGAACATCCATATAGATCCGCAGGGCGAGAACAGCATCGTGATCTTCGCCGGTGCGAATGCCGATATCGACGAGCAGATGATCGGTGCCGCGCTTTCCGAAGCGCGGCCGGGCGATACGCTGCTGTTGCAGAACGAGACGAGCGGTCAGGTCTATGCCGCCAAGACCGCAAAAGCGCTGGGTCTGCGACTCATCTATGCGGCGGCGCCTTTTTCAGCCGCGGCGGTCGCCGCAATTCTTGAAGATATCGATATTCTGGTGCTGAACGCCGTCGAGGCGGGGCAACTGCATGCCGCCACGGGCCGTGAACTCGATGCCTTGCCGGTAGGCGATGTGATCGTAACGCTCGGTTCCGACGGTTGTAAATGGATCTCCAACACGGCTCGGACCACGCGTCTATTTCCGGCCTTTCCCGTCGTACCGGTGGATACCACCGGCGCCGGCGATACGTTCACCGGCTATCTCGCATCGGCGCTCGACCGTAGCTTGCCGATGCCTCAAGCCATCACGCTGGCATCCAGGGCGGGCGCCCTTATGGTCACCCGGCGGGGCACTGCCGATGTGATCCCGGATCTCAGGGAAGTCCAAGATCACGATTTCGGTTAGCCGACAAAAGGTGCCGCAGATCCCCAAAGCTCTCTGACCCGCGCATCGCGACCACAGCCCTTGCGATAGCGTTCATAAGCCGTCGATTTCTTGATGCCGATTCCGACGCTGCTGAGCGCCAATCTGTCATAGCTCTTGTAATAATCCTGATGATAGGCGTCGGCCGGGTAGAAAGTTGCGGCGCCAAGTACCGGAGTCACGATCTCGCGCCCGAGATCCGCCGCTGCTTCAGCCTTGGCGCGCTCGGCTGCGGCTTTCTGATCGGCGTCCATCGCAAATATCGCCGTGCGATAGCTTTCCCCGCGATCACAAAACTGGCCACCCGCATCGGTTGGATCGATGGACCGGAAGAACATCGCCAGCAGGGTCTCTTCGCTGACGACCGCGGGGTCATAGGTAATCTCGACCGCCTCGTAATGTCCGGTGCCGCCCGCCGTGACCTGTCTGTACGTCGGGTTCGTCGTTCTGCCGCCGGCAAAACCGGAGACAGCCTCCTTTACGCCCTTCACCTTTTCGAAATCGGCCTCGACACACCAGAAGCAACCGCCGGCGACGGTCAGCGTCTCCAACTCCGCCGCGCTTGTCGGCAGGCTTTGCATCGAAAGGCTCGCAGCGGCTGCAGCCGCAAGTGACAGCATTCTCATGTGGGATTTCCTGCGCATGGTGATCTCCTTTTCGCTCACGCTGACGTTGTTTCCTAGCTAGCGCAATGAGGGGAGCGGCAAAGTCACGTGCAGGTGAACGCAATTTACCGCTTGGCACTGCGCGGCAACCTTCCTAGCGTCCGGATGCAGGGGGAGGAACGAATATGCAGGATCATGTAACCACTCATCAGGCAGAGGAAGACGCGCGGAACGAGAGGATCCTTATCTATCTCAACGAGAGAATCATTCCGAAGGCTGAAGCCATGGTCAGTGTCTACGACAGTGGGTTCATGCTTGGTGATGGGGTTTGGGAGGGGCTGCGGCTATACGATGGATGCTGGGCCTTTCTCGATGAACATCTGGACCGGCTCTTCGAGGCGGCCAAGGCGATCGATCTGGACATCGGCATGGACCGCAACGCGCTGGTTTCGGCATTGCTGGAGACGCAGAAGGCCAATGATATGACCTCTGATGCCCATGCGCGGCTGATGGTCACGAGAGGCGTGAAATCCCGCCCGTTTCAGCATCCCTCGCTGTCCCGTTCGGGGCCGACGGTCACGATCATCATGGAGCATTCCAGACCATCGCTGCCGCGCCCGATCCGGTTGGCCACGGTGCCACACCTGCGCGGCCTGCCGATGACCCAGGATCCCAAGCTCAACAGCCATTCCAAATTGAACTGCATTCTTGCCTGTATCGCCGCAGAGAAGGCCGGGGCGGATGAGGCGCTGATGCTGGATCTGCATGGTTTCGTGAACACCACCAATGCCTGTAACTTCTTCATCGTGCGCAAAGGCGCAGTTTGGACATCTACCGGCGATTACTGCATGAACGGCATAACCCGGCAGAAGGTCATCGACCTGTGTCGCGCCAATGATATTCCCGTCTTCGAGCGCAACTTTTCACTGGTGGATACCTATGGCGCCGATGAGGCCTTCCTCACCGGGACGTTTGGCGCGCAGACGCCGGTGGCCTCGGTCGATGGTCGTCAGATCGGCAACGGCGAGCTCGGTCCGATGACGCAAAGGCTGCGGACTCTCTACAAGGAGCTCGTGAGCTCCGAATGTGCGAAGCGCAAGGTATGATGGCGGCGGTGGCGCAGCGGCCCATACGCATCGCGATGTGGTCCGGCCCGCGCAATCTCAGCACAGCGATGATGTACTCCTTTGGAAACCGCGCTGATTTCACCGCACGGGACGAGCCGTTTTACGCGGCCTATCTCGCGGCCTCGGGGGTTGATCACCCGATGCGCGCCGAAATCATCGCGAGCCAGGACAACGATCCCGAGGAGGTCGCCCGGGCCTGTACCGACCAAGGCTCTCCGCATATCTACATGAAACACATGCCGCATCACATGCTGGAAGGCTTCCCGCTCGATTGGGCCCGGGATTGTGTAAACATACACCTCATTCGGCATCCGGCCCGCGTGATCGCGAGCTATGCGGCAAAGCGCAATGAGGTGACTCTGGAGGATATCGGTTATGTCCAGCAGGCGCGTATTCATGCGGAACTCGGCGGGCTGGTGATCGACAGTACGGATATACGCGCCGAGCCGGAAACGATGCTCCGCAGGCTCTGCGGCGAGATCGGCCTTTCCTTCGACCCGGCAATGCTTCGCTGGTCCGCAGGGCCGCGTGCTGAAGACGGTATCTGGGCGCGGCATTGGTACGGGGCGGTGCATGAAAGCACCGGCTTCGCCGCCGCAGAAGGCGATCCGCCTGAGCTGGAGTCTGATAGGGCCGCGCTTTGCGCCGATGCGATGCCCTATTACGAGAAGATGTGGCAGGAGCGGTTGTTGCCGTAAGCAACTCGGCTGCGCGGGTCGGACTTTCCCGATCGCGCAGCCACATCTAGCCTGATCAGGGTTTGAGCCGCTTGTCGCGGGCGGCCAGCAACTTCAAACGTAGCGCGTTGAGCTGGATGAAGCCGGCCGCATCCTTTTGATCATAGGCACCGGCGTCATCCTCGAAGGTGACATGTGCTTCCGAATAGAGCGAATGATCGGACCAACGTCCGACGGTGCGCACATGACCCTTGTAGAGCTTGAGCCGCACAGTGCCGGTCACATGTTCCTGGCTGGCGTCGATCGCCGCCTGCAGCATCTTGCGCTCCGGACTGTACCAGAAGCCGTTGTAGATCAGTTCGGCATAGCGCGGCATCAGTTCGTCCTTTAGATGCATTTCGCCGCGGTCGAGAGTGATTGATTCAATCCCCCGATGCGCTTCGAGCAACAGCGTGCCGCCGGGAGTTTCATAGATGCCGCGAGATTTCATACCGACGAAACGTCCTTCAACCAGATCCAGGCGACCGCAACCGTGCTTGCCGCCGAGTTCGTTGAGCTTGGTCAGTATCGTCGCCGGGGACATCGCCACGCTGTTGATCGAGACCGCATCGCCGCGCTCGAAGCCGATTTCGACGTATTCCGGCGTATCCGGCGCGTCTTCGGGGCTGACGGTGCGCTGATAGACATATTCCGGCGCGTCCTCTGCCGGATCTTCCAGCACCTTGCCCTCCGAGGAGGTGTGCAGCAGGTTGGCATCGACACTGAACGGCGCCTCGCCGCGTTTGTCCTTGGCCACGGGGATCTGGTTGCTCTCGGCAAACTCCAGAAGCTTGGTGCGGCTGGTCAGATCCCATTCGCGCCAGGGTGCGATCACCTTGATATCAGGGTTAAGCGCATAGGCGGCCAGTTCGAAACGCACCTGGTCATTGCCCTTGCCGGTAGCGCCATGAGCGACAGCATCGGCACCGGTTTCCGCCGCGATCTCAACCAGACGCTTTGAGATCAACGGGCGTGCGATCGAAGTGCCGAGCAGGTATAGCCCTTCATAGACAGCGTTGGCACGGAACATCGGGAAGACGAAGTCACGCACAAATTCCTCGCGCACATCCTCGATATAGATGTTTTCCGGTTTGATCCCCAGCAGCTCGGCCTTCTTGCGCGCCGGCTCGAGCTCTTCGCCCTGACCGAGATCCGCGGTGAACGTCACCACTTCGCAACCATATTCGGTTTGCAGCCATTTCAGGATAATCGAGGTATCAAGACCGCCAGAATAGGCGAGCACAACTTTTTTGGGCGCGGACATGAAGGGTTCCTTTCCAGTTCACCGCGCGAAGTACCGGGTTTTGCACTTGCGGGCAAGATTGAAGCCTGCGTTGACCTGATCCGCCTGCGGCCCTATCGACAAGGTGAACACGATACGGCGCGAGGCAAGATGACGGATTTCAGCACCGGGGCACGGGACGCGACTGAGGCCATGCGGGAGGTCTTTCCCGCGACCCCCTGTATGCGCAACGAACATCTCTGCGAGCGCTACGGGGCCGACATCTGGCTCAAGCGCGAAGACCTGAGCCCGGTCCGCTCCTATAAAGTGCGTGGTGCCTTTAACGCGATGCGAAAGGTGATCCCGGCGCAATCTCTCTTTGTCTGCGCCTCCGCAGGCAATCATGCACAGGGCGTGGCCTTCATGTGCAGTCATTTCGGAGTACGCGGGGTCATCTTCATGCCGGTGACCACGCCGCAGCAGAAGATCCAGAAAACCCGGATCTTTGGCGGAGCGCATATCGAAGTGCGCCTCGTCGGCGATTATTTCGACAAGACCTTGGCCGCGGCTCAGGAATTCTGCGCTGCGGAAGGCGCACATTTCCTGTCGCCCTTTGATGATGACGATGTGATCGAAGGCCAGGCTTCCGTCGCAGTCGAGATTGAGCAGCAATTGGGACGTCGTCCCGATCATGTCATCCTGCCAGTCGGGGGCGGCGGACTTTCTTCCGGGGTCTACAGCTATTTTCAGGATCTGTGCCGCTACACCTTGGTCGAACCCTCGGGCGCACCCAGCCTCGCCCAGGCACTGGCGGCGGGGAAGCCGGTCGATGTCTCGCCGATCAACTCCTTCGTTGATGGCGCCGCCGTGGCGAAGATCGGTACCCGCAATTTCGAACGGCTCAGACATGTGAGCCCGACCGATGTGATCGATCTTTCCGAAGATCGGATCTGCGTGACCATCACGGAGATGCTCAACGTGGAAGGAATCGTGCTTGAACCGGCCGGCGCCCTGTCTATCGATGCGCTTGGCGAGGTGGCCGAACAGATTCGTGGCAAGACGGTGGTCTGTGTCGCGTCAGGTGGCAATTTCGATTTCGAGCGGCTGCCCGAGGTCAAGGAACGCGCGCAGCGCTATTCCGGGGTGAAGAAGTATTTCATCCTGCGCATGCCGCAGCGTCCGGGTGCCCTGAAGGACTTTTTGAACCTCCTCGGGCCCGAAGATGATATCTGTCGCTTCGAATATTTGAAGAAGTCTGCGCGGAACTTCGGCTCGGTATTGATCGGTATCGAGACCCGTGATCCGCATAGCTTCGTTCCTTTCCTGGAAAAACTCAAGGCATCGGGTTTCACCTTTACCGACATTACCAATGATGAGACCTTGGCTCAGTTCGTCCTTTAGGGAGGACGGAACGTCGGCCTCTCGAACCGGTCCGGTAGCCCGCAAGAAACGCCTGCCGCGATGCGCTGTGGCAGGATCGGATCGCAGTCAGAACCTTCCCTTGCCGGTTCTGCGCAACCTGTTCCTCCGCATCCCGGCAAAGCTCTGCGAGAGCTGTGAAACCTAACGTCAATGCGCTGCCCTTGAGGAAATGCAGATCAGCAGCGAGCCGAGCAGGTTCTGCGGTTTCCGCCAGGCGCTGAGACACTTCCTCTGCCTCGCCGAGAAATAATTCGACAACCTCGGCAAAGTCATCTGCACCGACCTCCTGCTGCAATTGGGCAATGCGGGTCCAATCGATCATCGCGTCGTCTCCGTCATTGAAGCAGCCTCGCTTTTAACGGCTAACAAAGGGTGAAGCAGTTCCTGCCGATGGATAAAGATCTATCTTTTACCGACCTTTAACTTCGGCGCGGATATCGACAGTTGAGTTGAAACTGAAAAGATCTGATGACCCAGGCATTCCCGGTTCCGAGCGTAGATTATTCGTCAACACAGGATGCCTCGCTGCGACGGATCCTGGTGGTCGATGACAGTCGATCGCAACGTCGTCTCCTGGCAGCCTCACTGACACGGCAGGGGTTTGACGTCACCGATGCGGGTTCTGGCCATGAGGCTCTGGACCATTGTAGCAGGCAGTTGCCTGATCTCGTGATCAGCGACTGGATAATGCCCGGCATGTCGGGGCTGGAGCTATGTCGGGCCTTTCGGGCGCTATGTGCGGATCAATATGGATACTTCATCTTGCTGACTTCCAGAAGCGAGAAGGCTGCTGTCGCACAGGGGCTCGATTCCGGGGCGGATGATTTCCTGAGCAAACCGGTGGATAGCCACGAACTGCGCGCCCGGATCAACGCCGGGCAGCGTATTCTCACCATGCAGCGCGAACTCAGCGCCAAGAACCGCTTGATCGGGGATACGCTTGCGGAATTGCAGCGTGTTCATGATTCACTTGATAGCGATCTGCGCGCGGCGAAGAGGCTACAGCAATCCCTGTTGCGGGAACGGTATAAAGGCTTCGACACCGCGGAATTGTCGCTAATCCTGCGCTCGAGCGGTCATGTCGGGGGCGATCTCGTCGGCTTCTTTCCGGCTGGAAACAACCAACTGGGTCTTTACGCGATCGATGTGTCAGGCCACGGGGTCAGCTCCGCGTTGATGACCGCCCGATTGGCAGGTTACCTTTCGGCAACCGCCCCGGAGCAGAACGTCGCCCTGCAGCGCGAGGCAGATGGCAGCTTCAATGCGCGACCGCCTGAGGAGGTCATCAGGGACCTGAACCAACTGGTGTTGAACGATCTGGAGACGGAACATTATTTCACGATGCTGCTGGCGATCGCCGAGCTGCACACCGGCCGGGTGACCCTATCCCAGGCCGGCCATCCGCACCCGGTCGTACAGCGTCGGAATGGGGAGATCGAGCATTCCGGTACAGGCGGGTTCCCCCTCGGACTGGTCGGAGGACTTAGATTCGAAAGTTTCGACATCGAGCTTGCACCGGGTGACAGGCTGCTGATCCTCTCTGATGGCGTTACCGAATGTCCAGACGGGGAGGGGAGGATGCTTGGGGAAAACGGGCTGAGCAAAATGCTGAGCCATCTGGGCACGATGCGGGGCCCGGCTTTTCTCGAGGCGCTGATCTGGGAGTTGACCGAACGTGTGGGCGAGGCGCCGATCCCCGATGACGTCTCGGGCCTCTTGCTGGAATATAGCGGGAAAGTTCAGCGGAGGTAGCGTGCAAGAAACATCCGGTCGCCGTCATTGCCAAGCGTGGCAACGGCACGATCGCCGGGCAATACGAGGGTGCGATGATCGGGCTCGGATGGCTGCGCTATCTGGCGTACGGGATGGGCGAGGAAAACATGGCAGAGCTTCTCTGCCCAGAGCTGATACTCCGGCATATAGACGAAGCGCCGGAAACTTCCCAGCTTGCGCGGACGGGCGATGCGCCAACCGGTCTCCTCCAGCACTTCCCGATGCAGCGCCTGCAACGGGGATTCGCCATGGTCGATTCCACCGCCGGGGAGTTGTACATCCGTTACGTCGGACACTTGCGCAGTCAGAAGGAACTGCCGCCGCAGTGGCAAGATCGCATAGGCACCCGGTCGCACAACGTAGCGTTGCCCCGCCATCGGCGGTTGTCCTACCCGTCTGATCACCTGCCCGCCCCTTTTTCCACGTCTTGCCGGTCCTATATAGACGCGGTATGCCAAGCGCCTCCCGGTAAGGAAAGCCTGATGACCCAAGGAAAACAGATCACATGGGATGATAGCGTCCTGCCTTTTCAACTCGATCACGCGGACATCCGCGGGCGCGTCGCGCGTCTGGACGGGGTGCTTGAAGGGATCCTGCGTCAGCATGATTACCCGCCCAAGGTCGAGGCGCTGGTAGCCGAGATGGCATTGCTTACCGCGCTAATCGGCCAGACCATCAAACTGCGGTGGAAATTGTCGCTTCAGGTTCAGAGCAAGGGCGCGGTCCGGATGATCGCGACGGATTATTACGGCCCCGAGAAGGAAGGCGAACCGGCCCGGATCCGCGCCTATGCCAGCTATGATCCGGCGCGTCTGACCGAAGAGAGCGCTTTCGAGCAGGTTGGCGAGGGATATTTCGCCATCATGATCGATCAGGGCAAGGGCATGACGCCCTATCAGGGCATCACACCGCTCACCGGAGGATCGCTCGCCGCTTGTGCGGAGACCTATTTCGCGCAGTCCGAACAATTGCCGACACGGTTCTCGCTGAGCTTCGGGCGTTCGTCCGGCCCGGACGAGGCGGAGCATTGGCGGGGCGGCGGGGTGATGCTGCAGCATATGCCGAAAGCCTCGCCCTTCGCGGCAAAGGGCGAGGGCAGCGGTGAGGCACTGGCCGCGCAGGATCTGCTGCATGACGACGAGGCGGAAAACTGGCACCGGGTAAACGTTCTTCTTGATACTGTCGAGGAACTGGAGCTGATCGGGCCGAGCGTGCCGCCCACCGACCTGCTGATGCGATTGTTTCACGAGGAACAACCGCGGGTTTTCGATGCGCAGGCCGTGCGCTTCGGCTGTTCCTGTTCGGAGGACAAGGTGCGTCAGAGCCTGTCGATCTATTCGGCCCGGGACATCGAGAAGATGACAACTGACGCGGGGCGGGTGACGGCCGATTGCCAGTTCTGCGGGGCGCATTACGATCTCGACCCTGCTTCTGTCGGTTTCGAGGCCGGTGCGCCCGGCAGTGAATGAGAGCCTGAACAATTTCAGACGCGCGCTGGCGCGGACCGGTGTCGTATCATCCGACTTCGATCTCAATCCCGAGGTCGAACTTCCGGCCGATCGCAAGCTGCGTCCGGCCGGGGTGCTGGCGGCAATCACGGAGGACGACGGGCGCCTTCGGCTATTGCTGACCAAACGCTCATCTGCGCTCAGGCATCATCCAGGTCAGATCGCCTTTCCGGGCGGCAAGCAGGACGGCGGCGATGTAGATGTCATTGCCGCCGCCCTGCGTGAGGCCGAGGAGGAGATCGGTCTGCCACGCGACAGGGTGGAGGTGTTGGGCACCTTGCCGTCCCATGAGACGGTGACCGGGTTCCAGGTTACTCCGGTGATCGGCTATGTTGCCGAACCCTTCGTCATTCGGCCGGAACGCGGCGAGGTGGAGGAGGTATTTTCCGTACCTCTCAACCATGTGCTCGATCCGGGAAATTATATCGTCCACTCGCGGCGCTGGCGGGGGCAAAGACGGTATTACTATGCGGTTCCTTTCGGTCCCTATTACATCTGGGGCGCGACTGCGCGTATGCTGCGCGCATGGGCCGAACGGATGACATGACGATACCGGGCGAGACGGGCTGGTTGCAGGATCGCGACGCTCAGACAGTATGCGAGGCCGTCATGAACGGCGGCTATCGGATCTATTTCGTCGGCGGCTGTGTGCGCAATGCGTTGCTGGGCCTTCCTGATAGCGACGTTGACCTTTCCACCAATGCCCGTCCCGAGGCGGTAATGGCATTGTCGAAGGAAGCGGGGTTGAAAGCGGTCCCGACTGGTATCGAGCATGGTACAGTCACCGTGGTTTCCGGCGGAAAGCCCTTTGAAGTCACCACCTTCCGACGGGATGTAGCCACCGATGGCCGCCGGGCGCTGGTGGCATTTTCCGACGATATTGCCGAGGATGCGCGGCGGCGTGATTTTACGATGAATGCGCTCTATGCGACGCCGAAGGGAACTCTGGTTGATCCGCTCGGCGGACTGCCCGATTTGCTGGCCCGGCGGGTGCGTTTCATCGAGGATGCAACCGCGCGGATCCGAGAAGATTACCTCCGCATCCTGCGCTATTTCCGTTTCTGCGCACATTATGCGGACCCGGCGGCAGGGTTTGACCCCGAGACACTGAATGCCGTCGCAGCGCAATCGGAAGGGTTAAAGACATTGTCTGCCGAGCGGATCGGCATGGAGATGCGGAAACTTCTGGCAGCCCGGGACCCGGCCCCGGCATTGGCGGCGATGCGGCAGACTGGTGTGCTGGCGCGCGTTCTGCCTGGATCCGATGACCGCTGGCTCGGTATCCTGGTCCATCTGGAAGAGCGTCTTGCACAACAGCCGCGCTGGCTGACACGGCTGGCGGCGTTGGGCGGCGAGGCGGCAGCGCAACGTCTGCGCCTGAGCAGGGCGGAGGCGCGGGATCTGGTATTGCTGCAGAACCTGTCCAGTGCCGCGATCTCGGTCGAAGAGATCGCCTATCGGCATGGCGCTCAGATCGCCGTGGCGGCGTTGTTGTTGCGTCATGCCATGCGCGAGACCTTGCCTGAAACGTCCGTGTTAGAGAAGGTATCCGCCGCCGCCGAACAGGTTTTTCCGATCCGCGCTACCGATCTGATGCGGGAATTGCGCGGCCCGGCTCTGGGAGCGGCCCTGTCGCGGCTCGAAACGGCGTGGATCGAATCAGGTTTCGTCCTCAGCCGCGCGGAACTTCTCGATCGGGTCTGAACGCTCGACAGAAGCGGCATTATTCGGTATGTCCGTCATATCGAAGATGGAGGTGTGCAAAATGTACCGCGGGATCTGGTTCAGCTAAGGCTGGCATAAGCTCTCCGACTTCCGGATCGTCCGCCTTGGCCGTCCGGACATTCTGCACGTTTCATCAAGGTATTTTCATGTTTCATTTTTTCGAGAATCTCGTCGACCCTTATGTCGATTACCCGCAGCAGGACCGGCCGCCGCGGCGGCTCTGGGCGTTTTTTCGTGAATATTCGGTGCCGTTCAAACGGGTCTTCGTCCTGGCCGGAACGATGTCAATCGTGGTCGCAGCGATCGAGATCGGGCTGATCTATTACCTCGGGCGCATTGTCGATCTGCTCAGTACCGGTTCCGCGGAGATGTGGGAGCGACACGGTACGGAATTGATCCTGGTAGCGCTCTTCGTGCTTCTCATCCGGCCGCTACTGCAGGGGATTGACGTTGCGTTGCTCAACAACGCGATCCTGCCGAATTTCGGCACGCTGATCCGGTGGCGCGCGCATCGTCAGGTATTGCGGCAATCGGTTGGCTGGTTCGAGAATGATTTCGCAGGACGTATCGCCAACCGGATCATGCAGACCCCGCCTGCCGCCGGTGAAGTGGTGTTTCAGGTCTTCGATGCACTCTCCTATTCGCTGGCCTACCTGATTGGCGCGGCGATCCTACTGACCAGTTCGGATTGGCGTCTGCTCCTGCCGCTGCTGATCTGGTTCGGTCTTTATATCTGTCTGGTGATCTGGACAGTGCGGCGGGTCGGCCCCGCGTCGAAGGCCGCCTCGGATGCGCGTTCGCAGGTGACCGGACGGGTCGTGGATGCCTACAGCAACATTCATTCGGTGAAGATGTTCGCCCATCACGACCGGGAAGTCGACTTCGCCCGCGAGGCAATCGAGGAGGCGCGGCGCACCTTTCAGGTCGAGATGCGTATCTTCACGCTGATGGATGTGACGCTGGTGGCGCTCAACGGGCTGTTGATCGTCGGGGTGATCGGCTGGGCGCTGGTCCTCTGGATGGCGGGCGAGGCGAGCACTGGCGTAGTTGCGGCCGCCGCGACACTGACCCTGCGGCTGAATTCTATGACTGCCTGGATCATGTGGGCGCTGTCCTCCTTCTTCCGGCAACTCGGCGTCGTTGCCGAAGG
Organism: Sulfitobacter aestuarii; assembly: GCF_042685005.1. Lineage (NCBI taxonomy): Bacteria > Pseudomonadati > Pseudomonadota > Alphaproteobacteria > Rhodobacterales > Roseobacteraceae > Sulfitobacter > Sulfitobacter aestuarii. The sequence continues at coordinate 449,496 of NZ_JBHUMP010000001.1, read as the reverse complement.
AATGGAAACCATCGCGCAGCCCATTCACCTGACCGACGAACCCACCGCGCGACCGCTGAAACTGCATCACGGCGAGCTGCGGATCAAAGGGCTGACCCATCACTACGGTCGGGAAAGCGGCGGTCTGCAGAATGTCGACCTGACCGTGAAGCCGGGCGAGAAGATCGGCCTCGTGGGGCGTTCCGGCGCCGGCAAGTCGACCCTCGTGAAACTCTTGCTGCGCTTTTACGACGCCGAGGCGGGAAAGATTTTGATCGACGGGCAGGACATCACCGCGTTGCGCCAGGATTCCCTGCGCCGCCATATCGGCATGGTACAGCAGGAATCCTCCCTGCTGCATCGTTCCGTCCGCGAGAATATTCTCTATGGGCGTCCGGAAGCCAGCGAAGACGAGATGATTGCCGCGGCCAAACAAGCCCAGGCGCATGACTTCATCCTCGATCTCAAAGATGCCGAGGGCCGACGCGGCTATGATGCGCGGGTCGGGGAGCGGGGTGTGAAGCTTTCCGGTGGTCAGCGGCAGCGCATCACCCTGGCGCGGGTGATCTTGAAAAACGCGCCAATCCTGCTGCTCGACGAAGCGACCAGCGCGCTGGATTCCGAGGTCGAGGCAGCGATTCAGGAAACGCTCTACGGCATGATGCAGGGCAAGACAGTGATTGCCATCGCGCACAGGCTGTCAACCATTGCTCAAATGGATCGGATCGTGGTGCTCGACCAGGGGCGTATTGTCGAGCAAGGCTCGCATGAGGCGCTTTTGGCGCAACGCGGCCTATATGCTGAGTTCTGGGATCGTCAATCCGGCGGTTTCCTGACGATGGATGAGGTTTCGTGAGCATTTCAGACTGGATAGACCCATTTCGCGCCGCCGAAGGCCCGCCGCCGCGGCAGCTCGGAGCGTTTTTCCGCTGGTGTCTTGCCGGGGCCTGGCCGGCCCTGTGGCTGGCGGGGTTCTTCTCAGCCTCTGCCGGAGTGATGGAGGCCGGGACCGCCTGGATACTCGGCAAGGTCATCGATGCGACCGTGAGCGCCGGACCGGAGCATTTCTTCAGCTCAGGCAATATGGTGCTGATCCTCGGTGCGGTGGCTTTTTTTCTGTTGCTGCGGCCGCTGCTCTTTGGTCTGTCCGCGGCTTCGAATGCAATCATCGTGCAGCCCAATATCAACCCGCTGGTGCTATCCCGCCTGCATCGCTGGACCTTGGGACAGGATGTCGGGTTCTTCGATGACGATTTCGCAGGTCGGATCGCCCAGAAACAGATGCAGGCGGCACGTGCGGTTACCGACGTGGCTTCAGAGGTGATCAATGTCGTCGCTTTCGCGATTGCGTCGCTGCTCGGTTCGGTGGCGCTGCTACTGGCGATCGATTGGCGCGTCGCGATCGGCTTTTGCTTCTGGCTGGCTCTCTACTTCGCGCTGATTTCCTGGTTCCTGCCGCGTGTGCGTCAGCGCGCCGCCGGGCGGGCCGGCGCTCGGGCCATGGTTTCCGGGCAGGTCGTAGATACGATAACCAATATCAAGACCGTGAAACTTTTCGCCCATGCCGATCACGAGGATCGCGCCGCGCTGGGCGCGATGCAGGCATTCCGGTCACGGGCGATGGAATTCGGCTATCTCGCTGCCAGCTTCCGTCTGGCGCTGATGACCTTGGCCGGGTTGCTGCCGGTGCTGCTGCTTGGGGGGACCATATTGCTCTGGCAGCGTGGGCTGACCAGCGAAGGCGATATCGTTGCTGCCGGGGCGATCGCGATCCGCATCGCGCAGATGACCGGCTGGGTCAGTTTCACGTTGATGGCGATCTATTCCAATATCGGCGAGGTGGAAGATGGCATGCGCAGCCTCACACCGCCGGTGCGGCTCGAGGATGAGGCGGATGCGCGGGAACTGATCGTACGCGCCGGGCGTATCGAACTGCAGGACCTGTCCTTTGCCTATGGTCGGGACGTCGGCGGGATTGCGGCCGTAGACCTGGACATCGCGCCGGGCGAAAAGCTGGGTATCGTCGGGGCTTCGGGAGCCGGGAAATCGACCTTGGTGGCGTTACTGCTGCGACTCTACGAGGCGGAAAGCGGCCGAATTCTTATCGACGGGACCGACATTCGTGAAGTCACGCAGGAGAGCCTGCGCCGCAACCTTGGCATGGTCACGCAGGAAACGGCGATGTTCAACCGATCCGCGCGCGACAACATCCTCTACGGGCGTCCCGATGCCAGTATGGAGGAGGTCATCGCGGCGGCACAGGCAGCCGAAGCGCATGAATTCATCCTCGAGCTGGAGGACCACAAGGGTCGCCGCGGCTATGACGCCCATCTTGGCGAGCGCGGCGTCAAGCTTTCGGGCGGGCAGCGTCAGCGGATTGCCCTGGCCCGAGCTTTCCTCAAGGATGCGCCCATATTGGTCCTGGACGAGGCCACCAGCGCGCTTGATTCCGAAGTGGAGGCGGCGATCCAGTCGGCGCTGGTGCGGGTGATGCAGGGCAAAACGGTGCTGGCCATCGCGCATCGTCTCTCTACGTTGACGGAAATGGACCGGATCCTGGTAATGGATGTCGGCCGCATCGTCGAGATTGGCAGCCACGCGGAGCTCTTGGCGCAGGACGGGCTTTATGCGAAGTACTGGCACCGCCAATCGGGCGGCTTCTTGGACATGCGCGCGGCGGAATGACAGAATACAAGATCGAGCGGCTTGGGCATCACGGCGACGGCATCGCAGCGGGACCGCTATATGCACCATTGACATTGCCCGGTGAAGTGGTCACCGGCACAGCGGACGGCCAGACGTTGCGCGACATTCGCATCGTCACGCCTTCGGACCAGCGTGTCGCGGCGCCCTGTCGGCACTTTCGATCCTGCGGCGGCTGCCAATTGCAGCACGGCTCCGACGATTTTGTTGCGCGCTGGAAGGAGGACGTCGTCCGCACCGCTTTGGGTGCGCACGATATCACCACCGAGCTTCGTCCGATCGTGACCTCTCCCGCCCAGTCCCGTCGACGCGCGACCCTTGCCGCGAAGCGGACGAAGAAAGGCGCGATGGCCGGGTTCCATGGTCGCGGTTCCGACGTGATCGTCGAGATACCGGGGTGTCAATTGCTCACGCCGATGCTGATGCAGTCCTTGCCGATCGCGCAGGAGCTCGCCCTGATCGGCACCAGCCGCAAGGCGGTTCTGGCAGTGACTGTTACGGAGACCCTGGACGGTCTCGATGTCGCAGCAAGCGGCGGCAAGCCCCTTGAGGCCGCGCTGCGCGAAGAGCTCGCGCGCTTCTGCGAAAAAAGCGGTCTCGCGCGGCTGACCTGGGACGATCAGGTCCTGGCGATGCGGATGCCGCCTCGCCTGCGCTTTGGCAAGGGCGATGTCAGTCCGCCGCCCGGCGCATTTCTGCAGGCCACCGAATCCGGGGAACAGGCGCTTCTCGGCGCGGTCCGGGAGGCGGTCGGCGATGCGACGCGGATCATCGATCTATTCGCCGGGTGCGGCACCTTCAGCCTGCCACTGGCCGAACAGGCGGAGGTGCTGGCGGTCGAGGGGGAGGCAGCGATGCTGGAGGCGCTCGATATTGGCTGGCGTGGCGCGAAAGGGCTGAAACGCTTGCGGACAGAGACCCGTGACCTGTTTCGCCGCCCGCTGCTGCCAGATGAGCTTATGGCCGCGCAGGCAGTGGTGCTCGATCCGCCCCGCGCGGGTGCCGAGGCGCAGGTGGCTGAGCTGGCAAGGGCTGGCACAGGGCGGCTCGCCTATGTCTCCTGCAACCCGGTAAGTTTCGCGCGCGATGCTGCCGTGTTGATCGAAGCGGGCTACCGGCTCGATTGGGTCCAGCCGGTCGACCAGTTCAGATGGTCGGCACATATCGAACTGGCCGCGGGTTTCAGAGGTCCGGAGCCTCGCACCGCGCACCGCTGATCCGTCAGTTTGGGGGCTAGCCCGGGCAAATGATTTGCGGTATTCTCGTCGAAAAAACACGGAACAATCGAGGCATAGGCAGATGCGGCGCAGAAATCTTCTTTTGGGAGCAACAGCGGCCCTGACCCTCGGGGCGTGCAGTGCTCCGGGCAAGTTCAAACGCTACAATGGACCGGAGGTCACCTCCGTGGTGGTCAACAAGGGTGATCGCCGGATGTATCTCATGCATCGCGGCAAGGTGCTCCAGGATTACCCGATCAAGCTCGGGTTCGCCCCGGTCGGACACAAGAATTTCGAAGGCGACGGCAAGACCCCGGAAGGCCTCTACCGGATCGACCGGCGTAATCCCAACAGCAAGTTCCATTTGTCCATCGGTGTATCTTATCCCAACGAGCTCGACCGCGCCTATGCCGAGGCGCTGGGCCGCCCGCCAGGGGGCGATATCTTCATTCACGGACAGAAGGATCCGGGCAAGAAGGACCGTGGCGATTGGACCTGGGGTTGCATCTCGGTCACCAACAAGGAGATCGAGGAAGTCTATGCGATGGTGCGGGACGGAACACCGATCATCATCAATCCGTGACCCGGTCCTGGTGGGCGCTGATCCTGAGGATCAGCTGCCCAGGACCATGGTCCACCAGATCTTGCCGCCGGTTTCCTGATACCAGGAGAAGCCCAGATTGCGGGCCTCTTCGGAAAGGATGATGCGGCGGGTATCGGGTTGGTCCATCCAGGCAGCCAGGGTCTCGAGTTCCGTCTCATAGGTCTCGGAGATGACTTCGCCGATGATGCCGCCGTTATAGCCAACACGTTGGATCCGATCGACCGGGGAAGAACCGTCGGAACCGAAGTGCCAGGGGCGGTTCTGCACCGACATGTCGCGCGAGTGCGTGGCGGCGGCGGCGTTGAGCTTGGCGTCAAGCTGCACCGGCGCCCGGCCCGAAGCGCTGCGCAGGGCGTTGACGGCATCGAGCATGCGGAACTGCACCGTGCCCGCTTCCGACCGGTTGATGCGATAGACCTGCTGCGCGGGCTTTCCATCTGGGCCGATAGTAGTAGTCGCGGGCGTACAGGCCGCCACCGCCACTGTCAGTGTCAGAAGGAGGGAGAATAGACGGATCATCAGGGCAGCTCCATGTAAATGGGGTTTGTGCTGCCTTACCCTGTGCAACGTTGCAGTTCAAACGCACATCGGCGTTACTCTGCCAGATAATGGCGGTTTGATTTGAAACTGCGACTTTCGCGCCATATATCCAAGGATATAGCTGCAAACCCATTTCGGAGACTGATGATGTCCGACAAACCGATCTCCAATACCTCCCGCCGTGCCTTTTTGGCCGGGGGTGCGGCGCTGCTCGCCACACCGGCATTGGCGCAAACCTCCTCCTACAACGGGGCCGAGACCACCGAGAACGAGCGCGACTTGACCGAGACCGTGCAGCGCAATATCTCGAGCTTCCGCTCGTTGGATTGGCAGCCTTATTTCAGCAACACGCGCAACGGTGCGATTCTGGTCGATATCGACAGCCGCGCGGTGCATTACTGGTCAGAGGATCAGAGTATCTACAAGCTCTACCCTTCCAGCGTTCCGCTGACCGAGGATCTCACGCGGCGCGGCCGCACATCGGTCGTGAAGAAGGTGGAGGGTCCGAGCTGGCGTCCGACACCGTCGATGCTCAAGCGCAACCCGGAGTGGCCGCCCTATGTCGGTCCCGGTCCGGACAACCCGCTGGGGACCCATGCGCTCTATCTGAGCTGGACCTATTACCGGATCCATGGCACTCACGATACGCGCAAGATCGGCCGCCGTTCATCCAATGGTTGCATCGGCCTCTACAACGAGCATATTGCTGAGCTTTTCGCGATGACGAAGGTCGGAACGCAGGTGTTGCTTATTTGACGACATCCCGGCGTTTGTACGGGACCCAGACCAAAACTAGGTTTTCAAACCGACAGTTATGCTGTTTAGAAAGTTGTACGAGGTAAGTCTTGGGTGCGTGTGCGCACAATGTGTGGCACGCCTTTTCTGGAGGTTATGATATGAAGAAACTCGTTCTCGCCGCTGCTCTGTCGGGCGCTGCTTCGACTGCTTTCGCCGGTTCGCTGGCCGAGCCGATCATCGAAGCACCTGTCATCGTCGAAGAAGCTGCCGGTTCGTCCTCGGGCGTTCTGATCCCGCTTCTGCTGCTGGCGCTGGTCGCTGCTGCTGTTGCTTCCGACTAATCGGACACGACTTCTTTATGAAAAAGGCGGTGCTTGGCGCCGCCTTTTTTATGCCCGGTAGAGACGTTCCTGCGGACAGATCCAGCCGTACTCAGTCAAGCCAGCCCTGCAGGTTTTCCTCGATCACCGCGCTCAGGGCCCTGATATGGGCTTCGTCGTCGTTGAGACAGGGAATATATGTGAACTTTTCTCCGCCCGCTTCCTCGAAGCTTTCCTTGATTTCCTCGTTGATCTCCTCAAGCGTCTCGATGCAATCGGCCGAAAAGGCAGGGGCGCAGAGGGCGATATTCTTCTTTCCCGCCTTGGCGAGACGGGCCACCTCCTCGACAGTATAGGGCTGCAGCCATTCCTCCGGCCCGAACTGGGACTGGAAGGTCGTGACGATCTCGCAATCCCGCCAGTCGAGTCGCTCCCTCAGCAGTCGCGTGGTTTTCTGGCACTGGCAATGATAGGGGTCACCCTCCATCAGATAGCGGATCGGCAGGCCATGGTAGGAGCAGACCAGCACATCCGGGCGGTTCGTGCCGTCCGGATAGGTACGCTCGATAGATTGCGCCAAAGCTTCGATATAGTCGCCGCGGTCGAAATAGGGCGGGACGGTGCGGCTCGCAGGCTGCCATTTCTCCTTGGCCAGCGCAGCGAAGAACGCATCATTCGCAGTCGCGGATGTCGCGCCGGCATATTGCGGATAGAGCGGAAAGAACAGGATCCTGTCGCAGCCCGCTGCCGTCATCTCGGCCACTTTCGAGCGGGTCGAGGGATTGCCGTAGCGCATGCAGAAATCGACCATGACATCCGTGCCATAGCGCGCCTCCAGTGCGGAGCGGATCTTGCCCGTCTGCGCCTTGGTAATGGTCATCAGCGGGCTTTCGTTCTCAGCCTCGTTCCAGATCGACTTGTAGGCCTTGCCGCTGCTGAAGGGACGTTTGCTCAGGATCACCAGCTGCAGCAGCGGTTGCCACTTCCAGGGGCTGTAGTCGATGACGCGGCGGTCCGAGAGGAACTCGTTGAGATAGCGGCGCATCGACCAGTAATCGTAGTTATCCGGGGTGCCGAGATTGGCCAGCAACACGCCGACCTTGCGGCTCGGCAGTGCCGGGTGGTCGGGTTCGGCGTGTTCTGGACGGGTATTCGGCATGGGCTTCCCTCGGTAAAGACATCTCCCCGAGATATAGCCTTTGGCACCGGGGTCAATTGCGCAACTTTGTCTCATCCGTGCGCAGTGCGTCGGCCAGCCGCTGCTGCGCGGAACCCGGACGCAGCGGTTTCTGCTGGCTCTCGTCCGGTGCCCAGCCTGTCAGGAACACCAGTTCGAATGTCGCGGTAATACGGCCGGTCTGCGTGCCGAAATGCTGTTGATAGAGCGCGGCGGCCTTTGCCAGCACACTGCGGCGTGTCGGATGGCGCAGTCTTCCCTGCAGGGCATTGCCTTCGCCCATTTGCCGCAGGTCCCGCATCAACGCCCATGCATCGGCATATTCGACGTGGAGCGGCACGACGTCAGCCACCGGCAGGGCGTATCCGGCGCGTTGCAGCAACCCCCCAAGGTCGCGCAGCTCAGCCATCGGAGCAATCCGCGGTGAAAGCCCCCCGACGATCTCCGCCTCGGCCTGGGCAAGACAGGCGCGCAACTCATGTAGCGTTTGCCCGCCAAAGGCCGCGCAGAGGAACAGCCCGTCAGCGCGCAGCGCGCGGCGGCACTGGATGAGTTGACCGACCGGGTCATTGGCCCAGTGCAGCGCCATCGCATGGATCGCCAGATCATGAGCGCCCTGTTCGAGCGCCAGCGTCTCCGTGTCGGAGACAACCCGCGCCGAGGGGCATATTCCTGACCATATCCCGGGGAAGCCGGTGATCACGACGGGAGCGGTAAAGGACTTGTTAACCAGTTCCAGCCGATCCTGAACCTCATCCATCGCAGTGCGATGCAGGAACATGCCGGTGTCCTCGGCACGGCTGCGATGTCGCGCGAGAGCCGCGCGGTCGGTCAGGAGGGGCTGTGATGTCATCAGGGCAGTTTAAGGTGCTGGCTCGGGGAGTTCAAACGGCACTTGATCTTATCTACCCGGCGCGCTGCCTGACCTGCGGTGATCTTGTAACCGGAGATTTCGGTCTCTGCGGTCCCTGTTGGCGCGAGACCGGATTTATCGGCGGAACAATCTGCGATAGCTGCGGGGCGCCTCTGCCGGGGACCGCGGGCGAGGCGGCCGAGCATTGCGATGGCTGTCTGTCCGCCCCGCCGCCCTGGCGACAAGGGCGCGCTGCGTTGCTTTACCGGGATACAGCGCGTCGCCTTGTTCTGGCACTGAAATACGGTGATCGTCTCGAAGTTTCCCGCCCGGCCGCGAAATGGATGGCCCGCAGCGCCGCAGATCTGCTATGCGACGATATGCTTGTTGTACCGGTGCCGCTGCACTGGCGTCGTCTGGCGGCTCGCCGTTACAATCAATCCGCGTTGCTGGCCAGTTCGCTGGCACGTGAAACAGGGCTGGCCTGCTGCCTCGACTTGCTGCAACGGCCCCTCAGCACGCCGCCGTTCAAGAAAATGGACTCCGCTGCACGCTTTGCCACGATGCAGGGAGCGATCAGGGTGCGGCCGAAACGACGGCAGCGGATCGTTGGACGCCCGCTGCTGCTGGTCGACGATGTCATGACCTCGGGCGCCACTCTGAGCGCGGCGACCAAAGCCTGCGTCGAGGCCGGATCCGGACCGGTTTGCGTGGTAACACTGGCGCGGGCGGCAAAAGACACCTAAATCCTTTGCAACACGTCGATGCAAAGGACACCGCAATGAAGAATGTCGAAATCTACACCTCGCCGCTCTGCGGCTATTGCCACGCCGCCAAACGGCTTCTGAACCAGAAGGGCGTAAGCTTCGTCGAGGTGGACGTGCTGGAGCAGCCCGAGCGCAAGGCAGAGATGATCCAGCGCGCCAATGGCGGACGCACTGTGCCGCAAATCTTCATCGGCGAGATGCATGTCGGCGGCTCCGACGAATTGCATGCACTGGAGCGCGCGGGCAAGCTCGATGCGTTGCTGGCGGCATGATGAAGGCCGCGCTGCTTCAGCTCAACGTTTCGGATGATCCGGCGGCCAACCTAGCTGGCACGTTGGAGATGCTGCGTGACGCGGCCGGGCAGGGCGCAGAATTCGTGCTCACCCCGGAGGTGACGAACTGCCTTTCGACCAGTCGCGCCCATCAGGACATCGTCCTGCAGCATGAGCGCGACGATGCGACGCTCAAAGCATTGAGCGCGGCTGCCGCCGAACTCGGCACCTGGCTGCTGATCGGCTCGCTTGCGCTGAAGACCGATGCGGCCGACGGTCGATTTGCCAATCGCTCGCTGCTGATTTCACCTGCGGGCGCGGTGGTGGCGCATTATGACAAGATCCACATGTTTGATGTGCAGATATCCCCCGAAGAAACCTTCAGGGAATCCGACGCCTATCGTCCCGGCGAGCAGGCCGTGGTTGCCCATACGCCGTTTGCCCGCATCGGTATGAGCATCTGCTATGATCTGCGCTTTCCGATGCTTTATCAGGCGCTGGCAGATGCCGGGGCCGAGATCCTCACGGTGCCCGCTGCCTTCTCGCCGGTCACCGGCGCGGCACATTGGCATGCGCTGCTGCGCGCCCGGGCCATTGAAACCGGCTGTTTCGTGCTGGCCCCGGCGCAGACCGGCGAACATGCCAGCGCCGCGCACAAGACGCGCAGCACCTATGGGCATAGCCTGGTCGTCGCCCCTTGGGGAGAAGTGTTGCTGGATGCCGGTGAGCGCCCGGGTGTCTACATGTTCGACCTGGACATGGATCAAGTCGGATCGGCCCGGCAGCGGGTGCCCAGCATGGCCAATCGCCGCGCCTTTACCGATCCATGATGGACAAGCAATGAGCGAAGACCGGAATATCCTTGCCATCCTGTTGTTCAGCGAAATGCTTGCCGCGGAACAATCGCTGCGCAACCGGCTGACCCGGGTGTTGCCGAAGGGGATGGAAATTTCGCATTTCTCGGTGCTGAACAACCTCGCGTGGCATGGCGGTGAACGGTCTCCGGCGCAGCTGGCCGAGACGTTCAACGTGACCCGGGGCGCGATGACCAATACGCTGAGCAAGCTCGAATGGGCGGGATATATTCATGTACGCCCTGATTGGGACGATGCCCGGCGCAAGATGGTCGCGATCAGCCCGGCGGGGCGACAGGCCCGCGATGCGGCTGTCGGCGCGATTACCCCGATGATCAATCACGTCGTGGAGGAGCTTGGCGAGGAAAAGGTCCGCGCGACGCTGCCCTTCCTGCGGGCGATCAGGGGGCAGTTGAGCCAGGAGAATTAGGCAGCCTCTGCCGGACTGCCCCTGTTGCAAGGTCGGGGGCTGCGAGCCATTGATTACGCGGGTTTGAGACTCGCGGTCACGTAATTGACGCTGAGATCCCTTTCCGACAGCCGCCAGGACCAGGCCACCGGGTTGAAGACGAAACCCTTGCGGTCCACCGGCTCGAGCCCGGCGTCGCGCAGCAGCTTGAACAGCTCGTCGGGGGTGATGAATTTTGACCATTCATGTGTCCCCTTGGGCAGCCAGCGCATCACATGTTCGGCCCCGATGATCGCCATCATGTAAGATTTCGGATTGCGGTTGATCGTCGAGCAGATGTGTAACCCACCGGGTTTTAGCAAGGCGCGACAGGCAGTCAGGTAATCGATCGGCGAAGCGACATGTTCGACGACTTCCATGTTCAGCACCACGTCGAATTGCTCGCCGTGCGCCGCCAGCGCCTCGGCAGTGGTATGGCGGTAATCGATCGCAAGACCCGATTGTTCGGCATGCACCTGCGCCACCGGGATATTGCCTGCTGCCGCATCAGCGCCCACCACGTCAGCCCCAAGCCGGGCCATCGGCTCGGCGAGCAGCCCGCCGCCGCAGCCGATGTCGAGGAGCCGCAGTCCGGCGAAGGGCGTCTCCGCGTTCAGGTCGCGGTCGAATTCTCCGGCGATCTGACTGGTGATGTAATCCAGCCGACAGGGATTGAGCATATGCAGCGGCTTGAACTTGCCGTTCAGGTCCCACCATTCCGCGGCCATCGCCTCGAACTTCGCGACCTCGGCCGGGTCGATCGTCGTGTGATCCGCTTGCATTTTACTCTCCCTGTGATCTTCTGAGCTGAAACACTATATAGGCCGATGATGGATAAGTTTCCCGATCAAAAACACGCAGTACAATATCTGTATCCGCCGATTGAGCCTTTCGATCAGCGGATGCTTTCGGTGGGTCAGGGGCATCGGGTCTATGTCGAGCAATGCGGCAATCCCGACGGCTTGCCCGTGGTGGTGCTGCATGGCGGTCCCGGCGGCGGGTGCAGCCCGTCCATGCGCCGCTATTTCGATCCGCAGATCTACCGTATCATCCTGTTCGATCAGCGCGGCTGCGGCCGCTCGCGCCCCCATGCAACGGTTGCCGACAACACGACATGGCATCTCGTCGCGGATATCGAGCTGATTCGCAGCACATTGGGGATCGGGGACTGGATCGTCTTCGGCGGCAGCTGGGGCGCCACGCTGGCGCTGATCTATGCCGAGACCCATCCGGACAGGGTGCGGCATTTGGTCCTGCGCGGGGTGTTCCTGATGACCCAGGCCGAGCTCGACTGGTTCTACGGAGGCGGCGCGGGGCGGTTCTGGCCGGAGGTCTGGGCGCGGTTCGTGGGACTGGTGCCGGAGGAGGAGCGCAGTGATCTGGTCAAGGCCTATCACAAGCGCCTGTTCTGCGGCGATCTGGCGACAGAGCAACGGTTCGGGCGCGCCTGGGCTGCCTGGGAAAACGCCCTTGCCTCGATCCATTCGAGCGGCGGTTCCCACGAGGGTCCGAGCGAATATGCCCGCGCTTTCTCCCGTCTCGAAAATCACTATTTCACCCACGGGGGATTTCTCGAGTTCGATGGCCAGATCCTCGCACATGTCGATCGGATCGCGCATATCCCCGGAATCATCGTTCAGGGTCGTTATGACATGATCTGCCCACCTTCGAGCGCTTACGCCCTGTCCGAGAAATGGGGCAATTGCGAATTGCGCATGGTGCGCCATGCCGGTCATGCGCTCTCGGAACCCGGGATCAGCGCCGAGCTGGTCCGGGCCATGGACAGGATCGCCAAGTTATGAGCCGTCGCGCCGCGTCATTCGAACGGCGGACGCTGTTCAGCATGGGCGCTGCCGCGGCGCTGCTGGCCGCGACTGGTGTCTCGGCGGCCGGATTGCCCCGACGCGGCGGACGGCTGCGGCTGGCATTGTCCGGCGCAAGGCGCGATGATGATTGGCAGCGGGGCGATGGGCTGTTCATGCAGGTCGCCCGGCAGGGGCTTATCTTCGACACGCTGACCGAGATTGCGGCCGACGGCACCCTGCGCGGTGAACTTGCGACCGGCTGGCAGGCCAGTGCCGATGCGCAGAGCTGGCTGTTCGAGCTGCGCCGCGGCGTGACCTTTCATGACGGTCGGCCCCTTCGTGTCGAAGACGCGATTGCCAGCCTCGCCCCCGGCCTTGATAAGAATGCGATACTACTGCGTGACGGAGAGAGCCGTTTGCGGATCACCCTTCCGGCGCCTGACCCAAGCCTGCCTTTCCGGCTTGCCGCGCCGGATTATGTGATTCGCCCCGCCGCTGCGCCGGGGAGCGGTATTGGCACGGGGCTTTATCGGCTCGCACATTTCGCCCCCGGTCAGCAGATTTTGAGCGAACGCGTCGCGCAGCATTACAAGGGCCAGAATGTCGGATGGTTCGACGAGGTCGAACTGGTCTCGATTCCATCGGAGCCGGTGCGGGCGCAGGCGCTGGGCGAATACATGGTCGATGCTGTGGATCTGAGCGATCCTGCGCTGTTGGGGCCGCGTCAGGACGTGATGTTGCTGCCGGACGCACAGGGCGCGATGCAGGCGGTTTCTGGGGCGCTCGGAATACCAGCCAATGTCGGACGCAGCCGTCCACTCGACGACCTGCGCGCGCCTGAGCGCTGGTGGTTTTCCTGAAGGGGTTGCAGACTCGGGGCTCGAAGCGTATATGGCTATCAACAGCGGCGCTTTCGGGTCCAAACCGAAGGTTCCACCGATCTTGAACACGGGCCGCGCGCCCGTTTTTTTGTGCCTGACGGAAGGCTGACAAATTCATGACAAACGATCTGATCGCCAAAGCCGCCATCGACCGTCGCCTCGCCGAGATCATCACCCCGGTGATCGAGGATATGGGATTCGAGCTGGTCCGTGTCCGACTGATGTCCGGCAAGTCCACCATCCTGCAGATCATGGCCGACAAACCCGAAGGCGGGATCGAGGTCGATGATTGCGCACAGATCAGCCAGGCCGTCGGCGCGGTGCTCGATGTCGAGGACCCGATCCTCGACGAATATGCGCTCGAGGTTTCAAGTCCGGGTATCGACAGACCGCTGACGCGGCTGAAGGATTTCGAGATGTTCGAAGGCTATGAAGCCAAGATCGAGACGACCGAGTTGATCGACGGACGCCGCCGCTTCAAGGGCGAGTTGGCGGGAGTCGAGGGCGATGAAGTGCTGATCAATGTCGAGGAAGGCACGATTGGCCTGAGATTTGACTGGCTGAGCGATGCCAAGCTGGTGCTGACTGACGAGCTGATCAAGGAAATGCTGCGCCAGCGCAAGGCGTCCGGTGCAATTGACGATTCCAATTTCGATGAGATCCAGACCGATGAGTCTGCTGAGGGAGAAGACTGATGGCCATTACATCCGCCAACCAGCTTGAGCTGCTGCAAACCGCCGAGGCCGTGGCGCGCGAGAAGATGATCGACCCCGGCCTGGTCGTCGAAGCGATGGAAGAATCGCTCGCCCGGGCGGCCAAGTCCCGCTACGGCGCCGAGATGGACATCCGTGTCAGCATCGACCGCAAGACCGGTCGCGCCACCTTCACCCGCGTGCGCACCGTGGTCGAGGATGAAGAGCTGGAGAATTATCAGGCCGAGTTCACTGTGGAGCAGGCCAAGCAATACATGGCCGATCCGAAGGTCGGCGACACTTTCGTCGAGGAAGTGCCGCCCGTCGAGATGGGGCGTATTGCCGCGCAGGCAGCCAAGCAGGTGATCCTGCAAAAGGTCCGCGAAGCCGAGCGCGATCGCCAGTACGAGGAGTTCAAGGATCGCGCCGGCACGATCATCAACGGTCTGGTCAAGCGCGAGGAATACGGCAACGTCATCGTCGATGTCGGCGCTGGCGAAGCGATCCTGCGCCGCAACGAGAAGATCGGCCGCGAAAGCTATCGCCCGAACGACCGTATCCGCGTCTACATCAAGGACGTGCGCCGCGAGCAGCGTGGCCCGCAGATCTTCCTGAGCCGTACCGCACCCGAGTTCATGGCCGAGCTGTTCAAGATGGAAGTGCCGGAAATCTATGACGGTATCATCGAGATCAAGGCCGTGGCCCGTGATCCGGGTTCGCGTGCCAAGATCGCCGTGATCTCCTATGATGGCTCGATCGACCCTGTCGGAGCCTGCGTCGGTATGCGGGGCTCCCGCGTGCAGGCTGTGGTGAACGAGCTGCAAGGCGAAAAGATCGACATCATTCCGTGGAATGAAGACCAGCCGACCTTCCTCGTGAACGCGCTGCAGCCGGCCGAGGTTTCAAAGGTGGTCCTGGACGAAGAAGCGGGCAAGATCGAAGTTGTCGTGCCTGAGGAGCAGCTGTCGCTCGCTATTGGCCGTCGCGGTCAGAACGTGCGTCTGGCCAGCCAGCTCACCGGTCTGGACATTGACATCATGACCGAAGAGCAGGAAAGCCAGCGTCGTCAGGCCGAATTCGAACTGCGCACCAAGCTGTTCATGGACAATCTCGATCTGGACGAATTCTTCGCCCAGCTGCTGGTTTCCGAAGGCTTCACCAACCTTGAAGAGGTTGCCTATGTCGAGCTTGACGAACTGCTGGTGATCGACGGGGTCGATGAAGGCACCGCCGGCGAGCTGCAGGCCCGCGCACGCGATGTGCTTGAGGCGCAGAACAAGGCGGCTCTCGAAAACGCCCGCGCGCTGGGGGTCGAGGACAGTCTGGTTGACTTCGAGGGGCTCACCCCCCAGATGATAGAGGCGCTGGCGAAGGATGACGTCAAGACTCTGGAAGATTTCGCGACCTGCGCGGACTGGGAGCTGGCAGGCGGCTGGACCACGGTGAACGGTGAACGGGTCAAGGACGACGGCGCGCTGGAACCGTTCGACATTTCGCTAGAAGAGGCGCAGAATATGATCATGACGGCCCGCGTGATGCTGGGTTGGGTCGATCCTGAAGAACTGGAAGCGGAAGCGGCTGAAGATGACGCCGCCGAAGGGGATGTGTCCGAGGAGGCCGAGGCCTGATCGCAGGGCTCGGGGTGAACCGGATGGGACACAACGGCGATTCCGACGACCGCAAGATCGGTCCAGAGCGCAAGTGTATTGCCACGGGCGAGGTGCAACCAAAGCATGGGTTGCTCCGTTTCGTGGTCGGTCCCGAAGGGCAGCTGGTGCCGGATATTCTCGGCAAGTTGCCGGGACGCGGTATATATGTCGCGGCAGAGCGCGGAGCGCTGGAACTGGCGGTGAAGAAGAACCTGTTCTCCCGGTCCGCCAAGCAGCCGGTCAAGTTGCCGGATGGTCTGGTTGAAGAGGTCGAAAGACAATTGGCGCGACGCGTGGTCGATCTGATTTCGCTGCAGCGCAAGGCAGGCAAGGCCGTGGCCGGCTATGAAAAGGTCAAGAGCTGGCTGCAGATGGAAGAGGCCGAAGTTCTGATTCAGGCGGTGGACGGATCGGGGCGTGGCAAGTCGAAGTTGAGCACGCCGCATTATGGCAGCTACATCGGCTGGCTGACGGCAGATGAATTGGGTTTGGCATTCGGACGCCAAACTGTGATACATGGGGCGCTCGCCTCTGGTGGACTCACGCAACGTGTTGTAGAGGAAGCCCGACGGTTAAAAGGCGTGCGCGTAAACGAGGGTGGCAAGGGCCATCCGAAAGGATAGACGAGCTTCATGAGCGATAGTGACGGCAAGAAAACATTGGGTCTGCGCGGCAGCGGCGCGCGTCCGGGAAATGTAAAGCAGAGCTTTAGCCACGGGCGGACCAAGAACGTCGTGGTCGAAACCAAACGTAAACGCGTTGTGGTCCCCAAGCCGGGCGGCCAGAAACCTTCCGGCCCGGGCGCCGGACCGATTGGCGATCCCAAGAAGCGTCCCGCCGGGATCACCGATGCCGAGATGGAACGTCGTCTGAAAGCGGTTCAGGCCGCCAAGGCCCGTGAAGCAGAGGAAGCCGCGGCTCGCGAAGCCGAAGAAAAGGCCCGTGCCGAGGAGCGCGAACGGCGTCGCGCCGAAGTCGAGGCCAAGGAGGCTGAAGAGCGCGCGCGCGAGGAAAGCCTCAAGGCGAAGGCTGAGGAAGACGCACGTCGTCAGCGCGAGGCCGAAGCCGCCGCGCAGGCCGCTGCCGCGCCCGCGGCCCCGACCGAGACACGCTCACCCGCGGCCAACAAGTCTGCGCCAGCCACGCCCGCCCGCAAGACCGAGCGCGAGCGCGAGGACACCAGCAAGCGCAGCAAGGGTGGTGACAACCGCCGTTCAGGCAAGCTGACAGTGAATCAAGCCCTGGCCGGAGGCGAAGGCGGACGGCAACGCTCCATGGCGCAGATGAAGCGCAAGCAGGAACGTGCCCGTCAGAAGGCGATGGGTGGCAATGTCGAGCGCGAGAAGATCGTGCGCAATGTGAATCTGCCCGAGGCGATCGTCGTTTCCGAACTGGCGAACCGGATGGCCGAGCGGGTTGCCGAGGTCGTCAAGTCCCTGATGAAGATGGGCATGATGGTCACGCAGAACCAGACCATCGATGCGGACACCGCCGAACTGATCATCGAGGAATTCGGTCACAAGGTTGTCCGGGTGTCGGATTCCGATGTTGAGGACGTGATCAAGGAAGTCGAGGATGACGCGAAGGATCTGATCCCGCGCCCGCCGGTGATCACGATCATGGGTCACGTCGACCACGGCAAGACCTCGCTGCTGGACGCAATCCGCAACGCCAAAGTCGTTGCCGGGGAAGCCGGGGGCATTACCCAGCATATCGGCGCCTATCAGGTCACTGCGGATAATGGTGCGGTCCTGTCGTTCCTCGACACGCCAGGCCACGCGGCTTTCACTTCAATGCGCTCCCGCGGTGCCCAGGTCACCGATATCGTGGTGCTGGTCGTGGCGGCGGATGATGCCGTGATGCCCCAGACCATCGAGGCGATCAATCATGCCAAGGCCGCCAAGGTGCCGATGATCGTGGCGATCAACAAGATCGACAAACCCGCCGCCAATGCGGACAAGGTGCGTACCGATCTGCTGCAGCATGAGGTGATCGTCGAGAAGATGTCCGGCGACGTGCAGGATGTCGAAGTTTCCGCGGTCACCGGAAAGGGGCTCGACGAACTGCTCGAAGCAATTGCGCTGCAGGCCGAGATCCTTGAGCTCAAGGCGAACCCGAACCGCGCCGCCGTTGGTGCCGTGATCGAGGCACAGCTCGATGTGGGCCGTGGTCCGGTCGCGACCGTGCTGGTACAGAACGGCACATTGCGCCAGGGCGACATCTTCGTTGTCGGGGAGCAGTATGGCAAGGTTCGCGCGCTGATCAACGATCAGGGTGAACGTGTCAAGGAAGCCGGTCCCTCGGTGCCGGTCGAAGTGCTCGGTCTCAACGGGACGCCGGAGGCCGGCGACGTGCTGAACGTCACCGATACCGAAGCGCAGGCCCGCGAGATCGCCGAATACCGTGCCAATGCCGCGAAGGACAAACGCGCGGCGGCCGGTGCGGCTACGACGCTCGAACAGCTCATGGCCAATGCCAAGGCGGACAAGGATGTGAGCGAATTGCCCATCCTGCTGAAGGCCGACGTGCAGGGTTCTGCCGAAGCAATCGTGCAGGCGATGGAAAAGATTGGCAACGATGAGGTCCGTGTCCGCGTGCTGCACTCGGGCGTCGGTGCGATCACCGAGACCGATGTCGGCCTGGCGGAGGCTTCCGGCGCGCCGATCATGGGGTTCAACGTCCGTGCCAATGCCTCGGCCCGTAACACGGCCAACCAGAAGGGTGTGGAGATCCGCTACTACTCGATCATCTACGACCTCGTGGATGACGTGAAAGCAGCGGCTTCCGGTCTGCTCAGTGCCGAGATCAAGGAGCACTTCATTGGCTATGCCAATATCAAGGAAGTGTTCAAGGTTACCGGCGTGGGCAAGGTTGCCGGCTGTCTGGTCACCGAAGGCACGGCGCGCCGCTCTGCCGGTGTGCGCTTGCTGCGCGACAACGTCGTGATCCACGAAGGCACGCTGAAGACACTGAAGCGCTTCAAGGACGAAGTGGCGGAGGTTCAGTCCGGTCAGGAATGCGGCATGGCCTTCGAGAACTACGATGACATCCGCCCCGGCGATGTGATCGAGATTTTCGAGCGCGAGGAAGTGACCCGAACACTCGCCTGATCCGACGGCTAGTCGAGAAATCTGCCAGAGACCCGGTCGAAGTGCCGGGTCTCTGTGTTTGTGAAGCTATGCGTCGCATCGTCGAAGCTGATCCGCGCGATGGTGAAACGCTCCGGCGCGATATCGATCACATTGTAGTCGTTCGGCTCTCCCCGTACCCGCGATGACAGGCTCGTCCCGGCATGGATCTGGATCGCATTCGCTTGGCCGCCGTCGCTGGCTCTATGGGCGAAGGCCCCGGCGTGCCAGACATGGAGATGCCCGGAAAGGATCATGTCTGCACCGCAATCGATCAGGGTCTCCAGCGCTTGCTCGGCGCCCGGTATCGGCTTCTTCTTGGTGGTGTTGGGATGGTTTAGCGGGTGATGCGCCACGATCACCTTGGCCATCCCCGGCTCGGCCTGACGCAGCGCCGCGCAGGCCCGGCGCGCGCGGCTATGGCTCAGCCGCCCGGTCTGCCAGCGGAAGCGATCCACGGTATTGACCCCGACAACCAGACAATCGGCGCGGCGATGCACCGGTGTAAGATCGCTGTCGATCCAGCGCTTGTAATAGCGCCATGGCCAGAGAAAGCGGGTTGCCGGTCGATGCACGGGAATATCGTGATTGCCCGGAACGCTCAGTACGGGCGCTTCTATCCGATCGACGAAGGCGCGTGCGGCGCGATATTCGCGCTCGCGGGCTCGCTGGGTAAGGTCGCCCGAGATCGCCACCAGATCGGGACGGCTTTCGTTTACGCTGCCCAACAGGGGTTCGAGCAGATCGGCACGATCCTTGCCGAAATGCAAATCGGAGAGGTGAATAAGACGACTCATCGCACACGGCCCTGATAATCCGCCGGGACGAAAACCGTCAACGCATCGGGCAGAATCCGAAGCCGGAACGGACCGCGCATCCGTTCCAGCTCGCCATCGCGCGCCACATGTTTGCGCCGATGGCGCAGGTCTATCTCGATTTCGTCTCCGCAGAGCATTTCGTAGTTTGTCTCCTCTTTCGCAATTCCCAGGGCCAGCGCGAAGGCATGGCGGAACAGCCCCCAGCGATTGGCCGGAGGGGCAATCAGCAGCACCATCTTGCCTTGCTCAATGCATTCGCGCCCGCCGAGCCCCATCTGGTCAAGCTGGAACGCGTTGTTGATGGCAAAGATCAGCGGCGTACGGAAACGGCGGGTCTGGCCCGAGAGTGTCACCCTCAGGTTCAGCGGCGCCCGGAAACTCGCCAGAGCCTTCAGAACCGACCAATAGGCTGCCAGCCGACTGCGCCCCCAGCGGTGATAGATCCCTTCGCGGGTCTTGAGAATGGCCGCATAGGCGCCGATGCTGGTATTGTTCAGAAATATACGGTCATTGATTGCCGCGACGTTGAGCCGTTCGACCCGCCCTGCGGCGATAACGGCCACAGCGTCGGGAATGTTTTGAGGCAACCCCAGCGATCTGCCGAAATAATTGAACGTGCCCGTCGGAATGATCCCCATTTCCCGGTCGCTGCCGCTCAATACGGAGGCGACGCCGCAGATCGTCCCGTCGCCTCCGGCTACCACGATCTGCTTGATATCGAGCGACAGCGCCTTCTTGGCAGCGGCGGCAACATCCCGGTCCGGACCGATCTCGATCAGGGCGACCGCAATGCCGTGAACGGCAAAGGCGGCAGAAATCTCCGCCGCCCGATCCGTGCCATTGTCGGCCCCGGAATGCTGATTGAGGATCAGCGCTACCTGTTTGATCAGCATTGTCGCCCCTGTACTGCTTCGGGGGCTCAACGCGGCCGCGGCCTTTCGGTTCGCAGCTCACCGTGGCTTTGGTTCAGAGCCAGTCCCGCAGGACCGCGATCAGCGGAATATCGGCGGCCGGCATCGGATAATCGCGCATCTGGTTCGGGCGCAGCCATCTCAGGGTCTGCCCCTCCCGCGACATCGGTGTGCCCTGCCATTTGCGGCAGGCATAGAGCGGCATCAGCAGGTGGAAATCCTGATAGCTATGGCTGGCAAAGGTCAGGGGCGCCAGGCAGGAGGCCCAGGTATCGATGCCGAGTTCCTCATGCAATTCGCGGATCAGGGCGGCTTCGGGTGTCTCTCCCGCTTCGACCTTGCCGCCGGGAAATTCCCAGAGCCCGGCCATCGCCTTCCCCTCCGGGCGCTGCGCGAGCAGCACCCGGCCATCGACGTCGATCAGCGCCACGGCCGATACCAGCACGACCTTCTTTATCGGGTCAGTCATCAGGAGCGGTAATCGGCGTTGATCTCGATATAACCATGGGTGAGGTCACAGGTCCACACGGTCGCTGTTCCCTCGCCCAGGCCAAGATCGACACTGATGAGGATTTCCTGACTCTTCATATGCGCTGCCGCGGCCTCTTCCGAGTATGCCGGACTGCGCCAGCCGTCCTTGGCAACCTCTACGTCGCCGAAGCGGATCGACAGGCGGTCGCGGTCGGCGGCGGCGCCGGATTTGCCGATCGCCATCACCACGCGACCCCAGTTCGGGTCCTCGCCGGCCACGGCGGTCTTGATCAGCGGTGAATTGGCGATAGCCATGGCATGGGTCCTCGCGTCGTCGTCGCTGGCGGCGCCGCTGATCGTAACCTCTACGAACTTGCTCGCCCCCTCGCCGTCGCGCACCACCTGATGGGCGAGGTCGCGCATCAGGTCATGCAAGGCGGTGTTGAAGGCGGCGCTGTCGCTCACATCGACGCCCGAGGCGCCCGTCGCGGCCACCAGCAGGCTGTCCGAGGTCGAGGTGTCGCTATCCACGGTGATGCAGTTGAAGGTCCGGTCGCAATGTTCCGAGACCATGCGTTGCAATGCCACCTGATCCGCCTTGGCATCGGTGAAAATATAGACGAGCATCGTCGCCATGTCCGGTGCGATCATGCCCGACCCTTTGGCGATCCCGGCGATACGGACCTTCTGACCGTCCACATCGATCTCCGCCCCGGCCCCCTTGGGGAAGGTGTCGGTGGTCATGATCGCCTTGGCGGCTGCGGCGATGCCTTCTGCATTCTGTCCTGCGGCGAGATCGCCGAGCGCGGCAGTGATCCTGTTATAGGGTAGGGGCTCACCGATCACCCCGGTTGAGGAGGTAAAGACACGTGCCTGCGGTACCCCGGTCGCCTGCGCCACGGCGGCAGTGATCGCTGAAACCGCATCGACGCCGCCCTGACCGGTGAAGGCATTGGCATTGCCGGAATTAACCAGGATCGCGGCGCCTTCTTCGGCAATGCCGCCGAGCTTCGCCTGGCAATCCAGCACGGGGGCCGCGCGGGTGGCCGAGCGCGTGAACGCTCCGGCCATCGCAGTGCCTGGCGCCAGAAGCGCCAGCATCACATCGGTGCGACCCTGATATTTGACCCCGGCGGCAGCGGTGGCGAAAGTCACCCCCGCAATCACCGGAAGGTCAGGAAAGGCAGCCGGAGCCAGCGGCGACACGGCGAGCGACTTGCCCATGGATCACTCCAGCATTTCGATATTGGTGAGGATCGAGGGATCGATCGTCGACGCGGCTTCCTTGTCGACATCCGCGGCTTCGGTCAGCTCTTCGATATGCGATTGCACGCGGGTCTGCCGGACCTGCATCTCAAGCTCGTCACGCACCTCGTCTAGCGCCGGAGCCTCGGACTTGCGGGTTTCATTGAGCTTGATGACATGCCAGCCGAACTGGGTCTCGACCGGGGCGGAGATTGCACCGACCTCCATGTCCATCACCGCTTCCTCGAAGCTCGGGACCATCGAGCCCGGGCCGAACCAACCCAGCGATCCGCCCCCGGGGCCGGAAGGCCCGGTCGATTTCTCGCGCGCCACGGCTGCAAAATCGGCTCCCTCGTCGAGCTCCTTCTTGATCGCCTTGGCCTCTTCCTCGCTTTCTACCAGGATATGCGAGGCATTGTATTCGTCGCTCGGCTCCACGCTGGCATATTGCTCGTCATAGGCGGCCTGCAGGTCGGCGTCGCTGATTTCTGCATTCATCACCCCTTCGATCACCTCACCGGCGGTCAGGGAGCGTGTCTCGTTGTCGAGTGACAATTTCACGCGCGGCGGCAGTTCGCCGGTGAATTGCTCGGCCAGCGCGGTCTGCTGGATGAGCTGATCGAGAATGCCGGTGAACAACACTTCCGCGGGCAGTTGTTGGTACTGCTCAGGCAGGCGTGCGCGCGCCACCATCATGTGACCGAGCGTGATTTCGGTCCCGTTCACCGTGGCAACGACGGTGTCGATCGTCGCATCGCCGGTCGTTCCGGCGCCGCTTTCCGTGTTCGTTTCGGCTTCTGCCGCTGTCTCATCCTGCGGCGCTTCCGATGGGGTTTCCTGAGCGAAGGCGGGGAGGGCGAAGCTGGCGGCGAATGCCAGCGGCGCGAGATATGTGAGGTGTCTTTGCATGGATCGATCCTAACGCTTCGCTCGTAGCGGGCTGCTACATTGACTAAGTTTGGCATGGCCCTTACATCGCCCTATGGGCGCGGCTCGGGCGCCGGTTCACCGTCTTATCTAGGGGGTGGCACCTTTCTGGGCAAGCAGATCGGCGCAAGACATCACAACTTCGGCTGGAGATTACATGCTGGGTATCGGTACAATCGCAAAAAAGGTCTTCGGCACGCCGAATGACCGGAAAATCAAGGCGACCCGCCCGCTGGTCGAGAAGATCAACGCGCTGGAGCCCGAGTTCGAGAAGCTCAGCGATGACGATCTGAAGCAGAAGACCCAGGAGTTCCGCGAGCGTGTCGAAGGCGGTGAAAGCCTCGATCACCTGCTGCCAGAAGCCTTCGCCAACTGCCGCGAAGCCGCGCGCCGGACCCTTGGACTGCGTGCCTTCGATACCCAGCTTCTGGGCGGGATATTCCTCCATCAGGGCAACATTGCCGAACAGAAGACCGGTGAAGGCAAGACCCTGACCGCGACATTCGCCGCCTATCTCAACGCGCTGACCGGCAAAGGCGTGCACATCGTTACCGTCAACGAATATCTTGCCAAGCGTGACGCCGAATGGATGGGCAAGGTCTTTGCCGCACTCGGGCTGACTTCGGGCGTGGCATGGTCGGGCATGCCCGAAGAGGCCAAGCGCGCCGCCTATGCCAGTGATATCACCTATGCGACAAACAACGAGCTCGGGTTCGACTATCTGCGCGACAACATGAAGTCCGAGCTCAGCCAGATCATGCAGAAGCATCATAACTTCGCGATCGTCGACGAGGTGGATTCCATCCTGATCGACGAGGCGCGGACGCCGCTGATCATCTCCGGCCCGGCGCAGGACCGTTCAGAGATGTACGAGGTGATCGACAAGGTGATCCCGCTGCTGCAGCCCGATCACTATGAGCTCGACGAGAAGACACGCAACGTGACCTTCACCGACGAGGGCAATGAGTTTCTCGAAGAGCAACTGCGCGCGCGTTCGCTGCTCGAAGAAGGTCAGACGCTCTATGACCCGGAAAGCACGTCGATCGTGCATCACGTCAACCAGGGTCTGCGCGCTCACAAGCTGTTCCTGCGCGACAAGGATTACATCGTCCGCGATGGCGAGGTCATGCTGATCGATGAATTCACCGGCCGGATGATGCAGGGCCGCCGCCTGTCTGACGGTCTGCACCAGGCGATCGAAGCCAAGGAAGGCGTCAAGATCGCGCCGGAGAACGTGACGCTGGCCAGCGTCACCTTCCAGAACTACTTCCGGCTCTATGACAAGCTCGCCGGGATGACCGGTACGGCGCTGACCGAGGCCGAGGAATTCGCGGAGATCTACGGTCTCGGCGTGGTAGAAGTGCCGACCAACCTGCCGATCCAACGGGTCGACGAAGACGATCAGGTCTATCGCACTGCGACCGAGAAATACGAGGCGATGATCGAGCAGGTCAAGGAGGCCAATGCCAAGGGCCAGCCGGTTCTCGTCGGCACCACCTCCATCGAAAAATCGGAGATGCTGAGCCAGTTGCTGACCCAGGCCGGGATCACGCACAATGTGCTCAACGCGCGCCAGCACGAGCAGGAAGCGCAGATCGTCGCCGATGCGGGCAAGTTCGGCGCCGTAACCATCGCCACCAACATGGCCGGTCGCGGGACGGACATCCAGCTTGGCGGCAATGTCGAGATGAAGGTTCTCGAAGCGCTGAGCGCCGATCCAGAGGCGGATCCGGTGGCGATCCGCCAGCGTATCGAGGCGGAACATGCCGACGAGAAGCAGAAGGTGCTCGAGGCCGGCGGGCTCTATGTGCTGGCTTCCGAACGCCATGAAAGCCGCCGCATCGATAACCAGCTGCGCGGCCGTTCGGGCCGTCAGGGCGACCCGGGCCGCTCGTCATTCTTCCTGTCACTGGAAGACGATCTGATGCGGATCTTCGGGTCGGAACGTCTCGAAAAGGTGCTGACTACACTCGGCCTCAAGGAAGGCGAGGCGATCATCCATCCTTGGGTTAACAAGTCGCTCGAACGCGCCCAGGCGAAGGTCGAAGGGCGCAACTTCGACACGCGCAAACAGCTGCTGAAATTCGACGACGTAATGAACGAGCAGCGCAAGGTGATCTTCGGCCAGCGCCGTGACATCATGGAAGCCGCAGATCTCAACGAAATCGTAACCGACATGCGCGAACAGGTGATCGACGACCTGATCGACACCTATATGCCCCCGCGCACCTATGCCGATCAGTGGAACACCCAGGGCTTCTATGCAGCAGTGATCGAGCAACTCAATATCGATGTGCCGGTGATCGAATGGTGCGAAGAGGACGGTGCCGATGACGAGGTGATCCGCGAGCGTCTCAACGCCGCGGCCGACAAGATGATGACGGAGAAGACCGAGGCCTTTGGCGCCGAGAACATGCGCAACATCGAGAAGCAGGTCTTGTTGCAGGCGATCGACGGCAAGTGGCGCGACCATCTGCTCATGCTCGAACATCTTCGCTCGGTGGTGGGATTCCGCGGCTATGCACAGCGCGATCCGCTCAACGAATACAAGAACGAGTCCTTCCAGCTTTTCGAGAGCATGCTAGACTCGCTGCGCGCCGAAGTGACCCAGAAACTCGCGCAGGTCCGCCCGATGACCGAAGATGAACAGCGCGCCATGATCGAGGAGATGACCACCCGTCAGGCCGCGATGCAGGCTGCGGTCGATGCGGCAGCTGAAAAAAACCAGGCCGCCAAGGAAAAAGGCATCGGTGGCGGTTTCGTCGAGCAGGATCCCTCAACCTGGGGCAATCCCGCGCGCAATGACGACTGCCCCTGTGGCTCCGGCAAGAAGTTCAAACATTGTCACGGCCGGCTGGCCTGAGCCGGGGCATCGCGCCATGAATCCACACCTTCGCGCCACAAGATAGCCCTGATCCTGGACTATCCTTATCCTTGTAGCGATTCCGGTGAGGAGAGTAACGATGGCACGAGGCAAGGAAGTACTGACCGCGGCTGGCACGTTGGGCTGCGCTGCCGCCGTAGGATTCGTGATGCAGAGTTCGGATATCGCGGACCAACGCTACAGCAAGGTGAGCGCCGAAAGACAGGCGATCTTGCAGGCTCAACACACGCTGCTAGATGTCGAGTCAATCACCCTGACCTCTGCGGTTTACGATGACGCGGTAGATCTGCCCGGCTCGAATAGTCGCGTTGCCAAGCGCTCGCCGCCGCCGCTCCTGCCGCGACCCGATCTGCCCAACGCGGTTGCCACACCAGATTGCGCCATGAAAGCCGAGGCGCGTGCGATGCAGGCGGCGATGGTCAGCCTCAGCCTTTCGGCGTCCTGCCTGCCCAATGAGCGCATCAGCATCCATCACAATGGCATGATCTTCACGGAGACCACCTCTGCCGAGGGCAGCCTCGATCTCGAAATTCCCGCCCTTGCGCGTGATGCGGTGTTCATCCTAGCCTTTGGAAATGGTGAGGGCGCGGTGGCTCAGACCAGAGTCGACGATCTTACCGATTTCGACCGAGTGGTATTGCAATGGAAGGGCGACACAGGTTTCCAGATCCACGCCCGCGAATTCGGCGCTGACTACGGTGCGGAGGGCCATGTCTGGGCCGAAGCGCCCGGAGAAATGAGCGCAGCGATGACGGGCGAGAGCGGCTATCTGGTGCAGCTCGGGAATACCGACGTGTCCGACCCCCTGATGGCCGAGGTTTACAGCTTTCCGGCAGCCGCGGCAGCGCCGGGTGGCAAAGTCGATCTGAGCGTCGAGACCGAAATAAGCGCGCAGAATTGCGGCATGGAAATCGAGGCGCAGGCACTGGAGCTGAGCGGGGCCGGGCAGGTTCGCAGCAGGGATCTGACCCTCGCAGTTCCGGACTGCGACACCATTGGTGGCTTTCTGGTGTTGAATAATCTGCTCCAAGACATGAAAGTCGCGCAGAAATAGTTAATTCTGCGGGGTCTCATGATCAGCATCAAGCGTGCGGCGGTTTGCGCCGCACTCTTTCTTTTCAGCCCAGCGGGGGCGGCGAACGCGCAGGACGTCACCCTGACCTCTCGCGACGGCAAGGTCGAGGTTAGCGGCACGCTTTCCGGTTTCGACGGTGAATTCTATCGGCTGGACACGGAATATGGCGAGTTGACGGTGGACGGCTCCGGTGTGCGCTGTCTCGGTCCCGGTTGCCCGAACCTGGAGGATTACGTCGCCGAGCTGCGGCTGTCGGGGGCGGCCAGCATGGGCGCGGTGTTGATGCCTGCTCTGGTCGAAGCCTTCGCGCAGAGGGATGGATATTCCGTGACCCGCGACGAAAACGGACCGGGACTATTTACCCTGTCCTTGACCCGGACCGAAGGCGACAAGCTCGCCGCGCGGTTTCATTTCCGTGCCAGCAATACGGATGAAGGGTTCGCCGATCTGCTTGCGGATGAAGCCGATATCGTCATGGCGCTGCGCGAGATCCGCCGCAAGGAGCGGATCAACGCGCGCGAAGCAGGGCTCGGCGATCTGACCGGGGCAAACCGCAGCCGGGTGCTGGCGCTGGATGCTCTGGTGCCGGTGGTGGCGCCGGGCAACCCTCTGCGCGAGATCACGCCGCGACAATTGGCCCGCGTATTGGCGGGGAAGATCACCAATTGGCAAGCACTTGGCGGCCCGGATGCGCCGATCGAGTTGCATTTGCCGGATTCACGCAGTGGCCTGGCACAGGCCATCGAGAACCAGGTGATGCGCCCGATCGAACTTGAGATAGCCGAGACGGTCACCCGGCATCCGTTGCCCGAAACTCTGGCCGAAGCGATCACGGCGGATAGTTTCTCACTCGGTGTGACCAATTATTCGGAACGGCGTGAAAGCCAGATGCTGGTCCTGACCGGAGGGTGCGGTTTCGCGCTGTCCGCCACCCGGCGCAGCGTTAAGACGGAGGACTACCCGCTCACCGCGCCGATGTTCCTGTATTTTCCGGCACGCCGGCTGCCGCTGATCGGTCGGGAGTTTCTCGGATTCATTCAGGGGCCGACGGCGCAGAACGTGATCCGGCGGGCCGGTTTCGTGGATCAGCGGCCCGAGGAAATCTCCATTGACGAACAGGGCAACCGTTTCGCGAATGCCATATCGGCCGCCGGCTCCGAAACCTCGCTGGAAGAATTGCAGCGGATGGCTGCGACTCTTTCGCCTCTGGCGCGACTGAGTACCACGTTCCGGTTCGAGGCCGGATCGATCCGGCTTGATGCGCAGTCACGATCGAATGTGCAGCAACTGGCCCTGGCGTTGGAGCAGGGGCAATATGACACGAGGCGCCTGGTCTTCGTCGGTTTTAGCGATGGGGACGGGCCTGCGACGGCCAATCGCGACATTGCCTTGCGCCGCGCCGAGGCGGTACGCCGCGCCGTGATCGCGGCAGCGGTCACCGCCAATCCCGAACGTCTGCAACTCGATGTCGATGCGTTCGGGGAGGCGATGCCGATGGCTTGTGACGACAGCGAATGGGGCCGACAGGTCAACCGGCGCGTCGAGGTTTGGGTCCGCTAGGCTGGATCAGAGATAGCCTTGACTGCGGAAGCTGAGCTCGCGTCCTCTACCGATGATTAGATGATCATGAAGCACCAGTCCAAGCGCATCGCAGGCGGTCTTGATCTGTTCGGTCATCGAAATGTCCGCCTGCGAAGGGCTCGGATCGCCCGACGGATGATTATGCACTAGGATCAACGCGGAGGCGTTGAGCTCGAGCGCTCGTTTTGCCACTTCACGCGGATAGACCGGCACATGATCCACCGTTCCCCGACCCTGCACCTCATCGGCAATCAGAACGTTTTTGCGGTCGAGATACAGCACGCGAAACTGTTCCGTCTCGCGATGCGCCATATAGATATGGCAGTAATCGAGCAAGGCGTTCCAGTTTGAAACTACATGCTGCTGCAGGATCCTGGCGCGGGCCATCCTTTGCGCCGCCGCTTCGATCACCTTCAATTCGGTGATCACCGCATCCCCGATGCCGGTTACGTCGCGCAAGCGTGCGGTGTCAGCGGCGATTACGCGGTTGAAGTCGCCGAATTGATCCATCAGCGCCCGCGCCAGTGGTTTGACATCGCGTCGAGGGATGGCGCGGAACAGAACCAGTTCGAGCAATTCGTAATCCGGCATCGCCTGGGCTCCGCCCTCACGGAACCTTGTCCGGAGGCGCTGTCGATGGTCAGCAAGGTAGGACGGCGGTTTGAGCGTCGCACGGTTGGCCTTGGCGCTCCCTTCCAGCAGGGAGGGCAGGGCTTGCTCGGAAAAGTTCGATGCTGGACGGCTCATGAAGCCAAGATGCCGGGCATCGGTTACTTTCCGGTTAATTGCCCTGGCACGGAAAAAGGGCGGGATGACCCCGCCCTTTCATGTCGATCAGAGCCGACGCATATAATACGGATCAGCCTTTCATGCTGTCCCAGAAGGATTTGACGCTCGAGAAGAAGTTGCTGCTCTCGGGGTTGTTGTTCTCCGCGAGCTCTTCGAATTCGCGCAGCAAATCCTTTTGACGGCTGGTCAGGTTGACCGGTGTCTCGACCGCGAGCTCGATGATCATGTCACCGGTGCCACCCCCCCGCAGCGGTGGCATGCCCTTGCCACGCAGGCGCATCTGGCGACCCGACTGGCTGCCTGCGGGCACCTGCACACGGCCGCGCCCACCATCGATCGTGGGCACTTCGATGCTGCCGCCGAGCGCGGCGGTGCTCATTGAAACCGGAACCCGGCAGAACAGGTTCGGGCCATCGCGTTCGAAGAGCTCATGCTCCTGAACCTCGATGAAGATATAGAGATCGCCGACCGGACCGCCACGCATCCCGGCTTCACCTTCACCGGCAAGCCGGATCCGCGTCCCGGTCTCCACCCCGGCGGGGATATTCACGGACAATTGCCGGTCTTTCTCGACTCGGCCTGCACCGCGACAGGTCTTGCAGGGATTCTTGACGATCTGCCCCATGCCCGAACAGGTCGGACAGGTGCGCTCGACGGTGAAGAAACCTTGCTGGGCACGAACCTTGCCCATGCCCGAACAGGTCGGACAGGTCGTCGGTTCGGCGCCCCCTTCGGCGCCGGAGCCGTCACAGGAGCCGCATTGTACGGAGGTCGGCACGCTGATCGACTTCTGCAGACCGCTGAACGCGTCTTCCAGCGTGATCCGGAGATTGTAGCGCAGATCGGCGCCGCGCGCGGCCCGTCGGCCGCCGCCACCGCCGCCGCGTTGACCCATGAAATCGCCGAAAAGGTCATCGAATACATCGGAAAATGCGCTGGAGAAATCGCCCTGACCCCCGCCGAAGCCGCCGCCCGGGCGACCGCCGCCGGCACCGCCCATTCCGCCTTCGAAGGCCGCATGGCCATAGCGATCATAAGCCGCCTTCTTGTCAGCGTTCTTCAGGATTTCGTAGGCCTCGTTGGCCTCCTTGAACTTCGCCTCGGCGTGGGGGTTGTCGCCATTGCGGTCAGGGTGCAGTTCCTTCGCCTTGCGGCGGTAGCCCTTTTTGATCTCGTCGGCCGAGGCCCCTTTGGCAACGCCAAGCACCTCGTAATAGTCACGTTTTGCCATCGGTCATCAGCTCCTGCTAGGAACGTGACGGGCCGGCCCGTCTGACGGACCGGCCCGATCAATCGCTCCGGCTACAATTTAGGCGCGCTTGTCGTCATCGAGATCTTCGAAGTCCGCATCGACGATGTCGTCATCGGCTCCGCCGCGCGGCTCGTCTGCCGCCGCCCGTGCGCCATCGTCGCCGCCTTCTTCCTGAGCCGACTTGTAGATCGCCTCGCCCAGTTTCATCGCCGCTTCGGTGACGTTCTGGATGCCGGACTTGATCTTGTCGACATTCTCGGTTTCCAGTTCGTCTTTCAAAGCGGCAATCGCCAGTTCGATGGCCTCGACCGTTGTCGGATCGACCTTGTCAGAATGCTCCTCCAGCGATTTCTCGGTGGAATGGATCAGGGATTCTGCCTGGTTCTTCGCCTCGATCAGGGCGCGGCGTTCCTTGTCGGCTTCCGCGTTCTCTTCGGCGTCCTTGACCATCTTCTCGATATCCGCGTCCGACAGACCGCCCGATGCCTGGATGGTGATCTTCTGCTCCTTGCCGGTGCCCTTGTCGAGGGCGCCGACCGACACGATGCCGTTGGCGTCGATGTCGAATGTCACTTCGATCTGCGGCATGCCGCGCGGGGCGGGCGGGATGTTCTCCAGGTTGAAGGCGCCGAGGATCTTGTTGTCGGCCGCCATCTCGCGCTCACCCTGGAATACCCGGATGGTCACGGCGTTCTGGTTGTCCTCCGCGGTCGAGAAGATCTGGCTCTTCTTGGTCGGGATCGTGGTGTTGCGGTCGATCAGACGGGTGAAGACACCGCCGAGCGTTTCGATGCCGAGGGACAGCGGCGTCACGTCGAGCAGCACCACGTCCTTGACGTCGCCCTGCAGCACGCCGGCCTGAATGGCGGCACCGAGCGCCACGACCTCATCGGGGTTCACCCCCTTGTGCGGCTCCTTGCCGAAGAACTTGGTAACTTCCTCGATCACCTTCGGCATCCGGGTCATACCACCGACCAGAACGACTTCGTCGATATCGGAGGCCGACAGGCCCGCATCCTTAAGCGCGGCCTGACAGGGCTTCATTGAGGCCTTGATCAGATCACCAACCAGGCTTTCCAGCTTGGCGCGGGTCAGTTTCATGACCATGTGCAGCGGCGAACCGTCCTTGCCCATCGAGATGAAAGGCTGGTTGATTTCGGTCTGGCTGGAGGAGGACAGCTCGATCTTGGCTTTCTCGGCCGCTTCCTTCAGACGCTGCAGCGCCATCTTGTCCTTGGTCAGGTCGACGCCGTGTTCTTTCTGGAATTGCTCGGCCAGGTAGTTGACGATGCGCATGTCAAAGTCTTCGCCGCCAAGGAACGTGTCGCCGTTGGTCGATTTCACTTCGAACAGGCCGTCGTCGATTTCGAGGATGGTCACGTCGAAAGTACCGCCGCCGAGGTCATAGACCGCGATCGTATGGGTGTTTTCCTTGTCGAGACCATAAGCAAGCGCCGCTGCCGTGGGCTCGTTGATGATTCGCAGCACTTCGAGACCGGCAATCTTGCCGGCATCCTTGGTGGCCTGACGCTGTGCATCGTTGAAATAGGCCGGCACGGTGATGACCGCCTGGGTCACTTCCTCGCCGAGGTAGCTTTCCGCGGTTTCTTTCATCTTGCCGAGGATGAAGGCAGAAATCTGCGACGGGGAGTATTTCTCACCCTTGGCTTCGACCCAGGCATCGCCGTTGCCGCCGTCGATCACGTTGAACGGCATGTTCTTCTTGTCCTTGGCCAGGTCCGCATCGTCGTTGCGGCGGCCGATCAGGCGCTTGACGCCAAAGACAGTGTTCTCGGGGTTGGTGACCGCCTGACGCTTCGCCGGCTGGCCCACGAGCCGTTCGTCGTCGGTGAAGGCGACGATCGACGGGGTGGTGCGCGTGCCTTCGGCGTTCTCGATCACGCGGGGTTGGCTGCCGTCCATGATGGCGACGCAGCTGTTAGTGGTTCCAAGGTCAATACCAATTACTTTGGCCATGTTTTCGATCCCTCATGTTATTCAAGGCGATGACACGAGGCGCGGACCCGTTGCGGCATCCTGCCCCGATCTGTGACACTGAAGCGATATGGGCTTGCAGCGGTTCGGAGCGTATATAAGGAGCGAAAATCCACCCTGCAACCGTTGCCAGAAGATGGATTGCAGCATTTTTCACGGTTTTGTGGCGCTGGCGGTAGGGAGCGGTAAAGATATGACGATTCTGCGGCTGCGGGGCTTCGAGATACACAAGGGTCGGCTCGACGCCGCGGCCCAGCAGGAGATCTTCGCCGCCGTGCGCGCGGTGGTGCGCAAGGCACCGCTGTTTCGCCCTGATACCCCCTATGGCAGGAAGATGTCGGTGCAGATGTCCGCGGCGGGACGTTACGGATGGTTCTCGGATCGCAATGGCTATAGATATGTTAACGAACATCCGAGTGGCGGGGCCTGGCCTGAGATACCCCCGTCCGTACTGAAAGTGTGGGATCAGCTGACCGGACTAGCGCGGCAGCCGGAATGCTGTCTCATCAATTATTACGGCCCCGAGGCACGGATGGGATTGCACCAGGACAAGGACGAGGCCGATTTCGATTTCCCGGTTGTCTCGATTTCGCTCGGCGACGACGGGTTGTTGCGGATCGGCAATGCCAGCCGTGGCGGCAGGACGGAATCCCTGTGGTTGCAGTCAGGCGATGTGGTGTTAATGGGCGGCGCGGCGCGGCTGACCTATCACGGGATCGACCGGATCAGGCCGGGCTCGTCCACGTTGCTTCCAAAAGGCGGACGCCTGAATCTGACACTGCGGGTGGTCGAATGAGTATTTCATGCACAAAGAAGTCAGGGGGCGAGCCAACAGCAGCCGGAATGGAGGGCCGGACCGGAGCCGAAATCGGCGATCATGTCGATCTCCAGCCCGAAAGCCCGGTCCGACATGCCGTCAATGCAATCACCGCCTGTGACAAGCGCGGTGATTTGCTGTGAAAGAACGGCTGTTCCCCGCGTTTCGAAGAGCAGGGCGTGATGGTCGCGGCGCGAGAGCGAGCCGAGGCGCGCGGTGATACGTCCTTCGAGCCGATCGATCTCGGGAGTGGCCAGGCTGACGCGGTCCGCGGCTTCGAAACGCAGTGACCAGAACGGCTCGGTCCCGAAACATTGCGCGAGCGGCGGCAGCGCGCCGAGCCATTGTCCGGGCTGACGGGTCATATAGGCGAGCGAGACCCACCCCCGGCCTTCGCCGGTGTTGATCAGTGCCCAGGTATGACGGTCGTTGGGGCGGATCAGCTCGATATCGCGGGCGTCCGGAGCCAAGGCGCCGATTACCGGCGCATTTGAAGAGTCGCGTTCACGGATATTGAGTCGGTCACCTTGCGCAACGCCATGAACGTCATAAAGGGCGGGCCATGCGTCCTGGGTGGCCTGCGCCGGGCCTGCCGGGAAGAACAGCAGCCAGATCAGGGAGCGGATCATCGTCGGGCGCTCCAGCTCAGCGAAGCGTGTTTGCGAGTGTAGAATTCGCCCATCAACCCGATGATCAGCAGAACCACACCAACCCAGAAGGCATATTCCCAGGTGCTGTAGCGCGGGTTGTAATTGATGAAGGCGAAACCGCGCGCCTGATCGATGACGTGGAACAGGGGGTTCCAGTCGAACATCGCCAACATGAAACCCGGCAGCGTATTGGCCAGGAACATCTTGCCCGATGCGATCATGTTGGCGCGTTGATAGATCGTATAAAACAGGCTGACGAAGGTGGGAAACCAGGGTTTGACTGCCAACAACACCAGCCCAAGCGCGCAGCCGGTGAACCAGGCGATGAGCAACATGCCGAAGGCGGCGAAGGGCTGCTCGACCTGCAGCGGTGTGAAGGCCACGTGATAGACGAACAGGATGGTGACGAGCGACAGGACCTGGATATAGAGCGCTCCGACTGCGGCCGAGGCGATCGAGATGATTGTCGTCATCGGCGCGTGTTGCATCATCGCGCTCGCGGGCCCTTCGGAGCCGACGACGGCGCCGAGCGCCTTGGTATGGGTCAGGTAGAGGAAGATTCCGGACATGATATAGACCAGGAAGTCGCCCCTGATCGCCGCGCCGCGCAGGCCGAGGACCGTGAACATCACATAGAAGGCAGCGATGAAGATCACCGCCTGCAACATGTTCATGGCGATGGCCATGAAGGCGTTGTTGTGGGTCTTGCGCACCGAGCGCACCACCGAATGATAGACCAGCTCGGCAATGCCGATGGCGGAAGCAAAACGGCCCCGTGGCTTTCGGATCGGTTTGAACATGCTGTCCTGCGCCTCCTGATCGTTCAGCCTTGCACGGAATTCTTGCTGTTCTGTTAGCTGCAAAGCATAAGAAGGGCGATAGTACAAATCAACGACAGCCGAAGGGGATGAGCCGCGTGGATTACGAAAGATTGGTGGAAGTGATGCGGCGGCTGTCGTTGGAGGCCGGCGAGCGGATCATGGAAATCTATGGTCAGGATGATTTCGACGTGAAGGCGAAATCGGACGACAGCCCGGTCACGGCGGCCGACGAGGCGGCGGATGCGATCATCGCGGCCGGGCTGCGTGCCGCCTTTCCCGACGTGATACTAGTGACGGAAGAGCAGGCCGCGACCCATGACGCAAAGGGGGATACCTTTCTGATCGTCGATCCGCTGGACGGGACCAAGGAATTCATTCATCGGCGCGGCGACTTCACCGTCAACATCGCTCTTGTCGAGGCGGGCGTGCCGACACGGGGGGTCGTATATGCGCCGGCCAAGGGGCGGATGTTCTTCACCCGGGCCGATGGCCAGTCAGTCGAGGAAACCGGCGCGTTCGAAAAGGAACGGCCCGGCGCATTGCGCGAGATCTCGGTTTCGGAGGCGGATAACGACGCGCTCATGGTCGTGGCGTCGAAGTCGCATCGCGATCAGGCCACCGACGATTACATCGGCAAATATGCGGTGCGCGACATGAAAAGCGCCGGCTCCTCCCTGAAATTCTGCCTTGTGGCGACAGGCGAGGCTGATCTCTATCCTCGCGTCGGGCGCACGATGGAATGGGACACGGCGGCAGGGCATGCGGTGCTGAGCGGGGCCGGTGGCGCGGTCGTGCGTTTCGACGATCTGACCCCGCTGCGCTATGGCAAAGAGGGATTTGCCAATCCGTTCTTCATCGCTCATGCGCCGGGCGTTGCGCTGAAGGCAGGCTGATGTCGGTCCTGGTCATCATCCCCGCCCGCTATGCGTCGACCCGCTATCCGGGCAAGCCGCTCGTGGCCCTGACTGGTGCCGGGGGCGAGAAGCGCAGCCTGATCGAGCGCAGTTGGCGGGCTGCCTGTGGCGTGCAAGGGGTGGACCGCGTGGTCGTTGCCACTGACGATGACAGGATCAGAAAGGCCGCCGAAGCTTTCGGTGCCGAGGTGGTGATGACCTCCGAAAGCTGCGCCAACGGGACCGAACGCTGCGCCGAGGCCCATGCAGCCTTGGGCGGTGGCTTTGACATCGTGGTCAATCTACAGGGCGATGCGCCACTGACGCCGCATTGGTTTGTCGAAAGCCTCGTTAAGGGCCTTCGGGATGCGCCTGATGCCGATATCGCCACGCCGGTGCTGCGCTGCGACGGGGCGACGCTGAACGCGCTGCTGGCCGATCGCAAGGCAGGCCGGGTTGGCGGGACCACGGCGGTTTTTGCCGCAGATAAAACGGCGCTCTATTTCTCCAAAGAGGTCGTGCCCTTCACCGCACATTCCTATGCGCAGAGCGAACCGAGCCCGGTTTTCCACCATGTCGGGGTCTATGCCTATCGCCCCGCGGCGCTGGCGGCATATCCGTCTTGGGCGACCGGACCATTGGAGCAGCTCGAAGGCCTGGAGCAACTGCGTTTCATGGAGAACGGACGCGCGGTGCTCTGCGTGGAAGTCGAAGCGCGGGGACGTGAGTTCTGGGAGCTGAACAATCCCGAGGATGTGCCGAAGCTCGAAGCGATGATGGCCAAGATGGGGATTGAGTGAGCGACCCTGCGGTCAGCGTGGTGATTGTCAGCCGGGGTCGGCCCGCCGCGCTCACCCGCTGTCTGCTGGGTGTCTCCCAATTGCAATATCCTCGTTTCGAGGTTGTGGTCGTCGCGGACCCGAGCGGCATCGCAGCCGCGGCGAAAACGCAATTCGCGTCCTGCCTCAAACTCGTGCATTACGATGAGCCGAACATTTCCGCGGCGCGCAATCTTGGGGTCGACCATGCGGCGGGTGAGATCATCGCCTTCATCGATGACGACGCGGTACCGGAGCCGCAATGGCTGCGACATCTGACGGGACCGGCTGCAAAGCGGGACGTCGCTGCCATGGGCGGTTTCGTGCGCGGGCGCAATGGCATCTCCTTTCAGTGGCGCGCCCGGTCGCTCGATGCGCTTGGCGAGCCGGAGAGGCTTGAGGTCAAGGGGGCGGAGCCCCATGTGCCTACGCCACCGGCAGGCTACGCGGTCAAGACCGAGGGGACCAACATGGCGATCCGCCGTGAGGTGCTGGTCGCCCTGGGTGGCTTCGACCCGGCGTTTCATTACTATCTCGATGAGACCGACCTCAACATGCGGCTGGCCGGGGCGGGCCATGCGACGGCGATCGCGCCGCTGGCGGAGGTGCATCACGGGTTTGCCGCCAACTGTATGCGACACCGCAATCGCGCGCCGCGTGATCTCTTCGATATCGGTGCGAGCTGGGCGGTATTTCAGCGCAAACATGTGCCGAAATCCGCAAGGTTTAGCCAATGGTGCCGGTTGCGGGATGGTCAGCGACGCAGGCTGATCCGCCATCTGGTTGTCGGCACGCTGGAGCCGCGCGAGGTGCGCTATCTGCTCGAACGGCTCGATGCGGGCTATGAGGTCGGCCGCAATCGGCCGTGCGGCGCACCGGGGCTTACCTCCCGCCCGCTATCGCCGTTTCGCCCCTTTCCGGCACCGCAGAGGGAACATGTCTGGTTGACCGCGAATTGGTTGCGCAGCGCCGCCGCGCGACGGGATGCGGAGCGTCTTGTGCGTGCGGGCAGGATCGTCACCCTGCTGCTCCTGTCGCGCAGTGCCCTGTTTCATCAGGTCAGCTTTGAGGCCGGGGGATACTGGTTGCAGCGCGGTGGTGTCTCCGGGCGCGCTGAGCGGGACGAACCGTTGCTGCGATGGGCAACCAGCGAACAACGTGCAATTCAGGAACATGCGCGGATAACGCCGCAGCGGGGCAACGGGGCATGGTAACCGCTGGTTGTAGCATATATCATATATGCACTGCATTTATTGCCAGTTTTTGCTAGCATTGCGAAACAACCGGGTGAAATCCTACATAAGCCCGCTAATATAGTCAGATTGTCATTAAGAAGTGCCCGGCGTGACCGGGCCAGTTTTAAACCAGGTTAAGACAGAGGTAACTCATGAACAGAAAAGTCACGAAAGCCGTTTTCCCGGTCGCAGGTTTGGGGACACGTTTCCTCCCGGCGACCAAATCGGTCCCCAAGGAGATCATGACCCTCGTGGATCAGCCGTTGATCCAATATGCGATCGATGAGGCCCGGGCCGCCGGGATCAAGGAATTCATCTTCGTGACTTCGCGAGGCAAAGGCGCACTTGAGGATTATTTCGACCATGCCCCGGTGCTGGAACAGCAGTTGCGTGCCAAGAACAAGGACAAGCTGCTCAAGGTGCTGGAGCGCACCAACATGGAGAGCGGCGCCATCGCCTATATTCGCCAGCACAAGGCGCTCGGTCTCGGCCATGCGGTATGGTGCGCGCGGCGACTGATCGGCGATGAACCCTTTGCGGTGATTCTTCCCGACGACGTGATTGCGGCGGAAAAGCCCTGTCTGCAACAGATGGTCGAAGCCTATGAAGAGACAGGCGGTAACATGGTCGCGGCAATGGAGGTCAATCCAAGCGATTCGTCGATGTATGGCATGCTCGACATTGCCGAAGATATGAACCAGATGGTTCGGATCAAGGGCATGGTGGAAAAGCCGAAGGCATCGGAGGCTCCCTCCAACCTGGCGGTGATCGGGCGCTATATCCTGTCGCCCGGCGTTCTGCAGAATC
Source organism: Sulfitobacter aestuarii (assembly GCF_042685005.1). Classification (NCBI taxonomy): domain Bacteria; kingdom Pseudomonadati; phylum Pseudomonadota; class Alphaproteobacteria; order Rhodobacterales; family Roseobacteraceae; genus Sulfitobacter; species Sulfitobacter aestuarii. The sequence goes on along the minus strand of NZ_JBHUMP010000001.1, from coordinate 410,880 downwards.
TCGACAACATCAGCGCCGGTTCGGGTGGCGAGATCCAGCTGACCGACGCGATCGCGCAGGAGATTGCACAGGGCAGCAACGTCTATGGCTATCGCTTCGCCGGCCAGCGTTTCGACTGCGGCTCGAAGGCGGGTTTCCTGCAGGCGACAGTGGCCTTCGCCCTGGCACGGGAAGAGCTGCGCGATGATCTGGACGGCTATCTGCGCAACCTGATGTCGCAGGACAAGGCCGCGCAATAACAGTCGCGGAAGGCGTATGAGTTATGAGTAATGTTCTGGTTACCGGTGGCGCGGGCTATATCGGCTCCCATGCCTGCAAGGCTCTGAAGGCGTCCGGGTTCACCCCGGTCACCTTCGACAATCTCGCTACCGGTTGGCGGGATGCAGTGAAGTTCGGCCCCTTCGTTAAAGGCGATCTGCTGGATCGTGCAGCACTCGACCGGGTTTTCGCGCAATATGAGCCGGTTGCCGTCATGCATTTCGCCGCCCTAAGCCAGGTCGGCGAAAGCATGCAGGATCCCGGTGGCTATTGGCGCAACAACGTGCAGGGCTCGCTGAACCTGGTGGAGGCTGCCGTGGCGGCGCAGTGTCTCGATTTCGTCTTCTCGTCCACCTGTGCAACCTATGGCGATCAGGACAACGTCGTGCTCGACGAGCAAAGCGTCCAGCTCCCGATCAATGCCTATGGCGCGTCCAAACGTGCGATCGAGGATATCCTGCGTGATTTCGAGGCAGCACATGCGCTGCGCCACGTGATCTTTCGCTATTTCAACGTCGCCGGCGCGGATCCGGAAGCCGAGATCGGCGAGTTCCACCGCCCCGAGACCCATCTGATCCCCCTGATACTGGACGCGGTTGAGCGCAAGCGTGATGCGCTCACGGTGTTTGGTACAGATTATGACACGCCCGATGGCACCTGTATCCGCGATTATGTACATGTGTGCGATCTGGTCGATGCCCATGTGCTCGGCCTGCGGTGGCTTCAGGCGGACCGCGGGAGCCGGGTTTTCAACCTCGGTACGGGCAGCGGGTTCTCGGTGCGCGAGGTGATGGAGGCCAGCCGTGATGCAACCGGGCGTGACGTGCCTTTTGTGGAAGGACCGCGTCGTCCGGGCGATTGTACCAAGCTGGTCTCCGGTTCGACACGCGCGGAGGCTGAGCTTGGTTGGACGCCGACGCGTTCGACGCTGGAGCTGATGATCCATGACGCGTGGAAATGGCATCAGACCGGCCATTACGCGGCCTGAAGTGCCCCCGGCTCGGCTGCTCGATCTGACCCGCAGCCTGCGCCGGGCGGGGCATGTGGTCACCGGCGTGGATCGGGTTGAACGGGCCTATCTGCGTCATCTCTTGCAGGACGACCCGCCGCTCTACGGATTGCTGCGCAGCGCATTCGGCTATCTGCTATTGGACCGAGACGGACTGGTTGAGCTCGACAGGCGGCTTCGCGAACGGCTCGATTGGGACACGTCCGATTTGTTGTCGAACCTTGCGGGACGGCGCAGCGAAGTGCTGAAACGCGCGGAGACGACGGCCCGGCGCCTGGCAATTGCACGTGCCGCCCCGCACCGGATGGCAGCTTTGCTGCGGCGATATCTGCCGCAAGGGTTCGACTATTACAATGTCGGACATAGCAACCTGACCATCCGTGTGCTTTCCGGTGTCCGGCAGGCGGGTGGGCGTATTTCGGTGCTGCTGCATGATGTGATCCCTCTCGAATACCCCGAGTTCCAGCGTCCCGTGACGGTGGTCCGATTCCGCAAGAAGCTTCAACGGATCGGGAAATATGCCAACCGAGTGATCTACAATTCGCAGGATACCCGGCAGCGCAGCGAGACCTATCTGGCGCAATGGGGTCGCATCCCTCCCGGCGTGGTCGCGCATCTCGGAATTGACATGCCGGAGCCGCAGCCGGGCGGATCTTTGCCGCAGGAGCCCTATTTTCTCATGCTCGGCACCATCGAACCCCGCAAGAACCATGAATTCCTTCTCGATATCTGGGAGGGTTGGGGGGAGGCCGCGCCGCTGCTGCTGATCTGCGGCAAACGCGGCTGGAACAACGACAAGGTCTTTGCCCGGCTCGACAATCTGCCTGCAGATGGGCGCATCAGGGAACTCTCCGTCCTCCCGGACTCTGCTATTGCACCATTGATGCGCAATAGCGCCGGGTTGCTCTTCCCCAGTCTTGCCGAGGGCTTCGGCCTGCCGCCGATCGAGGCTGCGGCGTTGGGAACGCGTGTTTTATGCAACAATCTGCCGGTGCTGCGGGAAATACTGGGGGATTATGGCGTTTACCTCCCTGTCTCGGACAGCTATTTGTGGAGACGTAGGATAGAGAGCTGGGCTCTGGAACCGCTGAAAGCGCAGATGACGTCGGGTTTCGTCGCCCCGTCATGGACCTCACACTTCAAGACGGTGTTAAGGTTAACCTGATAGCGCGTTGAAAAGTGCGGGTGATCCCGGTGGTAAAGGGCAGTGTGTGGGTATCTTCCAGTCATATCGGCTGAGACTACAGCGCAAGAGATGGCGGATCAGAGCCTTTCGCAAGCGACGTGAGCTCAAACGCATCGCCAACCGCACCGGACAGATCCGCCCGGACGACCTGCTGCTCTTCTGCACACAGCGCAATGAACGTATCCGTCTGCCATTCTTTCTCGACTATTATCGCGAGCTCGGAATCGGTCATTTCTTCTTTGTCGACAATGACAGCGATGACGGCGCGCTCGAATATCTGACGGAGCAACCCGATGTCTCGGTCTGGTCCAGCAAGTCGAGCTACAAGCGCGCGCGCTTCGGGGTTGATTGGCTGAACTGGTTGCAGATGAGATATGCCCACGGGCACTGGGCGCTCACGGTAGATCCAGATGAATTTCTCGTCTATCCTTTCTGTGATACCCGGCCGCTCCGGGCCTTGACCGACTGGCTCGATGCCTCGTCGATCAGATCCTTCTCGGCGATGTTGCTGGACATGTATCCCAAGGGGCGACTGGATTCGCAGCCCTATCAGGAAGGTCAGAACCCGATCGAGATCGCCTCCTGGTTCGACAGTGGCAATTACACCATGTCGCGCAATCCTTTGTTTACCAACCTGTGGATACAGGGCGGCCCCCGGGCCCGGGTGTTCTTCCCCGAAGCGCCACAAAAGGCACCTGCGCTGAACAAGGTGCCGCTGGTCAAATGGGACCGACGCTATGCCTATGTCAGCTCCACTCATATGTTGCTGCCGCGCGGGCTTAACCAGGTCTATGACGAATGGGGCGGCGAGAAAGCTTCCGGTGTGCTTCTGCATGCCAAGTTCCTCGACACGTTTTCCGGCAAGGCAGAGGAGGAACTGGCCCGCGGACAGCATTACGCGGCTTCGGTCGAGTATCGCGCCTATGCCGAACGGCTGCGCGAGAATCCTCAGCTCTGGTGCAAATGGTCGGAACGCTACATCAACTGGCGTCAGCTGGAGATCCTCGGGTTGATGTCGAAGGGGAACTGGGCATGAGCGTCGGCATCGTCATGCTGGTGCATACCGCGCTCGGCCGCGCCGAACAGGTGGCCCGGCATTGGTCTGCGGCTGGCTGCCCGGTGGTAATCCACGTGGACCGAAGCGTGCCGAAACGCACCCACGAGGCCTTCGTAAAGGCGCTGCGCGATGTGCCGAATCTGGAATTCTCGTCCCGCTATCGCTGCGAATGGGGCACCTGGGGTATCGTCGCTGCCTCGCAGGCGGCCAGCGAGCTGATGTTGGCCCGTTTTCCGGATGTGCGGCATGTCTATCTTGCCTCCGGCTCCTGTCTGCCGCTGCGCCCGGTGCAGGAGCTGATCGATTATCTCGCTGCCCGGCCCCATACCGACTTCATCGAGAGCGCCACGACTGCCGATGTGCCCTGGACGGTCGGCGGTCTCGATCACGAGCGGTTCACCCTGCGGTTTCCATTCGCCTGGAAACGCCATCGCTACCTTTTCGACCGCACCGTCGAATTCCAGCGTCGGCTCAAGCTGCGCCGCAAGATGCCGAACGGCATCCTGCCCCATATGGGCTCGCAATGGTGGTGCCTAAGCCGCCGCACCCTCTCCGCGATCCTGCAGGATCCCGAGCGCCCGACCTATGACAGGTTCTTCCGCCATGTCTGGATACCAGACGAAAGCTATTTCCAGACTCTGGCGCGGCAATATTCGACCCGTATCGAGAGCCGATCGCTGACTCTGTCGAAATTTGATTTCCAGGGCAAGCCGCATATCTTCTATGATGATCATCTGCAGCTTCTGCGGCGTTCCGATTGTTTTGTGGCGCGCAAGATCTGGCCTCATGCCGATCGGCTCTATGAAGCCTTCCTGACCGACGCGGCGGGCGCAATGAAACGGACCGAACCCAACCCGGGCAAGATCGACCGGATCTTCGCCAAGGCAGTCGAACGGCGCACACGCGGCCGTGCGGGTCTCTATATGCAGAGCCGGTTTCCCAACGAGGACTGGGAGAACGGCATCACCGCCGCACCCTATTCGATGTTTCAGGGGTTCTCCGAACTATTCGAAAATTTTGAGCCCTGGCTCGCCAAGGCGACCGGTGCTCGGGTACATGGGCATCTCTTCGCCACCGAACGCGCGGAATTTGCCGACGGGCAGACGGCGATCAATGGTGCGCTCAGCGATTCGACGTCTCTGCGCGATTACAATTGCGGAACCTTCCTGACCAACCTGATCTGGAATACCCGTGGCGAACGCCAATGTTTCCAGTTCGGCCCTTCGGACAATCAGGACATCAACTGGCGTATCGCCAAGGACGCGAATGCGCAGGTCTCGGTGATCACCGGTGCCTGGGCAGTACCGTTGTTTCGATCGAACCTAGATTTCGCCGATATCCGACGCATTGCCGCGCGGCTGCAAAAGATCGAGAGCGAGCATATGAAGGTGCTGCGCTCGCCCTATACCAAGGCACGCGTGCGGATCTGGAGCATGGCCGAATTCATCGAAGCCCCGATGGAACCGCTGCAGGGCATACTCGATGAGATTGGCCGCACGAGATTGCGCCGACTTTCCGAAGCACCGCGCATGGTCGATCTGAGCGGATTCGGCCAGTTTCTTCAAAATCTGAAAAATCAGGGAATGCATCCCTATCTGATGGGCGATTTTCCAGTCGAACGCGGGGCTTCCAACAGCAGTCAACCTGCCCGCAAACCCTATCTGGTGCGCTGACCCATGACCCAGGCCTTCGACAGTTTCGTGATTTTCGCAGAGATGCGCACGGGCTCGAATTTTCTCGAAACCAACCTCAACGCCTTCGCGGGGATTACCTGCCACGGCGAGGCATTCAATCCGCATTTCATCGGCTATCCCGACAACAAGCCGATCCTCGGTATCGACCAGAAACGCCGCGATGCGAAACCGGGCGACCTTTTGGACGCGATCCGTGGGGACCGCGCCACGCTGGGGGGATTTCGCTATTTCCACGATCATGACCCCCGTATCTTCGACGACATCATCGCGGACCGACGCTGCGCCAAGATCATTCTGACCCGCAACCCAGTCGAAAGCTACGTCAGCTGGAAGATCGCACAGGCCACAGGGCAATGGAAATTGACCAATGTGAAATCACGCAAGGCCGCGTTGGCACGGTTCGATCCCGATGAGTTCGGCGCCCATTTGACCGCATTGCAGGATTTCCAGATCAAGCTGCTGAATCGGCTGCAGACGAGCGGGCAGACTGCCTTTTATATCGCTTACGAGGATTTGCAGAACCTCGATGTGATGAACGGGCTGGCGGCCTTTCTAGGCATTGATGAACGTTTGGACGCATTGGATCGCGAGCTCAAGAAACAGAATCCGAGCCCGGTTACCGCCAAGGTCAGCAATCCCTATGATATGGTTGAGGCGCTGGCCCGGCTTGACCGGTTCGATCTGACCCGGACGCCGAACTTCGAGCCGCGGCGCGGTCCGGTGGTGCCTTCCTACGTGGCCGCGGCGCAAAGCCCGCTGCTCTATCTGCCGCTGCGTGGAGGACCGGAAGCGCAGGTCGTGGACTGGCTGGCGCGGCTCGACGGGGTTGCCCAGACGGCCCTGCACCGCAAAATGAACCAGAAGGAACTGCGGCGTTGGAAACGGCAGCGCCCGGGTCACCGCAGCTTCACCGTGTTGCGCCATCCACTGGCCCGGGCACATCATGCCTTTTGCCGTCATATTCTGGGGACCGGCCCGGAAAGCTACCTGCAATTGCGCCAGACGCTGATCCGCCAACATGGGCTGCCGCTGCCGGAGAACGGACCGGACGCGACTTATGACATCGCGGCGCATCGTGCCGCTTTCGTCACCTTCCTGACCTTTCTCAAGGCCAATCTATCCGGGCAGACCGCCATCCGCGTCGATGCTGCCTGGTGCAGTCAAAGTGCGGCAGTACAGGGCTTCGGCGAGCTGCTGTTGCCGGATCGGATCATCCGTGAAGAGGAGCTGGGACAGCAGCTGCATGAGCTTGCACGATCTGTCGGGCATGGGGCCGCGCCGTCGATTGACGTGGCCAAGGCAAGCGAACCGTTCACGCTTGACGATATCTATGACGAGGAGATCGAAAGCCTGGGGCAGGCGGCCTATCAGCGCGACTACCTGATGTTCGGATTCGGCCCCTGGCGCTGAGCGACGGCGTGCGTCAGGCGGCCTTGTTGGATTTATCCGAGGTAAGGATCGTATAGAGCGTCGCCGGATCCGGGTTGGCGCGCAATTTCGAGCAGATGGCAGGATCCCGCAAGGTCCGCGCCACCAATGCCAGCGCCTTCAGATGTTCGACACCGGCATCCTCCGGCGCAAACAGAGCGAAGGCGATGTCCACAGGTTGCCGATCGACGGAATTGAAGTCGATCGGCTTGTCGAGCAGCACGAAAGCCCCGAGCACCACGTCGAGACCTTCGAGTCGGGCATGGGGCAGGGCAACGCCGTGACCCACCCCGGTCGGCCCCAGGGACTCACGCGTGATCAACGCATCGACAACCTCGGCAGCATGAAGCCCATGCGCCTGAGCCATCAATTCGCCGATGTCATGCATCAGCCGCTTCTTGCTGGAGGCCGAGGTCAATACCTTCACGGCCTCCGGTTTCAGGAGATCTGCAAAATCCATGCCACTTGCTCTGTTCCGATGGCGGAAGTCATCCGCCGTATCCAGTTGATTATGGATCGATCCAGCCGATATTGCCGTCTTCGCGACGATAAACGACGTTCAACCCATCCTTGCCTTCCTTGCGAAACAACAGCACGGGTGCGCCTGCCAATTCCATCTGCATGACGGCCTCGCCCACAGACAAGGTTGCAATCTTGGTCTGCATCTCGGCGACAATCATGGGTTGGAGGCTGTCAGGTTCCTGCGCGTCAGCGTTGCTATCAGAGGCGAGGATATAGGATGAGGCGCCGGAAAGTTCAACCGGTTCGCTCCGCTCCTTGTAATGGTCCTTCAACCGGCGCTTATAGCGTCGCAACTGCTTGTCGAGCTTCTCCCTGCAGGCCTCGAAGGCACCGTAGATTTCCGTCGCGGAGCCTTTGGCGGAGGCGGTGAGGCCGGTGGAGAGATGGACCGTCGATTCGCAGGCGAACAAATGTGCCGACTTCGAGAACACCACCTGCGCATCGGTTGGCCGCTGGGCGTATTTCTCGACAATTTCGCCGAGCTCGTTCGTCACATGGGTTCGCAATGCTTCTCCGATGTCGATCTGTTTGCCACTGATCTGGTACCGCATGATCTCTCCTCGTGTTTGGCTTTCCTGCTCGCGAGATGGGCGCCGCTAGAGCGCTTCGCAGCAGAACGATGGGCAGCTGGTTCGCTCTTGTTTCCCTTTCCGGACTGACGTCGATACCCGCATGGTATCAAACAGGAACATTCTCCTGCCCAAGGACAATGAGGCCCAAATACCGACAAAGAGTCAATGGCGTCAGACCGGTCGGCAGGGCGATGGAAGAGCTTGGTTCACGAGATACGAAAATTGTCCCCCAGATAGACCCGGCGGACGTTTTCATTCTCTACCACTTCCTCGGGACTCCCGGACATCAGCACCCGTCCTTCATGCAGGATATAGGCACGATCGACGATTTCCAGCGTCTCGCGCACGTTGTGATCGGTGATCAGGACGCCGATGCCCCGGTTCTTCAGATCAGCGACAAGCTGGCGGATATCTCCGACGGAGATCGGATCGACGCCGGCGAAAGGCTCGTCGAGCAGCAGATACTTCGGGTTCGCCGCCAGGCAACGGGCGATCTCCACCCGGCGCCGCTCCCCGCCCGACAGGGCCAAAGCCGAGGCACGGCGCAGATGCTCGATGGAGAATTCCGACAGCAATTCCTCCAGCCGCTCGCGGCGCTGATGGCGGTGGGGCGTGGAAATGTCGAGAATTGCGCTGATATTGTCCTGCACATTGAGGCCGCGAAAGATACTCATCTCCTGCGGCAGATAGCCGATACCCAGCTGCGCACGACGATACATCGGCAGCATGGTCACGTCCTTGCCGTCGACCGTGACATTGCCGCCTTCCGGCGTTACGAGGCCGGCAATCGCATAGAACGTCGTGGTTTTGCCCGACCCGTTGGGGCCGAGCAGGGCGACCACCTCGCCACGGTCGAGCTGCATCGAGAAATCGCGGATCACCGCCTTCTTGCGATAGGATTTGCGCAAATGCGCGATGCGCAATCCCGGCGTTCCCTCGGCTACCTCCAACGTAGGCCGCGCCATCAATCGTTGCCGCCAGGCTGCAATATGGTTCTTACCCGGCCGGACATCTCGGCGGTACCATCGCTCAGATGCACGCGCATCCGTTCAGCACTGAGCGCATTACCGCCCTGGGTCAGCAGCACGTCGCCGATCATCACGATAGTGCCGTCATCGATGTCGTATTCCGCCCGCTGCGATTCCGCGGCATCCTCCCCCGACACCAATATCACACCGCCGGAAGCCTCCAGCCGCGCGATCCCCTTGTTCTTTTCGCGATAGACCACTTCGACCACGGCGGCCGAAAGCCGCATGTCGCCCTGACCGATCTCGACATTGCCGCTGAAAGTGGCGACGCCCGTTCCCTGATCCACGGCAAGATTATCCGCCGTGACCTCGACCGGGAGGCTGGTGTCCTGACGGATCGTACCGAAGGCGACACTGGCGCCCTGTGCAAACAGCGGATGCGTCAGCCCAATCAGCGACAGAACCGCAAGAACCAGCATGGCCCGGGTCCGGGCAAACAGCAGAAATCGCAAATATCTCACGGCAGGTCACTCTTCCATTTTCGAGGGTTCGTATACCAGTTTCACGCCGTCTTTGAAAATCAATTGCACGGCGCCGCCCTTCTGCGGCGCGGTCAACGACATGCTTCCCGCGGTGATTGTGCCAGCAGGCCCAATACCCTCGACTGGCCCCGGCGACTGGACATTGAGCGCGGTGAGTTCGGAGATCAGTCGGTCCGTGCTGATCCGGTATCCGGTAGAGCTCGTGAATATCACGTCGCCGCTAAGCTCCGCCTCATCGCGCGACAGGGCGACATTGGCTTCGCGCGCCTGCAAGGTGATCGCCGTACCCTGCGACAGGTCGAGCTCCGCATGGACACGCTGCGCGCGGTTCGCCCCGGTCTCGCCGCTCGGAGTGATCAGCTTTTCTGCCGAGAAGGCGATCTGGTCGCCATCCGCGGTGACACCGGAAAAGAACGGGCCAGTAATCTGCTGGTCGCGCAGGCGCTCTTGGATTTCCTTTTCGGCGAAGGGGATGACATCGCCGGGTTCGATCGCCCTCGACAGGAGGAACAGGGTCGAGAGCAATGCCAACGCGATCAGGGGGAAGAGCACCTTGAGCCAGGAAACCATCCGGGAATAGCGATCCGCCTGCATGCTGACTCAATTCCATTGCAGCGCCAGAGACGCATATGTGAATCGGACTGCGCCGCTATCAGACAAGGTGCTCATGCGTGTGCGAAAATATCCGTGTCGGGCCAGCCTTCGAGGTCAAGCTGTGCGCGCGTCGGAAGAAAATCAAAACACGCTTGCGCGAGCTCCATCCGGCCCTCGCGCATGAGGCGCTTGTTCAGCTCCTCGCGCAGCCGGTGCAGGTAGAGCACGTCCGAAGCGGCGTAATCGAGCTGAGCATCGGTCAAGGAGGCTGCGCCCCAATCGCTCGATTGCTGCTGTTTGGAGATATCGATGGACAGCATTTCCTGCAGCAGTTTGGCCAATCCATGCCGGTCGGTATAGGTCCGGATCAGCCGACTGGCGATCTTGGTGCAATAGACCGGTGCGGCCCGCGCGCCGAATGTCTTCAGCATCGCTGCAATGTCGAAACGGCCGAAGTGGAACAACTTCAACATTTCAGGGTCTTCCAGCAGAGCACAGAGATTCGGCGCCTCGGTCTGACCTCGTGCCACCTGCACCAGATGTGCATTCCCGTCCCCGCCGGATAATTGCACGACACAGAGCCTGTCTCTATGCGGGTTCAGACCCATGGTTTCGCAGTCGATCGCGACAACCGGTCCCAGATCCAGCCCATCGGGCAGATCGTTCTGGTAAAGATAATTTGTCATGCGCATCCTATATCGCGATGCCGACCTCTGGGAAAGCACCGGTTGCCGTCAGGCGCAGATGTTTGACCGGTTCGGTTTCGGATTTGGTAACGTGCCACGGATTCGGTGTCGGACCGCAAGTTCTGCGGTGTGGCTCGGGGCGGATATAACGTGGCCGAAAGTGTTGTCGAGGAACGCAGCGATAGCGGCTGCTCTTTGGCTTCTAAAGCCGCAAACGTTACATCACATCACAAGTGCGTCGATAATCGCTCGAGGGTCCAGCCCCGTTGTCTCGATGCCAAGCTTGATGCTGCATCGGGTTTGCAGGTCCCCGCTCCCTGCGAAACGCGCTCAAACGCCGATAAACCGCATGATCAATGCCCCTGCTCGCTCCCCAGAACCGAGAATTCGTAAAGAGCCTTGAGTGTGTTGCCGCCAATCCCTTGCAGCAATTCGGAAGGATCGCTGGTGTTGGTCAGGAGCGCGCTGGTCAGGCCGATTTCCTGCTGTTCCCGGGAGCTGCGTACCACTTCCTTGATGTCCGACACCGCACGCTGCACAGCGCGACAGACACCGGATAGCTTTGAAATCCGCTGCATGTTGTCGGCGTTGAATATCTCGTCATTTGCGGCGGTTTCGAAAATAGTGATCAGATTCTGCAGCTGCAGATCAGCGATGGAGCTGAAATACTGGATGTCATCAAAAGCCAGCGTCTTCACCGCGTCCTGAGAGGATTTGATGATCTGAAACGCGGTGCCCACAATTCTCTCGCGGCCGTCCGGCAGTTTCACATATTGCAGGGATGTATCCCATTCCATGACCTGATGAGCCATGGTCAGCTTTTCCTTGTAGCGCACGTCGCATCGATTGTCGGCGCAGAGCGCATATTTCCGGTTCACCTCTTCGGCTTCGTCCGGAGGCAGGAGATCCCGAAGATCAGCCCCGGTACCATCAATTCGCATGAAGCCCGAGGCCCGTTCCAGCGCCCGGTTGATACAGGTCAGGCGGAACCGCTCGCCTTGAGACCGTCGATCGGCCGCGAACATGGGTACAGAAAAGTTGTCGAACAAATCTGCAAGCTCTTCGGGCGAAGATGTATCAAACATAAGGACTCCTTCTTTCCACCGATCATGCGGGCGATGCGTGAAGAAATCATTTCCGCGTGAGGGCAAATTCTCGGTAATCTGCAGAGATGTCACGCTGACCGGTTATGGGTCCGAAGGCAGGGTCTGGGGCATAGTGTGCGACAGAAATAGAGAAATGCACCCCATAAACGCAAAAAGCCCAGCATTGCTGGGCCTTTTCGCTTGATATTGGTGCCCAGGAGAGGACTCGAACCTCCACACCGTTGCCAGTACTAGCACCTGAAGCTAGCGCGTCTACCATTCCGCCACCTGGGCAGGTGTCGTGAGCGCTGCATTAAGGGGGGCGTCGGCCGGTGTCAATCGGGTTTCCCGAAAAAACGCGCCTCGCGCGCGGAATTCTTCGCATCGTCGCGCAGAGCCTTTCCCCCCGCCCGGAATGCCCGGGGCGGGGCGATTTGCGCCTTGTTCGGAGCGGGGCGGGCAGGTACATCCCTTCCGAGTAATCGCGCGCGCAGGAGGTATTCATGTCCAAGCTGGTCACCATTTACGGCGGGTCGGGTTTCGTCGGGCGCTATGTCGCGCGGCGGTTGGCACTGGCCGGCTGGCGGGTGCGGGTAGCGGTGCGACGGCCCAACGAAGCGCTTTTCGTGCGAACCTATGGCGTCGTCGGGCAGGTGGAACCGATCGCATGTAATATACGCGACGACGTGTCGGTACGGGCAGCGATGGCAGGGGCCGATGCGGTAGTCAATTGCGTGGGCATTCTGGCGGAGCGCGGCAAGAACCGTTTCGACGCAGTGCAATCCGAAGGCGCGGAGCGGGTCGCGCGGCACGCTGCCGATCTCGGCATCGCGCGGCTGGTGCAGATTTCCGCAATCGGTGCGGATATGGATGCAGAAAGCGATTACGCCCGCAGCAAGGGCGAAGGCGAAGCGGCAGTGCTCAAACATGTGCCGGACGCGGTGATCCTGCGTCCGTCGATCATTTTCGGTCCCGAGGACGAGTTCTTCAACCGGTTCGGAGCGATGACGCGGTTCGGTCCGGCGCTGCCGGTAGTCGGGGCCAATACCCGTTTTCAGCCGGTTTTCGTCGATGATATCGCCCATGCGGCGGAGCTGGCCGTGACCGGGGCGGCAGCGCCCGGTATCTATGAGCTTGGCGGGCCGGAGCAGGTCACGTTCCGCGGGCTGATGCGGCGGATGCTGAAGGTGATCCAGCGGCGTCGCATGGTGCTGAATATCCCGATGCCGCTGGCGAAAGTCATGGCTTTCGGGTTCGACCTTCTTCAGACGCTGACACTCGGCCTTTTCCATAACACCATGTTGACCCGCGACCAGGTGCGCAACCTGCACCGCGACAATGTGGTGGCGCCCGGTGCCAAGGGGTTTGACGAATTGGGAATCGAGCCGACGCCGATGGCGACGGTGCTGCCGGAATATCTCTGGCGTTTCCGTCCGTCCGGCCAATATGAGGCGATCAAGGATTCCGCGCGGAACCTGCGGCACAATTGATGGAACATTCGACGACGCTGGTTGCGGCCATTCTGGGGCTCCTGGAAGGGCTGACCGAATTCATCCCGGTTTCCTCTACCGGACATATCCTGCTTGCCGGTCATTTTCTCGGCTTTGACAGTGCCGGCAAGACCTTCGAGGTGGTGATCCAGCTCGGTGCTGTGCTGGCGATCCTGACGCTCTACCTCGGGCAGCTGGTCTCCGTCTTTCGCAACGCGCCGCATGATCCGGCGGCGCGGCGGTTCATCCTGTCGGTGCTGATCGCCTTCCTGCCCGCCGTCGTGATCGGCGTGCTGGCGCATGGCTTCATCAAGGACGTGCTGTTCGAGACGCCGATGCTGATCGCGTCCATGTTGATTCTCGGAGGGGTAGCGCTGGTCTTAGTGGACCGGATCGCGCCGCCGACGACCCAGCCGGACGCGATGAGCTTCCCGCTGCCGATGGCGCTGAAGATTGGGTTCATCCAGTGTCTGGCAATGATCCCCGGCGTATCGCGTTCGGGGGCAACGATCGTCGGTGCGCTGATGCTGGGGGCGAGCAAGCGGGCGGCGGCTGAGTTCTCCTTCTTCCTGTCGATGCCGACGATGGCCGGGGCCTTTGCCTATGATCTCTATAAAAACCGCGATGTCCTTGACGGATCGGCTTTGGGGGAGATCGCGGTCGGTTTCATCATGGCGTTCATTGCGGCGGTGATCGTGGTGAAGTGGTTGCTCGGCTATGTAAGCAAGCATGGTTACGCGCTGTTCGGCTGGTGGCGAATCGCTGTCGGAGGAGTGGCTTTGGTGGTACTTGGAATGGGAATTTGACTGAAAGGTCCAGATCGGCCCTAATAATTGCAAGAAATCTGACTGCATTTGGGTGCCCTACGAGGATTTCTTGTGAATAGGTCAGCGTTGCTGCCTTTATTTTTCTTTACGGTTAGATTATCCGGAGGCCTCGGGAGAAATATGAAGGGGCCGGATCATGGCAGAACAGCCGATGCTGAAATTCGTGAGCGTGGAACGGGGCATGCCCGAGAAGCGGCTTCCTGATCTACGCCGCACCGACTTCAAAGAGATTTATGCCGAGTACGCCGATGCCAAGGCCAAGGAGCAGTCCAGCCGCTGCAGCCAATGTGGCGTGCCCTATTGCCAGACCCATTGTCCGCTTCACAACAACATCCCTGACTGGCTGCGCCTGACCGCCGAAGGGCGGTTGCAGGAAGCCTATGAAATCAGCCAAGCCACCAATACGTTCCCGGAGATCTGCGGTCGAATCTGCCCGCAGGACCGCCTTTGTGAAGGCAATTGCGTGATCGAGCAATCGGGCCATGGCACCGTGACCATCGGCTCGGTCGAGAAATACATCACCGATACCGCTTGGGAACAGGGCTGGGTGCAGCCAATCAAGCCGCGTCAGGAACGCAGCGAGAGTGTCGGGATCATCGGTGCCGGGCCGGGCGGGCTGGCGGCGGCCGATGTGCTGCGCCGCGCCGGTGTGCAGGTCACGATTTATGACCGCTATGACCGGGCCGGCGGGCTGCTGACCTACGGCATCCCCGGTTTCAAGCTGGAAAAAGACGTCGTCATGCGCCGCAATGACCAGCTCGCGGAGGGTGGGGTCAATTTCGAGCTCAATTGCGATGTCGATGCGGATATCTTCCAGACCATCCGCGCCGAGCATGACGCGGTGATTATCGCCACCGGGGTCTACAAGACCCGCGAGATCCAGGCGCCCGGCGTCGGGGGCCTTGGGGTCGAGCGGGCGATTGATTTTCTCACCGCCAGCAACCGCAAGAGCTTTGGCGATGCGGTGCCGGAATTTGACAGCGGCCGCTTCAACGCCAAGGGCAAGCGCGTGGTAGTGATCGGCGGTGGCGATACCGCGATGGATTGCGTGCGTACCAGCATCCGGCAGGGCGCGGAGAGCGTCAAATGCCTGTATCGCCGGGACCGGGCCAACATGCCGGGCAGTCAGCGCGAAGTGGCCAATGCCGAGGAAGAAGGCGTGGTTTTCGAATGGCTCAGCGCCCCGAAGGGGATCGTTGGCGATCCGGTCACCGGGGTGATGGTGCAGAAAATGCGGCTCGGCGCGCCGGATGTCACCGGGCGTCAGGCGCCAGAGGTGATCGAGGGGGCCGATTATGTCGAGGATGCCGATCTGGTGATCATGGCGCTCGGTTTCGAGGCCGAAGACCTGCCGACGCTCTGGGATACGCCGGAACTTCCAGTGAACCGCTGGGGCACGATCAAGGCCGATTATATCACCGGGGCTACGGAGATGGACGGCATTTATGCGGTGGGTGACATCGTGCGCGGTGCCAGCCTCGTGGTCTGGGCGATCAAGGACGGGCGCGATTGTGCCGCCGCGATTCTGGAAAAATTCGGCGCTGGATCGCAGGTGTTGGCGGCTGAGTGAGCCGCAGTATCGTTTGGTAAGACGTCGGTAATGCGTCGGTATTCCTGCCGACGGCCGGCAGAGGACCGGGCAACGGGGCTGACCTGTCTCCAAGAGGGTGAAACGGGAGGATGAACAATGTCTGAATCTGCTGAACATCACGGCCGCTGTCTCTGCGGTGCGGTGCGGGTCACCGTCACCGGGGCGCTGGGCAATATCTCGGCCTGCCATTGTGACATGTGCAAACGTTGGAGCGGGTCGATCTTCATGGGGATCGAGGTGGATCGGGGCCGGGTCAAGATCAGCGGTCCGGTGAAGACCTATCAATCCTCGCCCTTCGCCGCGCGCGGCTGGTGCGAGCTCTGCGGCTCGGCGCTGTGGTTCGGTGATACCGAGGGACGCCATGGCGATGTGCTGGAGCTGGCGCCCGGGCTCTTCGACAATGCGGGCGGCGCGCGACTGACCCGCGAAGTCTATGCCGACAGATGCCCCGAGGGCTATGCGCTAGCCGGGGATCACCAGCGGGTGAGCCGGGCGGAATACGAAGCCGAGAACAAATTCGTGGAGGATGCGGGATGAGCGAGACGAGAAACGGAAAATGCCTCTGCGGCGCGGTCAAGGTCGAGATCAACCTGCGTGAGGACAATGCCGAACTGCACGCCTGCCATTGCGGCATGTGCCGCAGTTGGAGCGGCTCGGCGCTGATCGGGATGGCGGTGAAACCCGATGACATCAGAATCGAAGGACCGGTCAGAAGCCGTGCCTCTTCGGATTGGGCGGCGCGCGACTGGTGCGACACCTGCGGTTCGACCCTGTGGTATCGTCTGACCGTGCCGGGGCATGAGTTTTACCATGTCTCCGCGGGGCTGTTCGACAACGCCGCGGATCTGCCGCTGACCAAGGAGATTTTTATCGATCGCAAGCCTTCGGGCTATGCCTTTGCGGGCGATCACGAACTAAAGACACAGGCCGAGATGGAAGCGATCTTTGCCTCCTTCGGCAAGGAGACCGGACAATGATAAAATACGATGATGCATGGATCGCCCGCGAGGAAGCCAAGCGCGCCTACATGGCCGAAAACGGTCTCTATTCACCGGAAGAAGAACATTCGTCCTGCGGCGTTGGCCTTGTCGTTAATATCGACGGCAGCAAGTCGCGCGATGTGGTGCTGAACGGGATCAAGGCGCTCAAGGCGATCTGGCACCGTGGCGCGGTGGATGCCGATGGCAAGACCGGCGACGGGGCCGGTATCCATGTGCAGATTCCGGTGAATTTCTTCTGGGATCAGGTCAAGCGCACTGGTCACACGCCGCGTGAGGAAGAGCTGTTTGCGGTCGGTCAGGTGTTTCTGCCGCGCACCAATTTCGCAGCACAGGAGACCTGCCGGACTATCGTCGAGACCGAAGTGCTGCGCATGGGCTACTATATCTACGGCTGGCGCCACGTCCCGGTGGATATTTCGGTGCTGGGCGAGAAGGCCAACGCGACACGGCCCGAGATCGAGCAGATCCTGATCTCCAACGCCAAGGGTGTTGATGAGGACACTTTCGAGCGCGAGCTCTACGTGATCCGCCGCCGTATCGAGAAGGCCGCCGTGGCAGCACAGGTACCGCATCTTTATATCGCGTCGCTGTCCTGCCGTTCGATCATCTATAAGGGCATGATGCTGGCCGAACAGGTGGCGGATTTCTATCCTGACCTGCAGGACGAGCGCTTCAGCAGTGCCTTCGCGATTTATCACCAGCGTTATTCGACTAACACCTTCCCGCAATGGTGGCTGGCGCAGCCGTTCCGGATGCTGGCGCATAACGGCGAGATCAACACGCTGAAGGGCAATTTGAACTGGATGCGCAGCCACGAGATCCGCATGGCCTCGGGGGCTTTCGGTGACATGGCCGAGGATATCAAGCCGATCGTCGCGGCGGGGTCTTCGGACAGTGCCGCGCTTGATGCGGTGTTTGAAGTGCTGGTGCGCGCCGGGCGCAACGCGCCAATGGCCAAGACGATGCTGGTGCCGGAAAGCTGGTCGAAGCAGGCGGTGGAACTTCCGCAGGCCTGGCGCGACATGTATTCCTATTGCAACTCGGTGATCGAACCCTGGGATGGTCCCGCCGCGCTGGCGATGACCGACGGGCGCTGGGTCTGTGCCGGGCTTGACCGCAACGGGCTGCGTCCGATGCGCTATGTGGTGACCGGGGACGGCATGCTGATCGCCGGGTCCGAGGCCGGGATGGTGCCGCTCGATGAGGCCAATGTGCTGCGCAAGGGCGCGCTGGGGCCGGGGCAGCTGATCTCGGTCGATATGGCCACCGGGCGGCTTTATGACGACGAGGAAATCAAGAACGAGATGGCGGCAAGCCAACCGTTTGGCGAATGGGTCGGCAAGATCACCGAGCTTGATGCGCCGTTGGCCGAGGTCACCGAAGCGCCGGTCTTCGAGGGGGGCGAGCTGCGCCGCCGTCAGGTCGCGGCCGGCTACACGATTGAGGAGCTGGAGCAGATCCTTGCGCCGATGGCCGAGGATGGAAAGGAAGCGCTGGCCTCGATGGGGGATGACACGCCGTCGGCGGTGTTGTCGAACCAATATCGGCCGCTGAGCCATTTCTTCCGGCAAAACTTTTCTCAGGTCACCAACCCGCCGATCGACTCCTTGCGCGAATTTCGGGTGATGTCACTGAAGACGCGGTTCGGCAACCTCAAGAACGTGCTGGATCAGGACAGCAGCCAGACCGAGATCCTGGTGCTCGACAGCCCCTTCGTGGGCAATGCGCAATTTGATGCGATGGTCGGGCATTTCAAAGCCGCTCTCGTGACCATCGATTGTACCTTCGAGCCGGGCACTGGCAGCCTGAACTCCGGGCTGGCGCGGATCCGCGCCGAGGCCGAGGATGCGGTGCGTTCCGGTGCGGGGCATCTGGTGCTGACCGATCAGGGCAGCGGCGAAGCTCGGGTGGCGATGCCGATGATCCTGGCGACCAGCGCGGTGCACAGCCATCTGGTGCGCAAGGGGTTGCGGACGTTTACCTCACTCAACGTGCGCTCGGCGGAATGTATCGACGCGCATTATTTCGCGGTGCTGATCGGTTGCGGCGCGACGGTGGTGAACGCCTATCTCGCCGAGGATTCGCTGGCCGACCGGATCAACCGCAGCCTGCTCGACATGAGCCTCACCGAGGCGGTGGCGCGATACCGTGACGCGATCGACGCCGGATTGCTGAAGATCATGGCGAAGATGGGGATCAGCGTGATCTCCTCCTATCGCGGCGGGCTGAATTTCGAGGCGGTCGGGCTGAGCCGCGCGATGGTGGCGGAGTTCTTCCCCGGCATGACCAGCCGGATCAGCGGTATCGGTGTTTCCGGTATCCAGCGCAAGGCCGAGGAGGTGCATTCCCGCGGCTGGCGCGGCGACGGTGTGGTGATGCCGATTGGCGGCTTCTACAAGGCGCGCAAGTCGGGCGAGACCCATGCCTGGGAAGCCAATTCGATGCACATGCTGCAAATGGCCTGCAACAGAGCCTCATATGAGTTGTGGAAGCAATATTCCGCGAAGATGCAGAGCAATCCGCCGATCCATCTGCGTGACCTGCTCGACATCAAGCCTTTGGGCAAGCCGGTGCCTCTGGAAGAGGTGGAGAGCATCACAGCGATCCGCAAGCGGTTCGTGACCCCGGGCATGTCGCTGGGGGCGCTGAGCCCCGAGGCGCACAAGACGCTGAACGTGGCGATGAACCGGATCGGGGCAAAATCCGACTCCGGCGAAGGCGGCGAGGATCCGGCACATTTCGTGCCGGAGAGCAATGGCGACAACCCGTCTGCGAAGATCAAGCAGGTGGCGTCCGGGCGGTTTGGTGTCACGGCGGAATATCTCAACCAATGCGAAGAGCTGGAAATCAAGGTTGCGCAGGGCGCCAAGCCCGGCGAGGGCGGGCAGCTGCCCGGCATGAAGGTGACCAAGCTGATCGCGCGGCTGCGTCATTCGACGCCGGGCGTGACGCTGATCAGCCCGCCGCCGCATCACGACATCTATTCGATCGAAGATCTGGCGCAGCTGATCTATGATCTCAAGCAGATCAATCCGCGCTGCAAGGTGACGGTCAAACTGGTGGCCTCTTCCGGTGTCGGCACGATCGCGGCCGGCGTGGCCAAGGCCAAGGCGGATGTGATCCTGATCTCGGGTCATAACGGTGGCACCGGCGCTTCGCCTGCGACCTCGATCAAATATGCGGGTCTGCCCTGGGAAATGGGGCTGACCGAAGCGCATCAGGTCTTGTCGATGAACAACCTGCGCGGCCGGGTGACCCTGCGCACCGACGGTGGGCTGCGCACCGGGCGGGACATTGTCATGGCTGCGATGATGGGGGCCGAGGAATATGGCATCGGCACCGCCGCGCTGATCGCCATGGGCTGCATCATGGTGCGCCAGTGCCAGAGCAATACCTGCCCGGTCGGCGTCTGTACCCAGGACCCGGCATTGCGCGAGAAATTCACCGGCAATGCCGACAAGGTGGTCAATCTGATCGGATTCTATGCCCAGGAGGTGCGCGAGATCCTGGCGCAGATCGGCGCGCGCAGCATCGATGAGGTGATTGGGCGGGCCGACCTGCTGGCACAGGTCAGCCGCGGTTCGGCGCATCTCGATGATCTGGACCTGAACCCGCTGCTGGTGACCGTCGATGGCGCCGATACCATCGTTTATGACCGCGACAAGCCGCGCAATGCGGTGCTCGACACGCTGGATGCGCAGATCGTGCGCGATGCGGCACGCTTTCTTGAGGATGGCGAGAAGATGCAGCTTTCCTATGCGGTGCAGAACACGCATCGTACGGTGGGCACGCGGATCTCGAGCCATATCGTCAAGCGTTTCGGGATGCGCGACAACGGGTTGCAGCCCGATCACCTGACGGTGAAGCTGACCGGGTCGGCAGGCCAGTCGCTGGGCGCCTTCGCGGCGCCGGGGCTGAAGCTGGAAGTGTCGGGCGATGCCAATGATTACGTCGGCAAGGGGCTGTCCGGCGGGACCATCGTGGTGCGTCCGCCGATGGCAAGCAGTATCGTGGCCTGCGACAATACGATCATCGGCAACACGGTACTCTATGGCGCGACGCAGGGGCATCTTTTCGCCGCCGGTCGGGCCGGGGAGCGTTTCGCGGTGCGCAACTCGGGCGCGCATGTCGTGATCGAGGGCTGCGGCTCCAACGGTTGTGAATATATGACCGGCGGCGTGGCCGTGATCCTCGGCGATATCGGTGCCAATTTCGCGGCCGGGATGACCGGCGGCATGGCCTATCTCTATGACCCGGAAGGAAAGGCCGCGGCCTTGCTGAACCGCGAGACGATCGTGACCGGGCCGGTAGAGGTCGACCATTGGGTTGGCGAGCTGAAGCGGCTGGTCGAGCGGCATCTGGCGGAGACCGGCAGCCGCAAGGCGGCGGATATCCTGCAGCATTGGGACATCGAACAGGGTAATTTCCTGCAGATTTGCCCTAAGGAGATGCTTGCGCTGCTGCCTGCGCCGCTGCGCCATGAACCTGCAGCGATGCCTGCGGAATAACGCGGAGCTGGCGCGCCCCGAGAGCGACGGAGCGGGGGTTTCACACCCCCGCGCCCCCGTGAGGTATTGAAGGCCAGAAGAAGGCCGGGCGGTGCTTGTTCACAAATCAAACGTCAGCCCCTATAGCTGGATCATGGCAAGAGCGAGCAGAACGGCGAAAGGCCGTCCAACACCGATATTGCGCCACTGGAAACGGCGGCTGACCCGGCTCGCCCTGCGCGGCGTCGCGTTGGTCCTGGCCCTCGTTCTGGTGCTGATCCTGCTGTTTCGTCTGATCGATCCGCCGAGCAATTTCTACATGTTCTCGGAATCGCGTCGGCTTGGCGGGGTTGCGCAGGAATGGGTGCCGATGTCGCGCATCGCTCCGGTAGTGGCGCGCTCCGCCGTGGCGGCGGAGGATGCCAATTTCTGTCGGCATTGGGGGTTCGACCTCGTGGCGATCCGCAAGGCGATTGCCGAGGGTTCCGCGCGCGGCGCCTCGACGCTGAGCCAGCAGACCGTCAAGAACGTCTATCTCTGGCATGGCCGGTCATGGGTGCGCAAGGCGATGGAAGCGGGGCTGACGCCGCTGCTCGAGGCGCTGTGGAGCAAGCGGCGAATTCTCGAGGTCTATCTCAACGTCGCGGAATTCGATGAGGGGGTCTTCGGGGTCGAGGCGGCGGCGCGGCATTATTTCGGCGTTTCGGCGCAGGATCTGAGCGCGACCCAGGCGGCGCGCCTGGCGGCAATCCTGCCTTCGCCGAAGGACCGTTCGGCGGCCAACCCTTCGAGTTTCGTGCGCCGTCGCAGCGCGCAGATCCGCGACGGCGCAGCGACGATCCGTGCCGATGGTCGCGCGGCCTGTTTCGAGAGTTGAAAAGAGGCGCCAATACGGGCATGGAAGGGGTCTCACCCTCTAGCTCTCGAGAAAACATGATGGCCCGCCTGTTCCACGTTCCCCTGTCACCTTTCTGTCGCAAGGTCCGTCTGAGCCTGGCAGAAAAGAAGATCGAGGTGGAGCTTGTCGAGGAGCGCTACTGGGAGGCAGACCCGGATTTCCTGCGCCGCAATCCGGCGGCCAAGGTGCCGGTGCTGCGGCTTGACGGGATCATGATGGCCGAAAGCGCGGCGATCTGCGAATATCTCGAGGAGACGCGGCCGGAGCCGAGATTGCTGCCGAAGGATCCGGTACAGAGACTGGAAGTGCGGCGGCTGGTGAGCTGGTTCGACGACAAGTTCCATCACGAGGTGACCTCGAAACTGCTTTACGAGCGGGTCAACAAGAAGGTGATGAAACAGGGATATCCGGACAGCAGCAATGTGAAATCCGGGGCCAAGGCGATAAAATATCACCTGGATTACATGTCCTGGCTGCTCGATCATCGCCGCTGGCTCGGCGGGGATGTGATGACCCTGGCTGATTTCGCCGCTGCGGCCCATCTGTCCTCGCTCGATTACATCTCGGATGTTGACTGGAACCGCAGCGAGGTGGTCAAGGATTGGTATGCCAAGATCAAATCCCGGCCGGCCTTCCGCTCGATCCTCGCCGATCAGGTGCCGGGCTTTCCGCCGCCGCTGCATTACAACAACCTCGATTTTTGAGGGCACCGGGCGTTTATTGCCCGGCGAGGGACCCATGAGCGCGACATTGAAAGACCGATTGGTGACGCAGGCACGCGCCGAGGGCTTCGTCGCCTGCCGGATCTGCCGCCCCTGGGATGTGCCGCAGGTGGCGGCAAGGCTCGAGGCCTTTGTCGCCGCCGGCTATCACGGGCAGATGGGCTGGATGGCGGAGCGCATGGGCTGGCGCGGCGACCCGGCGGCGCTCTGGCCCGAGGCGCGTTCGGTGATCATGCTGGCGGAGAGCTATGCTCCAGAGCAGGATCCGAGGGTAATATTGGAGCGGCCCGAGAAAGGGGCGATTTCGGTCTACGCGCAGGGGCGCGACTACCACGACATCGTCAAGAAGCGGCTGAAGCGCCTGGGGCGTTGGCTGATTGCGCAGGAAGACTGCGAAATCAAGGTCTTTGTCGATACCGCACCGGTCCCTGAAAAGGCTTTGGCGCAGGCGGCCGGGCTCGGCTGGCAGGGCAAGCATACGAATCTGCTGAGCCGCGATTTCGGCAATTGGGCCTTTCTGGGCTCTGTTTTCACAACGTTGGACCTGGTTCCGGACCCGGCCGAGGCGGATCATTGCGGCTCCTGTCGAGCCTGTCTCGATATCTGTCCCACGGCGGCATTCGTCGCGCCCTATCAGCTCGATGCCCGGCGCTGTATTTCCTATCTCACGATCGAGCATAAGGGGCCGGTAGATCTGCAGTTGCGTGAAAAGATGGGCAACAGGATTTATGGCTGCGACGATTGCCTGGCCGTCTGTCCGTGGAACAAATTTGCCGTGCCAGCCAGCGATCTGCGCTATCATGGGAAGGAAACCACGGCGAGCGACCTGGCGGATCTGGCCGGGCTCGATGACGCGGCGTTCAGGGCGCGGTTCTCCGGTTCACCGATCAAGCGCATCGGGCGCGACCGGTTTCTGCGCAACGTGCTCTACGCAATCGGCAATTCCGGGTTGGCCGAGTTGCGCGAGGTGGCGCAGCGCAGTGCCGAAGACCCGGATGCGACTGTCGCCGACGCGGCGCGCTGGGCGGTGGCGCGACTGCCGCTGGAATGACGCAAATGGGATGGCAGACGTGTCGATAACCTCTAGACCGGAGGTGTAGAGGCAAGGAGATCGACGTGGCGTTGCTGTTGGGGGTGGATACCGGGGGGACCTATACCGATGCGGTCCTGATCCGTGACGAAATAGAGGTGCTCGCGTCCGCCAAGGCGCTGACCACGCGTCATGATCTGGCGATCGGTGTCGGGAACGCCGTGCGCGCCGTTCTGGAGGAGGCAAAGGTTGCGCCGCGAGAGGTCGCACTCGCCTCGCTTTCCACCACCCTGGCAACCAATGCGCTGGTCGAGGGGCAGGGCGAGCGCGTCGGTCTGATATATATCGGTTTCAGGGAACGCGATCTGGAGATCCATGGGCTTGCGGAAGCGCTCAACGGTGATCCGGTGGTGCTGCTGTCCGGCGGCCACGATCATGCGGGCAACGAGGTGGCAACACTGGATGAACCGCGGCTGATCGCCTTTCTGGAGGCCAACAGGGGCAATGTCAGCGGTTTTGCCGTGGCCAGCCAGTTCGCGACGCGCAATCCGGCACATGAGCTGCGCGCTGCGGCTCTGGTGGCCGAGGTGACCGGTCGACCTGTCTCGGCTTCCCATCACCTGTCGGCGAAGTTGAACGGCCCGAAGCGCGCCCTGACGGCGGTGCTCAATGCCCGGCTGATCGGGATGATCGACCGGCTGATCGGGAGGACCGAAGATATCCTGACCGAACTCGGCATAGAGGCGCCGCTGATGGTGGTGCGCGGTGACGGTGCGCTGATCTCGGCCCTGCAGGCACGAGAGAGGCCAATCGAGACGATCCTCAGCGGTCCGGCGGCCTCGATCGTCGGGGCGCGCTGGCTGACCGGGGCGGATCTGGCCTTGGTCAGCGACATCGGTGGCACCACGACGGATATTGCCCTGCTGCGCGCCGGGCGGCCGAAGATCGATCCGGCGGGCGCGCGCGTTGGCCCCTATCGTACCATGGTGGAGGCCGTGGCGATGCGCACCACCGGGCTCGGCGGCGACAGCGAGGTTCACTTCATCAGCGAAGGCTTGCAGGGCGGCGTCACGCTCGGGCCGAGACGGCTGTTGCCGGTCGCGCTGATCGCCATGGAGGCCCCGGAGGTGGTTCACAGCGCGCTTGACGCGCAATTGCGCGGCAGCACACCGGGTGAGCATGATGGGCGTTTCGTGCGCGCCATACCCGGGCAGGTTGCCGAAGGGGCGGGACCGCGTGAGAAGGCCCTGCTGGACCGGATCGGCGATACGCTTCGCCCGCTTGGCCATGTCCTGCAGAACCGAGTGGAGTTGTCGGCAATGCGACGTTTGGTGGAGCGCGGCCTGGTTCAGATTGCCGGGGTAACGCCGTCGGATGCAAGCCATGTTCTGGGGCGCGTCGGAACCTGGGATGTCGAAGCGGCGCGCAAGGCGTTGCTTCTGTTCGGGCGCAAGCGCACAGGGGCCGGAACGCGGCTTACCGCCGAGGCCGAGAGCACCGCTCATATGATCATCGACCAATTGACCGAACAGACGACCTTGGCCTTGTTAGAGACCGCTTTTGCCGAAGAAGGCGAGATATTCGGTCAGTCGCCGGAGGCGATGGCGCGGCATGTTCTGCTGCGCGCGGCGCTTGCCGGACATCGCGGGTTGCTACGGCTCGACGCAGGGCTGAACCTGCCGGTCGTCGGGCTCGGCGCCTCCGCCAGCAGCTATTATCCGGCAGTTGGGCAGAGGCTGGACAGCGAGATGGTCCTGCCGAAACATGGCGGCGTCGCCAATGCGATCGGTGCGGTGGTCGGTCGGGTGACGATGCGACAGAGCGGTGTCGTGACCTCTCCAAGCGAGGGGAAATATCGGGTGCATCTGGAAACGGGGCCGCAGGATTTTACCGATCAGGAGAGCGCCTTGACCCAACTCGAACAGGAATTGCGCAGTCGGGCGGTGGCGCAGGCACAGGCGGCAGGAGCAGTGGATATTCAGGTCACGCTGGAACGGGATGTGCAGGTCGCCGGGATCGAATCGCGGCAGGTGTTTGTGGAAGCGACGTTGACGGTAGAGGCGGCGGGACGGCCTCGGGTGGCTTTGGGGTAGGGTGAGGGGAGTATTGGGAGACTGGTAGGAGGTCCCCGGATCTAGTCCGGGGATCACGGGGGCTTTGAAATGTCAGCCCCGGACTAGATCCCGGGATCTCGCTCCTCTCGAACCGGCCGGACTACTCCGCCGCGTCGCGCTTGGGCAGGACCCAGTCCGCGCGGGGGAAATGGCAGGTGTAGCCGTTCGGGATACGTTCCAGATAGTCCTGATGTTCGGGCTCGGCCTCCCAGAAATCACCGACCGGCTCAACTTCGGTGACCACCTTGCCGGGCCAGTGGCCGGAGGCTTCGACATCCGCGATAGTGTCCAGCGCCATGGCTTTCTGGGCCTCGCTCTCGTAGTAGATCGCCGAGCGATAGCTCATCCCCCGATCGTTGCCCTGTTGGTTCAGCGTTGTCGGGTCGTGAATCTGGAAGAACAGTTCCAGCAGATCACGATAGCTCAGCTGCTCATCATCAAAGATTACCTCGATTGCCTCTGCATGGGTGCCGTGATTGCGATAGGTCGCATTCTCAACGTCACCGCCGGAATAGCCGACGCGCGTCGAGAGCACGCCCTTCCTCTTGCGGATCAGATCCTGCATGCCCCAGAAACATCCACCTGCCAATACTGCGCGTTGCCTGCTCATGTGACGTCCTCCACCTGGTTGATATAATCGCCATAGCCTTCCGTTTCCATGTCGTCGCGATGGATGAAGCGCAGGGAGGCGGAATTGATGCAGTAGCGCAGCCCGCCGGTCTCGCGCGGGCCATCGGGAAAGACATGCCCGAGATGGCTGTCTCCGTGGCTGCTGCGCACTTCGGTGCGGACCATGCCGAGCGAGTCGTCGCGCAATTCGGTAACATGGGCAGGCTCGATCGGCTTGGTGAAACTGGGCCAGCCGCAACCGGATTCGAACTTGTCCGAAGAGGCAAAGAGCGGCTCGCCCGAGACGATATCGACATAGATCCCCGGTTCGCTGTTATGCAGCAGCTTGCCGGTTCCGGGCCGTTCGGTACCGCTGTTCTGTGTCACGTGATATTCCTCGGGCGTGAGGGCGGCGATGGCGTCTGGGTTCTTTTCGTATCTGGGCATTTCGGCTCTCCTTGGAGTCTTTGGCCTATTAGATGGGGTGTTCCAGCGAGATTCAAAGGGAGTCGGTGGATCGTATCCGGTGCTGAAACGAGAAAGGGCCGCCCGAGGCGACCCTTTATTGGCAGACCTTGCGAAGGTTCAGCCGTTGACGCTGTCCTTCAGCGCCTTGGCGATGGTCATTTTCACCACCTTGTCGGCTTCCTTCTTGAACTGCTCGCCGGTCGCCGGGTTGCGGACCATCCGCTCGGGGCGCTCGCGGCAATAGATCTTGCCAACGCCCGGCAGGGTCACCGCACCGCCGTTCGAGACTTCGCGGGTGATCAGGTCGCAGACCGCTTCGAGCGCCGTGTTGGCTGATTTCTTGTCGGTGCCCATTTCCTCGGCCAGTGCGGCGACGAGCTGGGTTTTTGTCATCGGTTTTGCCATTGTTATCTCCTTCGTCCGCCCGAATTTAGGGCCTCATGGGCAGAATGTAACGGTATGTAGTGTAGGAACACAACGAATAGTGGGCTGATCGGCCTTAAAACATGCGTTTTTTTGCTGGTTTTGGACGTTTCGCAGCTCAGAGGAAGGCCGTTTCCTCGAAAGAACGCAGTTTCCTGCTGTGAATACGTTCGATCGGCGTGCTGCGCAACAGTTCCATGGCGCGTATTCCGATCATCAGATGTCGCGCAACCTGGCTCTTGTAGAAGTCCGAGGCCATGCCCGGCAGCTTCAACTCGCCATGCAATGGCTTGTCCGAGACGCAGAGCAGCGTGCCGTAGGGGACCCGGAAACGGTAGCCGTTGGCGGCGATCGTGGCACTTTCCATGTCAAGCGCGATGGCCCGGGACTGGCTGAGGCGCTGCACCGGGCCGGATTGGTCGCGCAACTCCCAATTGCGGTTGTCGATGGTCGCTACAGTGCCGGTACGCATGATCCGCTTGAGCTCGTAGCCCTCGAGTTCGGTCACCTGCGCGACCGCCTGTTCCAGCGCGATCTGGATCTCGGCCAGTGCCGGGATCGGCACCCAGATCGGCAGGTCATCGTCGAGCACGTGATCTTCGCGCAGATAGGCATGAGCGAGCACGAAATCCCCCAGAGCCTGCGAATTGCGCAGGCCGGCGCAATGGCCGACCATGATCCAGGCATGCGGACGCAGCACGGCGATATGATCTGTCGCTGTCTTGGCGTTCGAGGGACCAACTCCGATGTTGACCAGCGTGATGCCGGCGCCGTCGGCCCGCTTGAGGTGATAGGTCGGCATCTGCGGCATCTTCAACGAACTGGCCAGCTCGGCGTCCCCGTCGGCGATCTCGGCATTGCCGGTGGAGACGAAGGAAGTATAGCCGCTGTCGGGATCGCGCAGCATGGCGCGGGCATATTCCTCGAATTCGGTGACGTAGAACTGGTAGTTGGTGAACATCACGTGGACCTGGAAATGCTCAGGATCCGTAGCGGTGTAATGGGCCAGCCGGGCGAGCGAGTAATCGACCCGCTGCGCCGAGAAGGGCGCCAGCGGCGCGACGTTGTCGGGGGGCACATAGGTGCCGTTGACGATGTCGTCATTGGTGGTCGAAAGGTCCGGCACGTCGAAGACATCGCGCAGCGTAAACTCGGCGGCCCCCTCCTGCGGGACGTTCAGCCGCCGGTCGCCCGTGACCGCGAAGTGCACCGGGATCGGCGTGTCGGAGGGACCGATGATCACCGGCTGGTCATGATTGTCGAGCAACAGCGAGATTTGCTGGATCAGGTAATTGCGGAACAAGTCCGGCCGGGTAATCGTCGCCGCATAGGTGCCGGGGGCGGAGACATGGCCGAACGACAGGCGGCTGTCGACATGGGCATAGGTCGATGTGCGAAAGCGAACCTCGGGATAGAAGGCACGGACACGCGCCTCCGGCGGGCCGACTTCCATCGCATTGGTGAACTGGGTGCAGAGGAAATCCGTCGCCTGCGCGTAGAGCTCAGTGAGCCGGTCCACGGCGGCGGTGGCGTCGTGGAATTGCTCGGACATCGGGGCGTCGGGGGTGAGGATTGCGGTCATGTATGGGACTCTAACAGGGGAATGAACTCGAACTTCCGAACATCGACCAGACCGAGATCGGAGATGCGCAGCTCCGGTATCACCACCAGCGCGAGCAGCGAATGTTGCATATAGGCATTATACAGCTTGCAGCCGCAGTCCCGCATCGCCTCCATCATCGCTTCGGCCTTGGCGGCGACCTCGGGGGCCGGGCTGTCTGACATCAATCCGGCTATCGGCAGTTCGACCAAGGCAAGCTCCGCGCCGTCGCGGAAAATCGTGATGCCGCCGCCGACATCGCGCAAACGGTTCGCGGCAAGCGCCATCTGTTCCTCGTCGGTGCCGACCACGATCATGTGGTGACTGTCATGGGCCACCGTCGAGGCCATCGCCATCGCCCCTTCATAGCCAAAGCCCGAGACGAAGGCGTTGACCACATTGCCGGTGCCCCGGTGACGCTCGACCAGCGCAATCTGGCAAACCTCGCCCCCGGCCTGCACCCGCCCCTCAGTAACCCGCAGTTCGAATTGCAGCGCCTTGGTAGGGGCCTGGTTTTCCACCACGCCGATGACATTGGCCATCACCGCATTGGCGCCTTCCGGGGCAGGGATGAGGAAATCCTTCGCCGTCAGTTCGCGGCCCATGTTCACGGTCTGCCGGGCGGCCGCAGGCCAGTCGTAATGCGGACAATCGACCAGACAGGTGTCCCCTTCGGCGACGATCTTGCCGCGGGCAATCACCAACTCGATCGGGAGGGTGTCAAGGTCTGAAGTCAGGATTACGTCCGCCCTGCGCCCCGGGGTCAGCGAGCCGATCTCGCGTTCCAGCCCGAAATGTGTCGCGGTATTGATCGTCGCCATTTGCAGCGCCACAAGCGGGTCGCAACCGCAGTCGATCGCGTGGCGCACCACCCGGTTCATATGGCCGTCATTGACCAGCGTGCCGGAGTGGCAATCATCGGTGCACAAGATGAAGGAACGCGGATCGAGCCCCTTTCCGGTAATCGCGGTAATTTGGCTTTCGACATCATACCAGGCCGAGCCGAGCCGCATCATCGCGCGCATGCCCTGACGGACCCGGGCGATGGCGTCGGCTTCGCAGGTGCCCTCGTGATCATCCGCCGGGCCACCCGCGACATAGGCGGCGAAGGCCGGGCCGAGATCGGGGGAGGCATAATGCCCGCCGACAGTCTTGCCCGCGTGCTGGGTCGCGGCGATCTCCGCCAGCATCTTCGGATCAGCGCCTGAGACACCGGGGAAATTCATCATCTCACCGAGCCCGATGATGCCGGGCCAATGCATCGCCTCGGCAACATCTTCGGCGGTGATCTCGAAACCCGTGGTTTCCAGCCCCGGCGCCGAGGGCGCGCAGGAGGGCATCTGTGTGAAGATGTTGATCGGCTGCATCAGCGCCTCGTCATGCATCATCCTCACGCCCTTGAGCCCCAGCACATTGGCAATCTCATGCGGGTCGGTGAACATCGATGTGGTGCCATGCGGGATCACCGCGCGGGCGAATTCAGCCGGAGTCAGCATGCCGCTCTCAATATGCATATGCGCGTCACAGAGGCCGGGGATCATATAGCGGCCATGGGCCTCGATGATCTGCGTCTGCTCACCCCGGCAATGGCTTGCGTCAGCGCCGACAAAAGCGATGCGCCCGACGGCGATGGCGATGTCGTGGCCAACTAAGGCTTCGCGGGTGTGGACGTTGACCCAGATGCCGCCGGTGATGATCATGTCGGCGGCCCGGCGTCCGGCGGCCACGTCGATCAGGTGCGCGGCGCTGTCGGGCCAGGAGGGAAATATTTCTTGCGTCATGGTCCAAGTTGACACGAAGCTGGCGGCAGGTTCAAGCTTGGGTAACGTAAGGTGTCGTCATGGATTACGAGACGGTATCGGCCGAGGATTTCGGCCAGTCGCTCCGTGGGATAGGATTGAACCTGCTGGTCCGCGACGTGCCGCGGCAAGTGGCCTTTCTAGAGGCTGTTTTCGGTATGAAAGGACATCGCGTCTCCGCCGATTTCGCGATCATGGTCTATGGTGATCAGCTTTTTCAGCTGCATAGTGACGGCACCTATCACGAGAACCCGCTGCTCACCCTGTTGCCGGAAAACCCGCCGCGCGGCGCCGGACTCGAGATCAGGCTCTATGACAGCGATCCCGAGGATGTTTGCGCGCGTGCCGAAGCGGCCGGCGGTATGATCCTGCAGTTGCCGAGCGATCGGCCGCATGGGCTGCGCGAGGCCTATGTGTTGTGTGAAAACGGCTATGCCTGGGTTGCCAGCCGCTCGCTTTGAAACGCGGCGAGTTCGGCGCGCAGCCATGTAACGAAGACCTGCGCCGAGGCCATGCCCTGTGCCGGAGCCGATTGGATCAGGTAATAGGCTTCCTGCATCGTCGCGCGATGCGAAAAAGGCGCGACAAGGCGACCTTGCACGATCAGATCGGCGGCAATCGCATCATGCCCCAGCGCCAATCCGCCGCCTGAAAGCGCGACGGCCAGCGGCATGGAATAGGTGGTGAAATAGGTGATAGGCGGCTGCGGCCAGTCCATATCCTGTTCCTCCGCCCAGCCTGCCCAGCTGCCCATCATGTTCGAACAATCGTATAGCGGCTGCGCCGTTAGATCGGCCAGCGTCACCGCATAGCCCGGGGCGCAGACCGGGTAGTAGGCATCCCTGTGCAACAGCTCGGCCAGCACCGTGTCGGCAGGACGCAGGGAATAGCGGATCTCGATGTCGATACCCTCGGCGATGTCGCGGGGCTCCCAGAGCTCGGTCGAAAGATAGAGCTGCACGTCGGGATGCGCGGCCTGGAAGCGGGGCAGCCGCGGCGCCAGCCAATATACCGCAAAGCTGAGGTTGCATTGTATGCGCAGCACGTCGCCACTGGCCCTTGTGATGGCGCGGGTGCCCTGGCTGAGCGTGCGAAATGCGTCTCTGACAACGGGAAGATAGGTCAGACCGGTCTGCGTCAGTTCCAGTATCCGGGCGCGCCGATAGAACAGCGGCCGTCCCAGATGTCCCTCCAGCGCCTTGACCTGCTGGCTTACCGCACTTTGAGTCATGTTGAGATCCCTCGCCGCGCCTGTGAAGGAAAGATGCCGCGCCGCGGCCTCGAAGGCGCGCAGCCAGTTCAGCGGCGGCAGTGAATTACGGTCCATAACATATCCAGTAGTAAAACTTATACGAGACTAGCGTTTTTTTCGTTGGTCATTCAACCCGTGCTTCGCCAGTCTGACGCAAACGGAGGAATGTCACATGAGCGTCACCAATCTGCGGCAGAACATGGAGCATTGGCAGGAGCGGGTCGATCTTGCCGCGGCCTTCCGCTGGACCGCGCGGCTCGACATGCATGAAGCAGTGGCCAATCATTTCTCGCTGGCGATCAACGAGGAAGGCACGCGCTTCCTGATGAACCCCAATCAGGTGCATTTCTCCCGCGTCAAGGCAAGTGACCTGCTGGTTGTGGATGCCAACGACCCCGAGACGCTCGAGGGGCCGAACGCTCCGGATCCGACGGCCTGGGGCCTGCATGGCGGCGTGCATCGCCTTTGCCCTCACGCCCGCTGCGTCATGCATGTGCATTCGATCTACGCGACGGTACTGGCCTGCTTGCAGGACAGCCGCCTGCCACCGATCGACCAGAACAGCTGCACCTTTTACGACCGAGTGGTGATCGACGAGGATTACGGTGGCCTGGCCTTCGAGGAGGAAGGCGCGCGCTGTGCGGCGTTGCTGCATGATCCCAGGCAGAAGGTCATGGTGATGGGCGGTCACGGGGTAATGGTGATCGGGGAGACGGTCGCGGAGACGTTCAACAGGCTCTATTATTTCGAACGTGCGGCCGAAACCTATATCAAGGCACTGCAGACCGGCCTGCCCCTGCGCCGCATCCCCGATGACATTGCCGAGAAGACCGCCCGCGAGCTGGAGGCCTATCCCGAACAGGATGCGCGGCATCTGGCGGAGTTGAAGGCGATCCTCGACAGCGAAGCCTCCGACTACGCAACTTGAGCCGCCCGACCGGTTCGACACGGTTATATTGTCCGATTGAGTGTCGGCCCGTGTTTGGCACGGCGGTAACCCGATCCCGGTGACGAATTCCAAGGAACAGTGACGCTGAAGGGCGTCTGAAGAGAAGAAAGACATCGCATGCATTACGGCCTCACCGAAGAAAATCACATGATCGCCGATACGGTGCGCAGCTTTGTCGAAAAGGAGATCTATCCTCACGAAGAACTGGTGGAGCGTACCGGCGAAGTGCCGCGGGAGATCGCGGACGAGATCAGGCGCAAGACGCTGGAGTTGGGGTTTTACGCCTGCAATTTCCCCGAGAGCGTCGGCTGCGCCGGTCTCAACCATCTGGAGTTTGCGCTGGTCGAACGCGAGCTGGGACGCGGCTCGATGGCGCTGAATCACTTCTTTGGCCGACCGCAGAACATTCTGATGGCTTGCGAGGGCGAGCAGGTGGAGCGCTACCTGATGCCGACGGTCCGCGGTGAGCGGATGGACGCGCTGGCAATGACCGAGCCCGGCGCCGGCTCGGACGTGCGCGGCATGAAATGCGCCGCCGTGCGCGACGGCGGCGACTGGGTGGTCAATGGCACCAAGCATTTCATCTCGGGCGCCGATCACGCCGATTTCATCATCGTCTTTCTTGCCACCGGCGAAGACGAGACGCCGAAAGGACCGAAAAAGCGGATCACGGCTTTCCTTGTTGACCGGGATACGCCGGGTTTCACGATCCGGGAGGGCTACAAATCGGTCAGCCACCGGG
Source organism: Sulfitobacter aestuarii (assembly GCF_042685005.1). Lineage (NCBI taxonomy): Bacteria > Pseudomonadati > Pseudomonadota > Alphaproteobacteria > Rhodobacterales > Roseobacteraceae > Sulfitobacter > Sulfitobacter aestuarii. The sequence goes on along the minus strand of NZ_JBHUMP010000001.1, from coordinate 377,277 downwards.
GATACAAGAACATGATCCTCGATTTCGACGATTGTCGCCTGCCGGATGCGCAGGTGCTCGGAGCAGTCGATGGTGGCTTTGAAGTAATGAATACCTGGCTCTATGCCACGCGGATCACCGTGGCGACAATGTCGGTGGGGCGCGCACGCCGGGTCTTTGACTATGCCCTCGATTACGCCGCAACGCGCGAACAATTCGGGCAGAAGATCGGCAAGTTCCAGGGGGTGAGCTTTCAACTCGCCGACATGATCACGGAGATCGATGCGGCGGACCTCCTGACACTTGCCGCCGCCGACCGGCTCGACAAGGATCTGCCCGCCAATCGCGAGATTGCCAGCGCCAAGCTCTACGCGTCCGAGATGCTCGCTAGGGTTACCGATGCGGCGATCCAGTTGCATGGCGGCATGGGGCTGATGGATGATTATCCGCTGGAAAGATTCTGGCGCGATGCGCGGGTCGAACGGATCTGGGACGGGACCAGCGAAATCCAGCGCCATATCATCAGCCGTGAAATGCTGCGCGCGCTGGGCGCCTGACGGCGGGCCTGAGAAAGAGGGGGCCAGCCCCCGTCGCGCAGGCGCGACGTCCCCCGAGGTATTTGAAACCCAAAGAAGCCGAGTGACGCAGATGTTTAGGGTTCGTTCATCATGACACAGCTAGCCTACAGAGGCGGTACAGGCGGAGGCGCCGATGACCGCACCCGAAGAAGCCCCTTGCTTGGGACATGCGGCAAGGGGAGGATTCCTGCCGGATCTCTTGGCTTCTCCTGGCCGGAAATACCTCCGCCGGAGGCTCGAATTCTCTTTCGGCGGGACATTGTCCATGCAGCGTGATCTTTCGAGATTGTTGCGCCCCCGCTCCATCGCGGTGATCGGCGGCGGGGCATGGTGTACCCAGATCATTCGTCAATCACGGCGCATGGGGTTTTCCGGTTCCATTCATCTCGTGCATCCCAAGGGGATCGAGGTTGACGGGGTGACCGCCGTTACGTCGCTGGCAGATCTGCCGGAGGTGCCCGATGCGGTATTCATCGGGGTCAATCGTTTTGCCAGCGTCGAGATCGTCTCGATCTTGGCGCAGATGGGCGCGGGGGGCGCCGTTTGTTTCGCCTCCGGATTTGCCGAGGCGGCGGCGGAGGATGCGGAAGGACAGGATCTCCAGGCCCGGCTCGTCAGGGCTGCGGGTGCGATGCCGGTACTGGGGCCGAATTGCTACGGATTCATCAATGCCCTTGACGGAGCATTGCTCTGGCCGGACCAGCATGGCTGCACCGGCGTCGAGTGCGGCGTGGCGATCCTCACGCAATCCTCCAATATTGCCATCAACCTGTCAATGCAGCAGCGCAGCTTGCCGATCGCCTATGTGGTGACCTGCGGCAACATGGCTCAGACCGGCCAGGCCGAGATTGCTAGGGCGCTGCTCGATGACCCGCGGGTGACTGCCATCGGGCTGCATGTCGAGGGGTTTTCGGACACGGGCACCTGGCACGCCCTGGCCCTAAAGGCAGCGGCGCGCAATGTGCCTTTGATCGCGCTGAAGGTCGGTGCGTCCGATCAGGCCCAGCAAGCGACCGTCTCCCATACCGCGTCGCTGGCCGGCAGTGATGCCGGGGCCGCAGCCTTGCTGGCGCGTTTGGGCATTGCGCGGGTGGCCGATCTTTCCGTTTTCTTGGAGACGTTGAAGCTGCTTCATTGCAATGGTCGACTTTCGTCAAGTTCTTTGTCCTCGGTCAGTTGTTCGGGCGGCGAGGCGAGCCTTGCGGCGGATAGCGCCCATGGACGTGCGATCGATTTCCCGCCTCTCACGGAAACACAGCGCAGCGCGCTTGCTGAGGCCTTGGGTCCGATGGTCGCGCTGTCCAATCCTCTGGATTATCACACCTATATCTGGCGCGACGCGGAAAAGATGGCGCGCGCCTGGGAGCCGATGGCGGCCGCGCATATCGGATTGACGCTGTTGATCGTAGATTATCCTCACACGGATGCGAGCGATTGGGAATGTGCCACGCAGGCGGCCTTGACGGTGCGCGCGCGCAGCGGACGGCCGGTGGCGGTTGTCGCCACCCTGCCGGAATTGATGCCCCCCGAGGTTGCCGCGCGGCTCATGGCGGGGGGCGTGACGCCGCTATGCGGCTTGAGCGAGGCCATCGCTGCGGCGGAGGCGGCAAGCTCTGCCGGGCTGCCGGACCCCGAACCGCCTCTCCTCCCCGGCGCTTCAGGCGGTGCGGAGATGATCAGCGAAGGGGAGGCGAAGTGTGCCCTGCAAATTTTCGGCCTCGATATTCCGCGGGCGCGGCAGGCAGCTTCGGCAAGTGATGCCGCAATCGCGGCGCGGGATCTGCGACCGCCCCTGGTGCTCAAGGGCATGGGGTTTGCCCATAAATCGGAGGCTGGCGCGGTGCGTCTCGGGCTGAAGGCCGACGAGATTGCGTCAGCGGCGCGGCAGATGCAGGCCGCTGACTATCTGGTCGAGGAGATGGTGCAGGATGGTATGGCTGAACTGCTGATCGGAGTGACCCGCGATCCTGCGCATGGATTCGTGCTGACCCTGGGGGCCGGGGGGGTGCTGACCGAGCTTTGGTGTGACACGGTCTCCCTGTTGCTGCCGGTGCGGCCGGAGGATATCGAACGCGCGCTCGATAGACTGCGCATCGCGCCATTGCTGCACGGATATCGTGGCAAGCCCGGCGTTGACCGAGCCGCGATCTGCTCGGCTGTTCTGGCGGTCCAGGCCTATGTGATTGCGCATCAGGACAGCATCAGCGAGGTTGAGATCAATCCGCTCATCTGCACGCCGGTGCGCGCCGTCGCCGCCGATGCGTTGATCAGAAAAGCCTGAAGGAGAGCCATTATGGACCCGATCAAGACCCGCGCCGAAGATGGCGTTCTCGAAGTCACACTGGATCGGCCGAAGGCCAATGCCATCGACCTGGTCACCTCGCGTCGCATGGGCGAGGTCTTTGCCGAATTCCGCGACGATCCGTCCCTGCGGGTGGCGATAATCACCGGAGCGGGCGAGAAGTTTTTCTGCCCCGGCTGGGATCTCAAGGCCGCTGCCGAGGGCGACGCTGTGGATGGCAATTACGGTGTCGGCGGCTTTGGCGGGCTGCAGGAGCTGCGCGATCTCAACAAGCCGGTCATTGCCGCGGTAAACGGGATCGCCTGCGGCGGCGGGCTGGAACTCGCGATTTCGGCGGATATGATCCTGGCAGCGGAACATGCCACTTTCGCGCTGCCGGAGATACGATCCGGCACCGTGGCAGATGCCGCTTCGATCAAGCTGCCCAAACGCATTCCCTATCATATCGCGATGGAGCTGCTGCTGACCGGTCGCTGGTTCGACGCCGAAGAGGGCAAAGGTTGGGGGCTGGTGAATGAGATCGTGCCTGCGAATCGGCTGATGGACCGGGCCTGGGAGCTGGCGCGGCTGCTCGCCTCGGGGCCGCCGCTGGTCTATGCGGCGATCAAGGAGGTGGTGCGCGATGCGGAGGATTCAAAGTTTCAGGACGCGATGAACCGGGTCACCCAGCGTCAGCTGCGCAGTGTCGATGTGCTTTATTCCTCGGAGGATCAACTCGAGGGTGCCCGAGCCTTTGCCGAGAAACGCGACCCGGTCTGGAAAGGCAAATAGCAGGGCCATTTGCCAAGAGACGTGCGCTGCGGTTATCTGGATCCTGTTGATTTGTTTTCAGGTATCCGCGGATGAACATTCTCTTCGTACATCAGAACATGCCCGGCCAATACCGTGAACTGGTGCAATGGCTGGCGGCGCAGGGCGGGCATCGGATCTATTTCCTGACCCAGCGCCGCCAGCCGCCACGGTTCGCCGGGGTCGAAACCCGTATTTATCAGCCACATCACCGGCCCGCCAAGGATGCCTATGGATTGTCGAAAGCCTGGGAGGAGGCCACCGGCAACGGATTTGGAGCGGCGATGGCAGCGCGCAAGCTCGAGCGCGAGGAGGGTTTCCGCCCGGATATCGTAATCGGCCATGTCGGCTGGGGCGAATTGACCTTTTTCAAGCAGGTCTGGCCGGATGTGCCGATCATTGGCTTTTTCGAATATTACTACAGCGCCAGCGGTGGGCCGGTTGGTTTCGACCCTGAGGAACCGGTGAGCGATCATGCGCCCTTCCTGCTTGAGGCGCGCAATGCGGTACCGCTGGCGAATATCGAGAATGTGGATCTCGGGCTCGCGCCGACCCGGTGGCAGCGGGATCGCTTTCCGGCGCGGTTCCATGACAAGCTCTACGTCTGTCACGATGGTATCCGCACGGATTTGCTCATGCCCGATCCGGAGGTCAGCCTGTCGCTCGGGCGGCTTTCGCGTCCCCTGACGCGGGAGGACGAGATCGTTACATATGTGGCGCGCAATCTCGAGCGAACCAGGGGATTTCACATATTCATGCGCGCGCTGCCGCGGATCCTGAAGGAGCGGCCCGGGGCCCGCGTTCTGGTGGTTGGGGGCAATGATGTTTCCTACGGCGGCAAGAGCAGCAATCCCGGCGGGTTGCGGGCCGAGATGGAGGCCGAGGTCGGCAGGAATGTCGATTGGGAGCGGGTGCATTTTCTCGGGCAGGTGCCCTATCCTGACTATCAGAAACTCGTGCAGATCAGCCGCTGTCACATCTATCTGACCATGCCCTTCGTGCTGTCCTGGTCACTGCTGGAATCGATGTCGATGGGTGCCACGATCGTGGCGTCCGACGTGGCACCGGTACGCGAGGCGCTCAGTCATGGGGAGACCGGGCTGCTGGTCGATTTCTTCAATCCGCAGGCGCTGGCCGAGCAGGTGGTCGATGTGCTGGCGCGGCCGGGAGCCTACGCGCATCTTGGTCCGGCGGCGCGCAAACATGTCGTGGAAACCTATGATTTCCTCGGCAAATGTCTGCCCGAACATTTGGCACGTATCAACGCGCTGGTGCAGCAGGACAAGCGGATCGCCCTGCCATAAGCCTGTGGGGGCACAGGGTCTAGTTGGTCACCCTGTTGGCCGTGTTGACCAGTCCGAAGCCAGCGCCGATCAGTCCCAGAATGGTACGTGCGGAGGTGACCGGGCTTTCGGTCGCCAGTACCAGATCTCCGGATTGAATCAGGAAGTTGCGGGCGGAGAAAAGGCCGTCGGATGTCGTCAGATCGAGGGTGAAAACGACCCTCTGCTGACGCGGGCCGCGGATGCCGGGACGGACCGCGCTGGCCGGGTATTCGCGCAGGATCAGGATGCCCTGCGGGTCGGCCCGGCCTTCGTTCACCCCGCCGATGATCGCCAGCGCATCTAGCGCAGAGACTTCGTCACGGTTGAAGGGGAACTGCGCTTCGCTACCGGCGGCGCCGAGCGAGAGGAAGTAGCGTCGGTCGGCCTCGACGATCACCTTGTCGCCGCCGCGCAGACGTGTGTCGAGACTCGGGTTTTCATAGAGCCGTTCGACGGATGTAGTGTAGATCTGGCTGCCACGGACCAGTTTCACCTGCGGGTTCTGCAGCGAGTCACGTACCCCGCCACCGGCCGAGATCGCGGCCAGCACGGTGAAGTTATTGTCGGGCATGACGATATTGCCCGGCGCGGTGACGCCGCCGACCAGATCGACCGAATTGCCCCGCCCTTCGGCCATGGCGAGCTGCACCTGCGCGGAGGGCACAATCGCTTCGAGCCGCCGCTGGATAAGGCTGCGCGCGCTGTCCGGCGTACGCCCGGCGACGTTGAGCCGTCCGACATAGGGTACGAAGATGCTGCCGCTTTCGGAGACCCGCACGCCGCTGAGCTGCGCCATGCGTTGTTCCGGTGCGGTCAGGAGCGAATTTTCGCTGCTGTCCCAGATCGCCAGATTGAGCGTGTCACCGGAGCGGATGATCTGCGCGTTCGAGCCTTGGCTGCGACCGATCCAGGCATGATCGGCCCCGCCGTTGCCCGGCCATTCCCGGACGCTGGGCAGAAAGGCGCGGGTGACGGGATAGACGGCGAAATCAGCATCCGCGTCATCGGCACCGCGCAGAATTTCCCGCTCGACCGCCGCACCGCGCGGCAAGCTGCTGCAGGCGCCGAGGGTCAGGGCCAGCACGACCCAGATAACGTTTCTGATAGTAAGACCCATGACTGCACGACCGCTCTCTTTGGGTGATCCCATTTCCGGGAGGTTGCCGCCCGTTTACGCAAATCGGCGCAGAAGTGGAAGTATGGCGGATGATATTTCCGCCCCCGGTTGGAATTCTCTGGCGCGCAGGATAATGGCTTGACGGATCGGGTCAATCATTTCGGCGGCGGAACAGTGACGGGGCGGGCAGATATAGGCCATATTGTCGACAGAACGTTGGTGCTGGGCGCATCGGGACGTCTGGGGGCGATGGTGTGCGGCTTCTGGCCGGAGCGCGGGGATCTCGTCTGCCATTCACGTCGCGCCCTGCCGGGTTTCGTCCGCTTCGATCCCATGTCGGAACCCGAAGCGCTGTATAATGCCGCGCGCGGCGCGCGTGCGCTGATTTGCCTGTCGGGTGTCACGCCGATACGGGCGGCGCAGGATGGCGATCTGTTCTCATTGAACCGCGATCTGGCATTGGCAGCCGTTCAGGCAGCGGCCCGGGGAGGGGTAGGGCGGGTGTTCCTTGCCTCTTCTGCGGCGGTCTATGGAAATGCATCGGGGATTTGCTCGGAAGAGCTGTCCTGCACCCCGGTTTCCGATTACGGCAAGGCGAAGTTGGCAATGGAGCAGGCGGCACGGAGTGCCGCCCGGGACTTGGATCAGCCGCTTACCATTCTGCGCATTGGCAATGTCGCCGGGGCAGATGCAATTCTTGGGAATTGGCATCCCGAGATGCAGCTCGACCGTTTCCCCGACGGCCGCACGCCGCGGCGCAGTTATATCGGGCCCGAAAGCCTGGCCCTCCTGCTGCATCAGCTTACCCATCTCGCGGACGCGCCGGAGATCCTGAATATCAGCGCACCGGGCTGTGTGGAGATGGGTGATCTTCTCGATGCGGCGGGTCTGACCTGGACCCCGCGACCTGCGGGACCGGGGGCGATTGCCGAGGTCCGCCTCAGCACTGCGCGGCTCGAAGCGCTCACAGGGGTTGCCGCAGAGCGTGGAGAGGCGGCCGGATTGGTGGGGGAATGGCGGGCCTTCGCGGCATTGGAGCAGGGAGACCCCGAATGACCTGGCGCAAACGCATCTTCGATCTGTTTTTTACCAGCCTGCTGGTGGTGATCCTCGGTCCGATCCTGATTGGCCTGCTGATCTGGCTCTATTTCAAGGAGGGACGGCCGCTCTTCTACGTTGCCGAACGGATGAAGGGGCCGGACCAGCCGTTCAATCTCTGGAAGCTGCGCACCATGCGGATCGTCGATGAGGATCAGGGGGTCTCGGGCGGCAACAAGGCCACGCGTATCACCAAGACCGGCGCCTGGCTGCGGGCCAAGCGGCTCGATGAATTCCCGCAATTATGGAACCTCCTGCGCGGCGATCTCAGCTTCGTCGGGCCCCGACCGCCCCTGCGGGAATATGTCGAGCGTTATCCCAATATTTACCGCGAGGTGCTGAAATCGCGTCCGGGAGTGACGGGGCTTGCGACCATTCGTTTTCACAAACACGAGGAGCGCCTGCTGTCGCGCTGCGCGACGCCCGAGGAGACCGACGATATCTATTGCCGGGTTTGTATCCCGCGCAAGGCCCGACTCGATCTCATCTATCAGCGTCATCAAAGCACCTGCTACGATTTCGATCTGGTGTTTCAGACCATCGGAAACCTGTTTCGGGGCCGCAATGCGCGTCGCGATCGGCGGAAAGTGACCAAAATCCCGCGCCACAGATGAATGTTGATGCACCAGTTAACATTTCACTGTGAGAATGGGAGCTGATCCGTTAAGGACACGAGGTCTTTCAAAGGCAGTGAATTGTCGAGAATTGGCACCGGTCCGGCGTCGTGGTCGCATATCTGACCCTAAGCCCGTAAATCACAGCGGGTTGGTGCCGATTTAGCTATGAGGTAATTAGCGCTTAATGCTCAACTGGATCAAGTCACTCTCAAAGGGCCGTAAACGGACGATCATGCTGATGCTCGATTGCGGGCTGCTGGTGGCGTCGCTGATCTTTGCCTTTGGAGCGCTTGGCCTGTCGGGCGGCGTGATCGATCACCTGAGCCGCTACCTGATCATCCTGCCCTATCTATTGCTCATCTGCATCGCCGTCTCGCGGCGGCTCGGGATCGATGCGATCCGGCTCAACGACTATGACACGCCCGAGGTCGGGCTCACCGGTGTCTTCGCCACGATCCTGAGCGTTGCGGCAATCGTGCTGTCCTATATCGCCGATCTCGGCCTGCCGATTGGCGTGCATCTGGTGTTCGGCGCGGTATTCTTCTCGCTGGTGGTGATCAGTCGGGCGCTGCTGCTGCAGGTCGTGCTGCGGATCTATCGCCGTTCGAAATCCCGCTGCCGGGTGTTGATCTACGGTGCCGGCACCACCGGCTCGCAGCTCGTCTCGGCGCTGCGCAATCACGAGAATATCGAGCCCGTCGCCTTCGTTGACGACAACAAGGGCTTGCAGGGTCAGAATGTGGCGCGGCTCCCCGTTTATCCGTCCCTGCACATCGCCGACATCGTCGAGGAAAAGAACATCGACCGCGTGTTGCTCGCGCTACCCTCGCTGAGTCTGCCGAAACAGGCACAGATCGCGCGCCGGCTGGTCAAGATGGGGCTCGAGGTGCAGACCCTGCCGTCCTTCGCACAGCTGATCGGCGAGGAGCAGCTGGTCGACAAGCTCAAGCCGGTTTCGGCCCAATCCTTCCTCAACCGCGACGAGGTCGCCCATGCGATCAAGGACGGCGCCAGCAGCTATGGCGGCAAGTCGGTCCTCGTGACTGGTGCCGGCGGTTCCATCGGCTCGGAGCTTTGTCGGCAAGTTCTTGACTGCGGCCCGGCGCGACTGGTGCTTTACGAGCTCAGTGAACTGGCGCTCTACAATGCCGACATGGAATTACGCCAACTGGCCGAGGGGACCGGTATAGAGATCATCCCGATCCTCGGTTCGATCACCGATGCGCGTCAGGTACGTCAGGTGATTGAAAACAACAACGTGCAGATCGTGCTGCATGCGGCGGCCTATAAACACGTGCCACTGGTCGAGGCCAACCCCCTCGCCGGGCTGGTCAACAACGTGCTAGGCACTCAGACCCTGGCACAGCAGGCCGCCAAGGCCGGTGTCGAGCGTTTCATGCTGATCTCCTCGGACAAGGCGGTGCGCCCGACTAATATAATGGGCGGGTCCAAGCGGCTTGCGGAGCTGGTGGTGCAGGATATGGCGCGTCCCGATGCGGCGCGGAATACCGTGTTTTCGATGGTGCGTTTCGGCAATGTGCTCGGTTCTTCCGGCTCGGTCGTGCCGCTGTTTCAGGATCAGCTGCGCCGCGGCGGGCCGCTCACCGTAACCGACCGCTCCGTTGCACGCTATTTCATGACGGTGCAGGAGGCAGTGCGGCTGGTGCTTCAGGCCGGGGCGATGGCCCAGGGGGGCGAAGTCTTCGTGCTTGATATGGGCAAGCCGGTGCCGATCCTGCAGCTGGCGCGTCAGGTCATCGAAAGCGCAGGCTATACGGTGCGCGATGAAGAACATCCTGACGGCGATATCGAGATTGAATTCACCGGCCTGCGCCCGGGCGAGAAGCTGACCGAGGAGCTTACCCTGTCGGGCGATCTGATCGGTACGCGGCACCCCAAGATCTTCTCGACCCGCGAGGACGCGCTGTCTGAAATCGAGGTCGCCGCCGCCCTGCGCCAATTGCGCGAAGCTTTCGTGGCCAGCAACGAGAACATGGCGCGCGAGGTGGTGCAGCGCTGGGTCGAGGGATTCGAGAATGGCATGCCTATGCTCAAGACCTCGTGAGAACAGGTTTTCGACACTGTGCAAGGTGACGCGAAACTCGATGCAACAGTCGGCACGGGCGCAGTTGCGTTCCTCCTTCAGGATAGGCAGAAGTGGGATTGATGTGGGACGCTGGAATGGGATGGTATGATGTGGCGAGTTGACAGGCGCTGGACTGGTAACGTGCGCCCGGCCTTAATGTCACTGGGGCTGTTTGCGCTGGTCCCGGCCCCTGCGTTTGCCGCTGACCGCCATGACCTGTTCCTCTCAGCCGATCGACCTTCGCTCAATTTTTACGGCTCCCCCGGTTTGATCGACATGCCAAGCGCCCCGGCGCTGCCCGACGGGCAGCTCGCGATCGGTATCTCTCATTTCGGTGGCGTCACGCGCAACACGCTGACCTTCCAGGCCAGCCCGCGGATTTCCGCCAGCTTCCGCTATGTCGGGATACAGGATTGGAACTCCGACGGGTTTGAGACCTATCGGGACCGCAGTTTCGACGTTCGTTTCCTGCTCAACCGCGAAAGTCGCTACCTGCCCGCATTGACGGTCGGGTTGCAGGACTTTGCCGGCACGGGAATCTATGCCGGGGAATATATCGTCGCGAGCAAGAGATTTTCCGGGCTCGGCGGCCTGCCTGGAGATATCACCGTTACCGGCGGTCTCGGCTGGGGACGGCTCGGCTCCGAAGGCGGTATCGGGGAACCGTTCGGCGGCGACCGCCCGAGCTTCCGCCCGGGAGGCGACGGGGGGAAGGTCTCTTTTGATCAATGGTTCCGGGGACAGGCCGCGCCCTTCGCCGGGATCGAATGGGCGATCAACGACAAATGGGGGGTGAAGGCCGAATACAGTTCGGATGCCTATGTCGCAGAGACCGTGGATCGCGACGTCTTTACCCGCAAGTCGCGGTTCAATTTCGGCGCCGAGTATCAATATTCCGACCGTGTCAGACTGGGCGGCTATTACCTCTATGGTTCGGAGCTGGGCCTCAATGTCCAACTGCAGTTCAACCCGCGCAAACCACTGACCCCACTGCGCGTGACCCCCGCAACGCCCGTCAAGCAGCGCCCCAGCCGCGCGACGACCCCGGAGGCCTATGACACGGACTGGGCGGCCAGCGACAGCGCGCCGATGCGCCTGCGTGATCAGCTGATCCCGCTGCTGCAGGAACACGGCCTGACGCTGTCCGCACTGCGGGTCTCGGCGAGCGAAGCGGAGCTGCGCTATCGCAACGAGCGTTACCAGGCCGAAGCGGTTGCGGTAGGACGTGCGGCGCGGTCCCTGGCGCAGGTGCTGCCCGCCTCGGTGGAGACCTTCCGCATCGTGCCCATAGAGGACAACCTGGCGCAATCGGCGGTGACGATCCGGCGCACCGATCTTGAGGCGCTCGAATATGATCCGCAGGCTGCCGAAGCGCTGTTGGCGGTCAGCGGCATTGGCGCTGTGGCGCCGACCCTGACCGGGGCGATCCATAATGATGATCTCTATCCGGATTTCGCATGGTCGCTCGGGCCCTATGTCTCGCCCAGCTATTTCGATCCGGACGAGCCGGTGCGGGCCGACGGCGGTGTGCAGCTCGATCTGCGCTATCGCCCGGCACCGGGTTGGCTGATCGGCGGCAAGTTGCGGCACCGGCTTCTCGGCAATATCGCGGATTCCGTGCGCACGAGCAATTCCGTGTTGCCCCGCGTGCGCACCGACGGCGTGCTCTATGCAAGGGGCGGCGATACGACCTTGCAGTCGCTCTATGTCTCCAAGCAATGGAAACCGGGCGAGGACACCTATGCGCGGTTCACATCCGGCTATCTTGAGCGCATGTTCGGCGGAGTCTCCGGCGAGCTGTTGTGGAAGCCGGTGGCCAGCCGACTGGCACTGGGGGTCGAGGCGAATTATGCCCGCAAACGCGACTTCGACGGCGCCTTCGGGTTTCAGGATTACGACGTCGTCACCGGTCATGTCTCGGCCTATTACGAATTCAACAATGGCTTCCTCGGCCAGCTTGATGTCGGGCAATATCTCGCAGGCGACAAGGGCGCGACGGTGAGCCTGAGCCGCGAATTTGCCAGTGGTTGGCGGATAGGCGGTTTCTTTACCCTGACGGATGTTTCCTCGGCAGAATTCGGTGAGGGTTCCTTTGACAAGGGGCTGACCGTGGAAGCGCCAATCAGCTGGTTCCTGGGAGAGCCGTCCAGACGCACGGTCAATACCACGATCCGCCCCATCCAGCGCGACGGCGGTGCGCGGCTGAGCGTCCCGGGGCGGCTCTATGAACAGGTGCGGTCGGGGCACCGCGAAGCGATCGAGGAGCAATGGTCGAGAGTATGGGAATGACCGGTTTCGCCAGGGCCTGCGCCCTTCTCGCGGCGGCCATTCTGGCCGGTTGCAGCAGCGACGGCAGCCAGGATCGCGAAATCAACGCTCTGGCCGTTGGCGGCAGCGCGGTATTGCAGACATTGCAGACCGGGCGACCGGCAAAGGATGCGGCAAAGATCAGGGTCGAGGTGACCCCGGCCTTGCTTGCGGCGACGCCCGGCGCGGTGCTCGAAGTGGTACCGGAGCGGCTCGGATTGCAGGATTTCCTTCAGCGGATCGAAATCCGGCGCGATGTGACGCCGGGTGTGGTCGAGGTCTGGAAATCCTCCGATGATGCCCATGTGATCCTGCGCGACGGCGTGCTGGTCGCAACCAAGGGTTTCGGCGGGGACCTGCGCTCGGGGGAGGCTCGCACGGCGGTTGCCGGGTTCGACGGGGAAGGCGGCGGCGGTGCGCGGCTTCTGGTGATCGACCGTCTGGACGGCTCGGCGCAGAACGTACATTTCTCCTGTGAGATGGTGCAGCTCGGGCGCCAGGACGTCACCATCGCCGGGCAGCAGATCCCGACCCGACGGATCCGCGAGAATTGCCACTATCGCGATTTCAGCTTCACCAATGATTACTGGGTCGAGATCGGCAGCGGCCAACTGCACCAGTCGCGTCAATGGGCCGGGCCGCATATCGGCTATCTGAAACTGCGCCGCCTGAAAGGCTAGCCCCTTGTCGTCACCTGCGGCAGAAGTACCATTCGCTGATGAACAAGACGTTACTCTCCTTCGGACATGGCTACAGCGCCCGCGCGCTGGCTACACGGTTGCTGCCCAAGGGCTGGCGGATCATCGGCACCACGCGCAATCCCGACAAGCTGGCAGAGATCGCCGCGACCGGCGTGGAGCCGTTGCTCTGGTCCGGCAGTGACCTGCGGGACTGGCTGCGAGAGGCGCCGCAACTGCTGATCTCCGCAGGACCGGCGCCGCAGGGCGATCCGGTGCTGCATGATCTCGGCAACGAGATCCGAGCCGCGGCGCCGAGCTTGCGTTGGGTCGGCTATCTCTCGACCACCGGGGTCTACGGGGATCATCAGGGCGGCTGGGTCGACGAGACAACGCCGCTGCGCCCCGCGACCAGGCGCGGGCAGGCGCGGGTGGAGGCGGAGGCCGCCTGGCAGGCGATCCCGGAACTGCCGCTGCATATCTTCCGGCTCGCCGGAATCTACGGGCCGGGGCGGGGGCCATTCGCCAAGGTGCGGCGGGGCACGGCGCGGCGTATCATTAAGCAGGGGCAGGTCTTTTCACGCATCCATGTCGAGGATATCGCACAGGCTCTCGACAAGTCTTTGGCGCGGCCGCAGCCGGGCGCAATCTACAACCTCTGCGACGATGATCCGGCGCCGCCGCAGGATGTGATCGGCCATGCTGCCGAGCTGCTTGGATTGCCGCTTCCCCCGGCGATCGCATTCGAGGATGCCGAGATGACCGAGATGGCCCGCAGCTTTTATGCGGAAAGCAAGAAGGTGCGGAACGATCACGCCAAGGCGGCGTTGGGCTGGCAGCCGAAATATCCCGATTATCGAAGCGGATTGTCGGCGATGCTGGAAAATGACGCATAGCACAGAAGGGACGCAGGGGCGGGCATGGCGATAGAGAATGACCGCAGCCTGACCGATCTTCTGGAGCGGTTGGAACATGCCGCCGAGCACGATACGGTTTCGATGAGCGATATTCTGGATGAATTCGGCGACCGCGCGATCACGCCTTTCATCCTGCTGATTGCCCTCCTCCTGATCTCGCCGATATCCGGCATTCCCGGTGTTCCTACTCTCTCGGCGGTGGCTCTCGTGATTCTGGCGGTGCAGGCGTTGCGGGGGCAGCGGCGACTCTGGCTCCCTGATTTCCTGCTGCGCCGCGAAGTCGCAGGGCCGAGGCTGCGCAAATCGGCACATTGGTTGCGCCGTCCTGCCGCCTTCGTCGATCGTCATACCCGGCCGCGGCTGCGTATGCTCGCCACCGGCATGATGCGGTTCCTGACCCTGCTGGCGATCATGATCATTCCGCTGGCCTGGCCGGCGCTCGAATTATTGCCGATGGTCACCTCGGTGGGCGCGCTGACGGTGTTCCTGCTGGCCTTCGGCCTGTTCACCCGCGACGGGCTTTATGTGCTGCTCGGCTATATCTGCATCCTGATCACGCTTGTGCCCGGGGTTTATCTGCTCACCTGATCGTGGCGTCTTGCCGCGCGGCCCCGGCGCAGCCATATAGGGCGGATGATCAGAAGCGAAAACCGGCGAATGACGCGAGCAGATCTCCAGGCTTTCCTGGAAACCGACCGCGTGCGCAATTTCATCCTCGGCGTCATCGTCTTCAACGCGATCCTGCTCGGCCTCGAAACCTCGAAGCAGGCGATGGCGCAGGCAGGGGGGCTGATCCTGGCGCTCGATGCACTCTGTCTGGTGATTTTCGTTGTGGAACTGCTGGCCAAGATCCTCGCCTATCGCGGGCGCTTCTTCCGGGACGGCTGGAACATCTTCGACTTCGTGATCGTCGCCATCTCGCTTGTGCCGGCGGCACAGGGCTTTTCGGCGCTCCGGGCGTTGCGAATCCTCCGGGTTCTGCGGGTGGTGTCCTCGGCACCGCGGCTGCGCCGGGTGGTCGAGGGCTTCATCACCGCCTTGCCGGGCATGGCCTCCGTTTTCCTGCTGATGGCGCTGATTTTCTATATCGGCTCGGTGATCGCCACCAAGCTCTTCGGCCTGCATTTCCCCGAATGGTTCGGTACGCTGGCGCGCTCGGCCTATTCGCTGTTCCAGATCATGACGCTCGAAAGCTGGTCGATGGGGATCGTCCGACCGGTGATGGAAGTCTATCCGCTGGCTTGGCTGTTCTTCGTGCCCTTTATCATGATCACCACCTTTGCGGTGGTGAACCTTCTGGTCGGCCTGATCGTGAACTCAATGCAGGATGCGCATCAGGAGGAAAGCAATGCTGAAACCGGCGCCTATCGCGACGATGTTAGCCAGCGTCTGTCCAGAATCGAGACGCAGCTCGCACAGGTACTGGAACAGCGCGACCGTCCCGGTTCCGGCGGCTGATCAGGCCCGCTGCGCGCCGATCTGGGCGATGCCAAGCACATCGAGCACCTTGGCGGCAATCTGCTCGGCTTCCATTCCGGCGGTCTCGTACATGTCGGCGGGGCTTGCCTGATCGATGAAGATGTCGGGCAGGACCATGGAGCGGAATTTCAGGCCGGCATCGAACACGCCTTCCTCGGCCAGCAGCTGCGCGACATGGCTGCCGAAGCCACCGACCGCGCCCTCTTCGATGGTTATCAGCGCCTCGTGATCGGCAGCGAGGGCGAGGATCATATCGCGATCCAGCGGTTTGGCGAAGCGGGCATCGGCGATGGTAGGCGTGATCCCCTTCGCAGCGAGCGTTTCCGCGGCCTTGCGGGTTTCGGCCAGCCGCGTGCCGAAGGACAGCAACGCCACCTTGTTGCCGCGTGCAACGATCCGTCCCTTGCCGATCTCCAGCGGCGTGCCGCGCTCCGGCATCTCGACACCATTGCCCTCGCCCCGCGGATAGCGGAAGGCGATAGGGCCGTCGTCATAGGCCGCAGCCGTCGCCACCATATGGCGCAGCTCGGCCTCATCGGCAGCGGCCATCACCACGAAACCGGGCAGATTGGCCAGGAAGGCCACATCGAAAGCCCCGGCATGGGTGGCGCCATCGGCGCCGACCAGCCCGGCCCGGTCGATGGCGAAACGCACCGGCAGGCGCTGAATTGCCACGTCATGCACAACCTGATCATAACCGCGCTGCAGAAAGGTCGAATACATCGCGCAGAAGGGCTTCATCCCGCCCGCCGCCAGCGCCGCACTGAAGGTCACGCCATGCTGCTCGGCGATACCGACGTCAAAGCAACGGCTCGGATAGCGTTCGGCGAACAGATTGAGCCCGGTGCCGTCGGGCATCGCCGCTGTGACAGCGCAGATCTTCTCATCCGCCGCCGCCTCGGCCACCAGGCTGTCGCCAAAGACGCTGGTATAGCTCGGCGCGTTGCTCGGTGCCTTCTTCTGCTCTCCGGTCACGACGTTGAACTTGGCCGTCGCATGACCCTTGTCCCGCGCCTGCTCGGCCGGACCATAGCCCTTGCCCTTCTTGGTCAGCACATGAATCAGAATCGGGCCGGTGGCGCGCTGCTTGACGGTGCGCAGCACCGGCAGCAGCTGATCGAGATCATGACCGTCAATCGGGCCGAGATAGGAGAAGCCGAGCTGCTCAAAGAGGGTGCCCCCCACGGCCATGCCCTTGAGCATCTCCTTGGCGCGCTTGGCCCCTTCGCGAAACGGCTCCGGCAGCAGACTTACAGCACCTTTGGCGGCAGCCTTCAGCTCATGCAATGGTGCCTCGGAATAAAGACGGCTGAGATAGGAGGACATGGCACCGACCGGCGGCGCGATCGACATCTCGTTGTCGTTGAGGATCACGATCATCCGCTTGTTCAGCGCCCCGGCATTGTTCATCGCCTCATAGGCCATACCCGCAGACATCGAGCCGTCGCCGATGACCGCGATTGCATCGCCCAACCCCTCCGGCACATCGCCGCCGAGGTCCCGAGCCACGGCAAAGCCGAGCGCGGCGCTGATCGAGGTCGAGGAATGCGCTGCGCCAAACGGGTCATAGGGGCTTTCGCTGCGCTTGGTGAAACCGCTCAAGCCGTCCTTCATCCGCAAGGTGCGAATCCGGTCGCGCCGCTCGGTCAGGATCTTGTGGGGATAGCATTGATGCCCGACATCCCAGATGATCTTGTCGCGCGGCGTGTCGAACACCGCATGCAGAGCCACGGTCAGCTCGACAACGCCGAGCCCTGCGCCGAGATGCCCCCCGGTAACCGAGACGGCCGAAATCGTCTCCGCCCGCAATTCCCGCGTCAGCTGTTCGAGCTGAGCATCGGAAAGCCCCTTCAGGTCGGCAGGTCGCCGGATCTGGTCGAGCAGCGGCGTCTCGGGCGTGTTACTCATTCCTGCCTCCTCCAAGGATGGCTCAATTCTGTCGCGCAATAACGAAGCGCGCAGCGTCCCGCAAGGTTGCGGCATCCTCTCCATAGGGAGATAGGGCGTCGCAAGCGGATTCCGCCAGTTCCCCGGCCCGGCGCCGGGCGGCCTCCAACCCGAGCAGTGACACGAAGGTCGCCTTGCCGGCGGCATCGTCCTTGCCGACCGCCTTGCCCATTTCCGCCGCATCGCCCTCGACATCGAGAATGTCATCCGCGATCTGGAAAGCGAGGCCAAGGTCGGCAGCATAGCGAGACAGCGCGGTGATATCCGCTCCGGCCATGCGTGGCCCGACACTCGCCGCCCACTCGATCAGGGCCCCGGTCTTGCCAGATTGCAATCCGGTAATTTCGGCGAGGGTCAGGGGCTCGGCGGCGGATTCCGCCGCGATATCGAGCGCCTGACCGCCAACCATGCCACGCACTCCGGCTGCCTGCGCCAGGCTGAGCACCAGCGAAACCTGCTGCTGCGGCGGACATCCGACCTGGGCAATCAATTGGAACGCCAGCGCTTGCAGGGCATCGCCGGACAGCACCGCCGTCGTCTCGTCCCATCTGCGGTGCACCGATGGCTGGCCGCGCCGCAGATCATCGTCATCCATACAGGGCAGGTCGTCATGGATCAGGGAGTAGCCATGCATCGCCTCGATCGCCGCCGCCGCCGGAGCCGCGGCCGCGGCGTCGAAACCATGCAGCCGCGCGCTTTCCAGCGCCAGAAAGGCCCGCAGCCCCTTGCCGCCACGGGTGGCATAGAGCATCGCCGCAGCGACCGGCCCTTCTGCCCCGGTGAGGGCCTGCGCGATGCCATTCGCCGCGACCTCCTGTGCATGGTGCAGGGCGGTTGCGAAGGATCTGGGTTTCAGATCGGCTGTCACGCGCAGCTCACAGTCCTTCAACCGGCCGCGTGCCGACCGGTTTGCCGTCACCATCCAGTGTAATCGCCGCGACCTTTTCCTCGGCTTCCTTCAGCTTGGTCTCGCAGCGCGCCTTGAGCTGCGCTCCGCGTTCATAGAGCGCGATGCTCTCCTCCAGCGCGACATCGCCGCGTTCGAGCTGCCCCAGCACCTTTTCAAGCTCGGCCATCGCCGCCTCGAAACTCATCTCGTTCACCGCAGTCTCGCTCATATCTGCCTCGCAAATCAATTTTGCCGGGACCATAAAGGGACAGCCGGGCCAAGACCAGCAGCCTCCCCGATTCTCCGGACTAAAAATACCTCAGGGGGGTCTGGGGGTCTGAAACCCCCGGTCCGACCTCTCAGTCAGGCGCCAGCATATAGCCGGCGCCGCGCACCGTCTGCAGGTAGCGCGGCTGTTTCGGATCATGCTCGATCTTACGCCGCAGCCGGGTGATCTGCACATCGACCGCGCGTTCCTGCGCCTGACCCCGGTCGCGCCCCAGTTCCTCGACCAGCTTGGCGCGGCTCAAAGCGGTATCGGGCTGTGCAGCGAAGATCTTCATCAGCTGGACTTCGGTCGCGGTGAGACGGATCAGCTCATCCCCCTGCCACATCTCGCCGCGTTCCAGATCATATCGGATCGGTCCCAGCGACAATACCTTGGGGGTTGCATCGGCGACGCTGGTATCGGGCATCCGGCGCAGGATCGCGTTGATGCGCAGCAGCAATTCCTTGGGTTCGAAAGGTTTCGGCAGGTAATCGTCCGCCCCCGCCTCGAGTCCCTCGATCCGGTTATCGGTCTCGCCCTTGGCGGTGAGCAGCAGGATCGGTGTTTGCATGGTCTCGCGCAGCGATCGCGTCAGCGCCAGCCCATCTTCGCCGGGCATCATCACGTCGAGCACGATCAGGTCGAAATCGAGCCCTTTCAATATCCGTCGCGCATGCGGTGCATCGCGCGCGGAGGTGACGAGGAAGCCGTGACGGATCAGGAATTTCTGCAGCAGCGTGCGGATGCGTTCATCGTCATCCACGATCAGCAGATGGGCGTCCTGTTCGCTCATGGCTTGGAATCCTTGAGCCTGATGAAACTATGGCGCATTTCCGGGTCCATCATCGCCTCGAGCACGGTCTTGAACCCGGCGACCGCCTCGGGCCCGGCATCGCGGAACGCAGCGCGCAGCCGGGCGCGTTGGGCGTCGGACAGAGTCTGTTCAAGCTGCTTTCCCTGTTCGGTCAGGTAGAGATGGCGTTCGCGCTTGTCATTCTTGCCGACCCTGCTCTCTACCAGACCATCGCTGATCAGGGTGCGCAACACACGGTTCAGTGATTGTTTGGTCACCCCGAGAATGTTCAGCAGGTTGTTCACTGTCGTTCCCGGGGCCCGGTTGATGAAGTGGATCGCCCTATGATGCGCGCGGCCATAGGCCAGCTCGTCGAGAATCCGGTCGGGGTCGGCCGTGAAGCCGCGATAGGCGAAGAACATTGCCTCGATACCCTGACGCAATTGCTCATCGGTCAGGAAAAGCAGGCTTTCGCCGCTGATGCTTGAGGGGCCGCGCCCGTCTGTCATGATCATTCCCACAGGTTGCCTCTCGCGAGTTTACGTCAGCCTTGTTGACATTCCAAGAGCGAAAGGATAACGAAACGTGAGTTTAGCGCAACAAAATATCCAGTCCGGACTTGAGTCGCGCAATATTCGCAAAATTATTAGGCGAGATGTGGAAAGGAAAGACCATGGCAGGCGCATATGATGATCGGGACGGGTATATCTGGCTGGATGGGAAGATGGTCGATTGGCGCGATGCCAATATTCATATCCTGACCCACGCGCTGCATTATGCATCGGCTGTCTTCGAGGGCGAGCGCGCCTATGGCGGCAAGATTTTCAAGTCGCGCGAACATTCCGAGCGGCTGAAGCGCTCCGCGGAGATGATCGATTTCGAGATCCCCTATACGATCGACGAAATCGAGGCGGCAAAGGTCGAAGTGCTCGCGGCTTCCGGGCTGAAGGACGCATATGTCCGCGCCATCGCCTGGCGCGGGGTCGGAGAAGACATGGGTGTCGCCTCGGCACGCAACCCGGTGCGGCTTGCCATCGCTGCCTGGGAATGGGGGGCCTATTACGGCGACGCCAAGATGAAGGGCGCCAAGCTCGACATCTCGAAATGGAAGCGCCCGAGCCCCGAAACCATTCCGAGCCATGCCAAGGCTGCCGGGCTCTACATGATCTGCACGATGTCCAAACATGCCGCCGAGGCAAAGGGCTGTTCGGATGCGATGATGTTCGATTACCGCGGCTACGTCGCCGAGGCGACGGGCGCCAATATGTTCTTCGTCAAGGATGGCGAAGTCCATACGCCGGACCCGGATTGCTTCCTTAACGGGATTACCCGCCAGACGGTGATCGGCATGCTGCGCGAGAAGCAGGTCAAGGTCCACGAACGTCACATCATGCCCGAGGAGCTGGAAGGCTTCGAGCAATGCTGGCTGACCGGCACCGCGGCGGAGGTCACCCCGGTCGGACAGATCGGCGATTACAATTTCGAGGTCGGGGCCCTGACCCGCGACATCGCGGAGAGTTACGAAAAGCTGGTGCGCAGCTGATCAGAGACCCGTCAGATAGCGCGCTGTTTTCGCCGCAAGCGAAGCCATGGCGCGCGCGGAATTGAACATGGTCGCCATCTGAAAGGTGACGAAAAAGAGAGCGACATAGAAGAGCGCTTCGTAGTCATATACTCGTTCCATCCAGCGCTGTCTGATTGCCCATCCTGTGAATACCGGATGGGCAATCGCGGCGAGCCCGCCGCCGATCAGAATGCCAACGGCGATATCAGAGGGCCAGTGCAGGCCGAAGAAGATCCTCGGCACCAGCACGACCACAAGAGAATAGATTAGCGCCAAGACACCAGCCAGCCGGTTCATGTAGAAAATACACACGCATAATGCCGCGTAGAAGACCGCATGATCGCTGGGCATCGAGCTCCAGCCGTCCAGTAAGTCCTCGTAAAACCATTCAGGCAAGATTATCGAGACATCGGGGTCATGCAGTGGCCGCAACCGGTGAGGAAATGTCAAGGCAAGGAGCCGTCCTGCCAACAGCGCAATCATTGCGATGAGTATGCTCGACAATACCTGGGGTCTGTAGACATAGGCCCCCTCTTTGCGGCGCCCCCAGAAAAACCACAGGAGCGCAATGATCGGGATGCCTTTGGTCACCGGATTGGATGAGATTCTTCTATAGGCAATATCAAACTCGGGAACACGACCAATCAGGGAGTTCAGATAAGAAAGAAGCTCCAGGTCCATGAAAGAAGCCTTGTTTCAAAAAATGTTTGAGAATCGCGTGTCGAAAAATAAAAAAAACAAACTACGTGATAGAGGCATGATTCCGCCACAATAGTAAAGACTGCAGAGGGCGGCATGAACTTTGCTGGGAGCTATGCAGAGTTCACCGGTACTTCAAGCTTCCTTGCGAACGTCGGTTCAATGGTCCGCTGTCCGATACAGACAACCTCGATGTGTGATCGCGCCGAGACCGCGGGACGCCTCGACGCGTTGTGACACAGGATAAACTCATGAGGTGACGCCAAGCCGCCGCCGCTGCCGGTCCCGCAACGATGCTTCAGCCGAATGGCGCGTGTTATCGGTGAAAAGCTTCAGAAATCGACACCCTTCTGAGCCTTGATACCGGCCTTGAACGGATGTTTCACCTCTGACATCTCGGTGACCAGATCGGCATAGTCGCACAGTTCCGGCTTGGCATCGCGCCCGGTCAGGATCACTGCGGTGCGCTTGTCGCGCGCATCGAGCGCGTCGATCACCTCGGCCACTCTGACATAGTCATAGCGCATGGCGATGTTGATCTCGTCGAGCACCACAAGGTCGAACTCGCCACTCTGCATCATCTCGCGCGCCTTGGAGAAGGCGGCCTGTGCAGCCGCGATGTCGCGCTCCTTGTCCTGAGTGTTCCATGTGAAACCATCGCCCATCGTGTGCCAGGTGACGCCGCCGACGTCTTCGAGGAACAGCCGCTCGCCGGTCTTCCACTTGCCCTTGATGAATTGCACCACCCCGACCTTCTGCTTCCAGCCAAGCGCGCGGATCACCACGCCGAAGGCGCTGGAGGATTTGCCCTTGCCCGCCCCGGTATGGACCAGCACCAGCCCCTTCTCCGGATCCTGAAGCTCTGCGACCTTCGCACGTTGCTCGGCCTGACGGGCCTGCATCTTCTGTTTGTGGGCGTCCTGGTCTGCGTCCGACATGGGGTTCTCCTTGTCCAAAATTCTGCGCACCATATGCGCTGGGGCGGCGAGGTAAAGCCTCAGGCCTTCGGATCGGTGACCGATCGCGCCTTGGACCGGTCCATGCCGAGCTGGCTTTCCCGCCAGATCACCAGCGCCCCGGCGGCGATGACCAGCAGCGCTCCCGCGAGCATCACCATCGTCGGCAGTTCGGAGAAAAAGAAATACCCGATCACTATGGCGAAGAGCATCGAAGTGTAATCATAGGGTGCCAGCATCGACACCGTGCCGAAACGATAGGAGGAGGTCACCAGGATCTGCGCGACCCCTCCGATCAACCCGGCCAGCGCAAGCAGCGCCGCGGTTTCCCAGCTTGGCACGACCCAGCCGAAGGGCAGGGTCAACAGCGCCAGCAGCGAGGCGGTGACGGAAAAATAGAAGACGATGGCGGCGGTATGTTCGCTCTGCACCATCTGGCGCAGGTGGATTTGCACGAGGCTGCGCATCATCGTGGCCATCAGGACCAGCAGGGCACCGATCGTCGCGGTCTGTTCCATCGTGCCGATATCGCTGAAACGCGGCCAGAGAATGATCATCACGCCTACCAGCCCGAGCGCCACCGCGGTCACCCGGACGAGCCTGATCTGCTCGCCCAGCAGGACAGCGGCGAGGATCACGGTGAAGATCGGCGCGGCGAAGCCGATGGCTGTGACCTCGGGCAGGGGCAGCAGGCCCAGGCCGGCAAAGGTCAGCCCCATTGCGGTCGTACCGAACAGCCCGCGCCAGACATGGACCATCGGGTTCTTCGCTTTCAGCCCATAGGCAAGCTGCCCGCGCTGCGCGAGCCAGATCAGGATTACCGGAATGGCGAAGAAGGAGCGGAAGAACACCGCCTCACCGGGAGGCACTTCATCTGCGGTGGCCTTGATGATCGCCGACATGAACGTGAAAAGCAGGATCGCCGTGACCTTGAGGCCGACACCGAGGGCCGGACGGGCGGAGAAATCCTCGACCTTTGCCACCTAGACCTGCCTCACGCTTGCGGGCCGATCTGTCCGCGGTTCTGCCCGACCTGTCCACGATGCAGCAACATGTGATCGAGGATCACGCAGGCCATCATCGCTTCGCCAACCGGCACTGCACGGATCCCGACGCAGGGGTCATGACGGCCCTTGGTAATGATCTCGCTGTCTTCGCCGGTCTTGGTGACGGTCTTGCGGGTGGTCAGAATGCTCGAGGTCGGCTTCACTGCGAAACGCACGACGATGTCCTGTCCGGTGCTGATACCGCCGAGAATGCCGCCCGCGTGGTTGGAGGAATAGACCGGCCCCTCCGGTCCCATGCTGATCTCGTCTGCGTTAAGTTCACCGGTGAGCATCGCGGCGGACATGCCTTCGCCGATCTCGACGCCCTTGACCGCATTGATGCTCATCATCGCCGCGGCGAGATCGGTGTCGAGCTTGCCATAGACCGGTGCACCGATCCCGGCGGGCACGCCCCGCGCCACCACTTCGATGATCGCGCCGACGGAGGAGCCCGATTTGCGCAGCCCGTCGAGATAGTCGGCCCATTCGCTTGCCGCCCCCGCGTCGGGCACCCAGAACGGATTGCGCGCGATCTCGTCCCAGTCAAAGGCGTCGCGGTCGATCTTGTGGGGGCCCATCTGCACCATGTAGCCGGTGATCTCGACCTCCGGCGCCATGGCGCGGATCACCTCCCGCGCCAGCCCGCCCGCTGCCACGCGCGCGGCGGTCTCGCGCGCCGAAGAGCGCCCGCCGCCGCGATAATCGCGGATGCCGTATTTCTGGAAATAGGTGATGTCGGCGTGACCGGGGCGGAACTTGTCCTTGATGTCGCCGTAATCCTTGCTGCGTTGATCGGTATTCTCGATCATCAGCTGCACCGGCGTGCCGGTGGTGACGCCCTCGAACGTGCCCGACAGGATTTTCACCGCGTCGGCCTCGCGCCGCTGTGTCGTGTATTTGTTCTGCCCCGGTTTGCGCTTGTCGAGCCAATGCTGAAGCATCTCGGCATCGATCTTCACCCCCGGCGGGCAGCCATCGACGGTCGCGCCGAGCGCCGGGCCATGACTTTCGCCCCATGTTGTAACGCGGAATAGATGGCCAAAGCTGTTGATCGACATGAACGGCACTCCTGTTGCCCTGTGCATATCGCCCGGCGCGGGGTCTCTCAAGGGGATATGGCTTGCATAAGCCTGCGTGCCGCCCTACCTGTTGGCTCACCTCGGGGGGCCGCAAGGCTGATATGCGCGCAATGCGCGGACCCGTTGAACCTGAACCGGTTAACACCGGCGAAGGGAAGGTCCGGAGCTGCATCCGCCTTGCACCTTTCGCCGCAGAGGAGGATGCCATGAAGTATCTTGCATTTGCAGCGGGCCTCGTCGGGGCCTCGGCGGCGCTCGCCGAAACCCCTCAACTGACAGTCTATACCTATGACAGCTTCGTGTCCGACTGGGGGCCGGGGCCGCAGATCGAGAAGGCCTTCGAGACCGAATGCGGCTGCGACCTGAAATTTGTCGGCATGGGCGACGGTGCCGCGCTGCTGGCGCGGCTGAAGCTGGAAGGTGCCCGCTCCGAGGCCGATGTGGTGCTCGGGCTCGACACCAGCCTGATCGCTGCCGCCAAGGAGACGGGGCTCTTCGCCGGAAGCGATGTGGAGGCCGATTATACCCTGCCGATCGAGTGGCGGGATGACGTCTTCGCGCCCTATGACTGGGGCTATTTCGCATTCGTGCATGACAAGGACCTGCAGGCACCCGGCAACTTCCGCGCCCTGGCGGAAAGCGACCTGAAGATAGTCATTCAGGATCCGCGTTCCTCGACCCCGGGTCTCGGGCTGTTGATGTGGGTCAAGGCGGCCTATGGCGACGAAGCCGAGACCATCTGGCAGGGGCTGGCCAACAATGTGGTGACGGTGACCAAGGGCTGGTCGGAGGCCTATGGGCTGTTTCTCGAAGGCGAGGCCGACATGGTGCTGAGCTACACCACCTCACCGGCCTACCATCTCATTGCCGAGGAGGATGACAGCAAGACCGCCGCGGCGTTCGACGAGGGCCATTACCTGCAGGTCGAAGTCGTCGGCAAGCTGGCGGGCAGCGACCAACCCGATCTGGCCGACCGGTTCATCGCCTTCATGGTCTCCGATACGGCGCAATCAATCCTGCCAACCACCAACTGGATGTACCCGGCGGTGATGCCGGAAGCCGGTCTGCCGTCCGGGTTCGACACCTTGATTGCGCCTGAGAAGGCGCTGCTGTTGCCGAATGAGGATATCCCCACGGTACGTGACGAAGCTTTGCAGGAATGGCTCGGCGCGCTGTCGCAATAAGGCCCTGGGCGGGGCGGGCCGCCGCGCTCGGCGTTGCGGTCCTGATCCTGCTGGCGTTGCTGGCGGTGCTGATGCGCGCCGAACTCGGTCGCGGCCTCGGGGCGGCCGACTGGGCGGCGATCCGTTTCACCATCTGGCAGGCAGTTCTGTCCGCGCTGATCTCCGTCGCACTGGCGGTGCCGGTCGCTCGGGCCCTGGCGCGCCGACGCTTCGTCGGACGCGGGATGCTGGTGACCCTGCTCGGCGCGCCCTTCATCCTCCCGGTGATTGTCGCGGTGCTCGGGCTGCTCACGGTCTTCGGGCGTAGCGGCTGGCTCAACACGCTGTTCGGTCAGCTCGGCCTGCCGAGCCTCTCGATTTACGGATTGCACGGTGTGGTGCTGGCGCATGTTTTCTTCAACCTGCCGCTCGCGACAAGGCTGCTGCTGCAGGGCTGGCAGTCGATCCCGGCGGAACGGTTCCGCCTTGCCGCGCAGCTCGGATTGACCCCGCGGGCAACATTTCTGACGCTCGAGTGGCCCCTGCTGCGCCAGGTCGTGCCGGGAGCCCTGGCGCTTATCTTCGTGATCTGCCTGACCAGCTTTGCGGTGGCGCTGACCCTTGGCGGCGGACCGCGCGCGACCACGCTGGAACTGGCGATCTATCAGGCCTTCCGCTTCGATTTCGATCTCGGCCGGGCGGCCCTGCTCTCGGTGCTGCAGCTAGTGATTGCCGGGTCGGCGGCGTTGGTGGCCCTGTGGATCGCGCCACCGCTGAGCCTCGGAGGCGGGCTTGACCGGCAGATGCGGCGCTGGGATGCGCGCGGTGGCGGGCAGCGGCTGCTTGATGCATTCTTGATCGCCCTGGCGGCGCTGTTCCTGCTGGCGCCACTGGCGGCGATCCTGTCTCGTGGCTTGGTAGGGCTGCCGCTCATGCCGGTGAGCGTCTGGCGCGCCGCCGGAACATCGCTGACGGTTGCGCTGCTGAGTGTTGCCCTGCTCGGCCTTCTGGCGCTGCCGATGGCGGGCTGGATCGCTACACGGCAGCGCGGCGGCGGCGAAGCGGTGGGTCTGCTGGGGCTCGCCGCGTCGCCGCTGATGATCGGCACCGGCTGGCTCATCCTGATCAATCCGGTGCTCGATCCGTCCCGGCTGGCCTTGCCCGTCACCGCGCTAGTCAACGCGCTGACGGCACTTCCCTTCGCGCTGCGTATCCTCGTGCCCCGGTTGCGCGATACCTTGGTGGATTATGGCCGTCAGGCTCAGATGCTGGGGCTGCAGGGTCTGCCGCTCTGGCGCTGGCTGATCCTGCCGCGGCTGCGGGCACAGCTCGGTTTCGCCCTGGGTCTGACCGGAGCGCTGTCCATCGGCGACCTGGGCGTGATCGCGCTGTTTGCCGATCCGCAATCGGCGACCCTGCCGCTGCAGATGTACCGTCTGATGGGCGCCTATCAGATGGAGGCCGCTGCCGGTGCGGCGCTGCTGCTGCTGACGCTGGCGCTCGGCGTGTTCTGGATTTTCGATCGGGGCGGGCGGTATCATGCTGAAGCTTGAAGGGTTGTTGATCGCGCAGGGCGATTTCATCCTGCAAGCTGATTTCACCCTCGAGGGCGGACGACGCTATGCGGTGATCGGCCCCTCGGGCGCGGGAAAATCGACGCTGCTTGCCGCGCTCTGCGGTTTCGTGCCGCTGGCGCGCGGTCGCTTGCTGTGGCGCGGTCACGATATCAGTGCCGCCGCGCCGGGCGCGCGGCAGATGACGATGCTGTTTCAGGACAACAACCTGTTTCCCCATCTCAGCGTCGCCCAGAATGTCGGGCTCGGACTGCGCCCTGATCTGCGGCTTTCGCCGGAAGAGCGTCAAAGAGTGGAAGCGGCCCTGCACCGGGTCGGGCTTGGGGCGCATGTGGAAAAACGCCCCGGTGCGCTTTCCGGCGGACAACAGAGTCGCGCCGCCCTTGCGCGGGTTCTGGTGCAGGCAAGGCCGCTGGTGCTGCTCGACGAACCTTTCGCCGCGCTCGGTCCGGCGCTGCGCCGCGAGATGCTCGAGCTGATGCGCGAGCTGGTGGACGAGACCGGTGCGGCGCTTGTCATGGTCAGCCACGCGCCGGAAGACGTGCGCCATATTTCCGAAGAAGTGATCTTCGTCGAGGGAGGCAGGGCCCAACAGCCACAACCGACCGCGACGCTGATGGACAATCCGCCGCCCGAGCTGCGCGCCTATCTCGGCTGAGACAGACGGAATGACGCAGGGCCTCCGCTCCGTCTTTCGGGGTATCGTTCTGCGCGAGATAGTGGGTGTGTCGCGCGCGGGAAAGCGCGATACTCCGGCAAGACCGACGCTCATTGACAAGGATATTTCCCATGAAACTCTATTATTCCCCAACCTCGCCCTATGTGCGCAAAGTCATGGTCCTGCTGCACGAGACCGGTCAAATTGCCGATGTGACGCTGGAAACAACCTCCGGCACACCGCTGGCTCCGGCAGAGGGTTTTCCCTCGCATAACCCGCTCGGCAAGGTGCCGGCGCTGGCGCGTGCCGAGGGGCCAACGCTCTATGACAGTCGGGTCATCTGCGCCTATCTCGATGACCGCACCGGCGGCAGCCTTTACCCGCAGGGCGCCCGCCGCTGGGATGCGCTGACGCTGGAGGCGACGGCGGATGGTATCCTCGATGCGGCTTTGCTGATGGCCTATGAATGGCGGCTGCGCCCCGAGGAGAAGCGTATGGAGGACTGGGTGGAAGGGCAATGGGACAAGGTCTCAAGGGCCTGTTCGGCGCTGAACAATCGCTGGATGAGCCACCTCTGCGGACCGCTCGACATCGGGCAGATCGCGGTCGGCTGCGCGCTTGGCTATCTCGATCTGCGCCATGATGCGCGCAACTGGCGGCAGAATAACGAAGCGCTGGCGGATTGGTTCGCCAAATTCGATTCGCGCCCCTCGATGCAGGCGACAGCCCCGCCGACGGTCTGACCCGACGGGATGATATTGCCACAGCGGCGTGATTTTTTCCGGTGACGCCGCTTGCTGCGACGCTTTGCGCGCCATTGACGTCTGGACGGGCGCGCTATCCCTCGGTAGATAGCGCCCTGAAGTGCGGTGGCAATCAGATGCCATCATTGTGTCTGATGGCCAATTATTGGCGAAAAATTGGAGAAAGCCCGTGTCCCAAGCAGATGAACACGCAGGAAGCCGGAGGGATTTCCTCTATTACGCGACCGCCGGAACCGGTGCCGTCGCGGTCGGCGCCGCCGTGTGGCCGCTGGTCAACCAGATGAACCCTTCGGCAGACGTCAAGGCGCTGTCCTCGATCCGTGTGGATGTTTCTGGTGTCGACGTGGGGACGCAGTTGACCGTGAAATGGCTGGGCAAGCCGGTGTTCATCCGCCGTCGGACGGAGCAGGAGATCGCCGAAGCGCGCGAGGTCGAACTCAGCGCTCTGCCGGACCAGAATGCCGAAAACGCCAACCTGCCGGGCGTGCAGCCCGCCACCGACGAAAACCGCGCGTTGGACGAAACGGGCGAATGGCTGGTGATGATCGGTGTCTGCACCCATCTTGGCTGCGTGCCGCTGGGCGATGCGGGGGATTTCGGTGGCTGGTTCTGTCCGTGTCACGGGTCGCATTACGACACCGCGGGACGCATTCGTAAGGGGCCGGCGCCGAGCAACCTTCTGGTGCCGGTCGCCGAGTTCCTCGACGAAACCACGATCAAACTGGGTTAAGGGAGAGCACGGATGTCTGGAATTCCGCACGACCATTACGAGCCGAAAACCGGCGGCGAACAGTGGCTGCATCGCCGCCTTCCCGTGGTCGGTCTGCTCTATGATACATTGATGATCCCCACGCCCAAGAACCTGAACTGGATGTGGATCTGGGGCATCGTCCTGACCTTCTGTCTGGCGCTGCAGATCATTACCGGCATCGTCCTGGTGATGCACTACACACCGCATGTGGACATGGCCTTTGCTTCGGTCGAGCATATCATGCGTAACGTCAATGGCGGCTACATGCTGCGCTATCTGCACATGAACGGCGCCTCGCTGTTCTTCGTCGCGGTCTATGCCCATATCTTCCGCGGCCTCTACTACGGTTCCTACAAGGCCCCGCGCGAGGTGACCTGGATCATCGGCATGCTGATTTACCTGCTGATGATGGCCACCGGCTTCATGGGCTACGTGCTGCCCTGGGGTCAGATGTCCTTCTGGGGTGCGACCGTAATCACCGGCCTCTTCGGTGCGATCCCCTTTATCGGGGAAAGCCTGCAGACGCTGCTGCTCGGCGGCCCGGCGGTGGACAATGCCACGCTGAACCGCTTCTTTTCGCTGCATTACCTCCTGCCCTTCGTGATCGCAGGCCTGGTTCTGGTGCATATCTGGGCCTTCCACACCACCGGCAACAACAACCCCACCGGGGTAGAGGTGCGCCGCGGCTCGAAGGAAGAAGCCGAACGCGACACGCTGCCGTTCTGGCCCTATTTCGTGATCAAGGATCTCTTCGCCCTGGCGGTGATCCTGGTGGTGTTCTTCGCGATCGTCGGTTTCATGCCGAACTATCTCGGTCACCCCGATAACTACATCGAAGCCAACCCGCTGGCGACGCCCGCGCATATCGTGCCCGAATGGTACTTCCTGCCCTTCTACGCGATCCTGCGCGCCTTCACCTCGGAAGTCTGGGTCGTTCAGATCGCCTCCTTCGTGACCGGCGGCATCATCGATGCGAAGTTCTTCGGCGTGCTGGCGATGTTCGGGGCGATTGCGGTGATGGCGCTGGTGCCGTGGCTGGATACTTCCAACGTGCGCT
Source organism: Sulfitobacter aestuarii (assembly GCF_042685005.1). NCBI lineage: Bacteria > Pseudomonadati > Pseudomonadota > Alphaproteobacteria > Rhodobacterales > Roseobacteraceae > Sulfitobacter > Sulfitobacter aestuarii. The sequence goes on along the minus strand of NZ_JBHUMP010000001.1, from coordinate 346,798 downwards.
CCGGCCGTTATCGCCCGATGTTCAAATGGTGGTTCGCGCTGCTGGTGGTGGATTTCTTCGCGCTGATGTGGCTCGGTGCCATGCCCGCGGAAGAGCCCTATGCCACGTTCTCGCTGATCGCCTCGGCCTATTGGTTCGCCTATTTCCTGGTGATCCTGCCGCTGCTCGGCGTGATCGAGAAACCGCTGCCCCAGCCTGAAACCATCGAAGCCGATTTCGACGCGCATTATGCGCCCAAGGCGGGCGGAACCCATACGCTCGTCAAGCCGACGGAATAAGGACCATGATCATGAAGAAGAACAACATCCTTTCGGCCGTGGTCGCCATGGGGTTCGTGGTGCCGGGGAGCTTTGCCCTGGCACAGGAAACCGACACGACGACCGAGCAATTGCAGCTCGACACTGCGCCGGAAACCGAGGCCACGCCGGAGGCCGAAGCCACGCCGGAGGCCGAAGCCACGCCGGAAGCTGAACAGGCTCCGGCGGCGGAAGTCGAAACGCCGGAAGCGGAAGCGGATGCAGACAGCGCTGCTGACGAAACCGAGGCCGAGGCGGATGTCACGCCGACAACCGAGCCCGAAGCGGAAGCCCCGGCCGAGGAAGTAACCGAGACCGAGACGGAAGCTCAGACCGAAGAGGCGACCGAAGCCGAAGCAGCAACCGACCCCGCGGCGGAAGGTCAGTCCGAAGGCGAAGCTCCTACCGAGGAGCCGGCGACCGAGGAAGAGGCTGCCGAGGCCGATACCCCGGCCCAGGCGGCGGTCGAGGAAACCGCCGAGGAAATGGCCGAAGAGCAGCCTGAAGCGCTCGAAGAAGGCGACGCGGAAATCGTGGTGGACGGAACGACACAAGACGACGCCGAAGTCGGTGTCGCGGATGCCGAAGGTCATGACGACGAGGAACATGCGACGGATGACGCCCATGGGGCGGAGGAGGAACATGGCGATGCCCATGCAACGCCGCATATCGAGAATATCGACTTTTCCTTCGACGGTCCCTTTGGCGCCTATGACGTCAACCAGCTGCAGCGCGGCCTGCAGATCTACACCGAGGTCTGCGCTGCCTGCCATGGTCTGAAATACGTCGCAATGCGCACGCTGGCCGATGAGGGCGGACCTGGGCTGCCCGAGGAGCAGGTCATCGAATATGCCAAGCAGTTCGATGTGTTCGACGCCGATCTCGACGACACGCGGCCCGGCACCCCGGTCGATCATTTTCCTGAATCGAGCCTGCCGAACGCACCAGATCTGTCCCTGATGGCCAAGAAGCGTGCCGCTTTCCACGGGCCCTATGGTCTCGGGATCAACCAATTCCTGAAGGGGATCGGCGGACCGGAATATATCACCGCGCTGCTGACCAGCTATACCGGCGAGGAAAAGGAGCAGGCGGGGACCGTTCTTTATGGCAACACCGCCTTCCCAGGCGGCTGGATCTCGATGGCGCCGCCGCTGGGGGATGAACAGGTCGAATTTGTCGATGGTCACGCCAATGACCTCCAGCACCTGTCCGAAGATGTCTCGGCCTTCCTGATGTGGACTGCGGAACCCAAGCTCGGTGCGCGCAAGACGGCCGGATTCGCCGGGGTGATCTTCCTGACCCTGCTGTCGGTGCTGCTTTATCTCACCAACAAGCGGCTGTGGGCGCGTCACAAGTACAAGGGCTGATTGCTGATCGGACCCGCAAAAAAGCCCCCTGAACCGACATGGCTCAGGGGGCTTTTCTTGTCCGCGGGCGCTGCAAATACCTGGCAGGCGGTATGCGGCCTGGACGATAATCGTAGGGCCGTGACGATGGATGTTTTCCCCACTGCCACGAATGGCTCCGGCTTAGCCGAAGTGAATGCTCAGACATCCCCCATTCCGTTCAAAATGCGCCGAAGCGATCCCTGAATATAAAAGGTGCTCTTGCAATCGGCGCCGATCTTCAATGGATATAGCCTGCCACGCGCTCGCTCGCGGGTCTGTGATCTGGTTCACAGCGGTTCAGGTTTTCGGAAAGGCCGCGATCCCTGTCAGCGCGGGACGATCGAGGATCCGCAGCCCGCGCCGTTCCGGCACGATGATTTCCTCGCGTTTCCAGAGCGCCAGGGTCCGCGCGACTGCCTCACGGCTCGCACCGACGAATTCCGCCAGCTCCATCTGCGACATGTGAAGCTGCGGTTCCGAGCCGCCGGAGGTGGCGGTCAGATAGAGGATCTTGCGAGCCAGTCGGGCGGGCATGGTCAGAAAAACCTGTTCGCTGAGCTGCTGTCCCATCCAGCGCATCCGCCTTCCCGCCAGCGCGAGCATATCGGCGCCGAGCGCAGGCGTGTCTCGCAGTGCGGCCATGATGTCGGCATTCCTGATCCCCCAGACAATGCTGGCACTCAGCGCCGTCACCGTCGCTGTGCGTGGCCCCGGATCGAACAGGGCAATCTCCCCGACGATTGCCCCCTCACGCATTACATCGAGGCAGAGCTTGCGCCCATCAGCCGAGATGATCGAGATTTCGAGCATACCCTCGATCACGGCATAGAGCGCGTCGCCCTTGTCACCCTGCGCAAACAGCTCTTCGCCTTCAGACAAGTCGCGGGGCCGGGCGAAGGAGGCCATGACCTCGCGCAATTGGGGCGAGGCGCCTGCAAGAAATCCGCTGTCACTGGACTGGCTCACATAATAATCCCGACTTGTTCGCGGAGGCGGCCACAGGGGCCGCTCCGCGAGGTGACGACCTCCCTAACGCTGAAATCCCGCGAGCATCCGGTGGTATTCCGCATCCATCACGACCGGTTCAGGACTCGCCGGATCATCCATCGGCGGATGGCTCAGCATGGCGTCATTGCCGACATGGCGATCTGCCACCGTGCCGCGGGTCTCTTTTGCATCCACTTCATATTCGAAAAGCAACGCGCCGGGTTCCTGCTTACAGGTGACATTGGCAGTTCCGTCGAGCAACCGGCGCAGCTTTTTCGGCCTGATCGTTGCGCACTCGCATCTCGAGCACCCGTTCGATGACATCGCTCATGATCCTGCCGTCCTGCGCAGAGGGTACCCCAGTCGGGGAAAATCACAAAGCGCGCCGTCAGGCCGTCAGATGTGCAGTCTCGTATCCGGTGATCCGGGCATCGACGATCTCGCCTTCGCGCTGCGGCTGGGTGAAATGCACTTCAGTAAATTGCTCGCTCCGGCCCATATGCGGATTCTCCATCAGGATCCGATGGGTTTTTCCGACCTGTTGTCGCAGATGGCGCTGTACCTGTGCATCACCGGCAGCTCGCAGCCGGGCGGCGCGCTGCTTGATCGCCGCGCCCTGAACCGCGGGCATCCGTGCCGCCGGTGTCCCGGGGCGGGCGGAATAGGGGAAGACATGAAGCCATGTCAGGTCGCATTCCTCCACCAGCTTTACCGAATTGTCGAACATCTCTTCGGTTTCGGTCGGAAAACCTGCGATGATATCGGCGCCGAAGGTCATATCGGGACGCAGCCGCCGGGCCTCCTGCGCGAAACGGATCGCGTCATCGCGCAGGTGTCGGCGCTTCATCCGTTTCAGGATCATGTCATCGCCATGTTGCAGCGACAGATGCAGATGCGGCATCAGCCGTGTCTCGGTGGCGATTGCCTGCATCAGATTGTCATCGACCTCGATCGAGTCGATCGACGAGATCCGCAGCCGCGGCAGGTCGGGCACGAGACTGAGGATCCGCATCACCAGATCACCCAGTTTCGGCGCGGCAGGCAGGTCGGCGCCCCAAGAGGTAAGATCGACTCCGGTGAGCACAACCTCGTTGAATCCCTTGTCCACCAACCGTTTGATCTGGTCTACGACGACTCCGGCGGGTACCGAGCGTGAATTGCCACGACCGTAGGGGATGATGCAGAAGGTGCAACGGTGATCGCAGCCATTCTGGACCTGCACATAGGCGCGCGAACGGGTGCCGAAACCGTCGATCAGATGGCCGGCGGTTTCTGTCACCGACATGATGTCATCGACCTGCAGCGCTTCGGTCTCGCCGATGAAATCGGCCGCGAGCCCCTGCCAGGTGGCGCCCTGCATCTTCTCGGTATTGCCGATCACCGCATCGACCTCGGCCATCGCGGTGAAGGTTTCGGGTTCCGTCTGCGCAGCGCAGCCGGTGACGATCAGCCGGGCGTCGGGGTGATCCCGGCGCAGGCGGCGGATGTCCTGGCGCGCTTTGCGCACCGCCTCGGCGGTTACCGCGCAGGTGTTGACGATCACCGCATTCTCGAGCCCGGCCTGTTGGGCAAGGTCTTTCATCGCCTCGGACTCATAGGCGTTGAGACGGCAACCCATCGTGCTGAAAACCGGGGCGGTCATGAGAGGCTCTCCAGAAACGCGGGCGTCAATACGCCGCTGAATACATGCGCGGTCTCGCCGGTCATCCAGACACCGTCGTCACGCCAATCGATTTCCAGCGTGCCACCATCAAGATCGATCACCACGCGCCGTCCGGTCAGCCCGCGCCGCGCCGCCGCCACTGCGGTGGCGCAGGAAGAGGAGCCGGAGGCCAGGGTGATTCCGACACCGCGTTCCCAGACCCGCATGCGGATCCGGTCGGCCCCGGTAATCTGCGCGACCTGTACGTTGGTGCGTTCGGGGTAAAGCGGATGATGCTCGATACCGGCGCCGAAGGCGGCAAGTTCGATGGCCGAGACATCCTCGACAAAGAACGTGCAATGGGGGTTGCCCATGCCGGTGGCCACGGGCGATCCCTCGATCGGCAGGTGCAGCGTGTCGGTCTCGTGTGCGAGCGGAATCTCCTGCCAGTGCAGCTGCGGCGCACCCATGTTGACCGAGGTGCGGCCATCGCCAGCGTCACGGGCGGCCAGATTCCCGCGCGCGGTGCTGAGCTGCAGCGCGCTCTTGCCGGTCTCGTCCATCAGAAACCGCGCGATGCAGCGGGTGGCATTGCCGCATGCAGCCGAGAGCGAGCCGTCGGAATTGTAAAAGGTCAGATGCGCATCCCCGCGCCCCTCCTCGATCACCGCAAGCTGATCGAAGCCGACGCCAAGCTGACGATGGCCAATGGCCCGCGCCAGCGCCGGGCTGACCGAAAGATCACCGGCGCGCGCATCGAGCACGACGAAGTCGTTTCCCAGCCCGTGCATCTTCATGAAGGGCAATCCATTGGCTCTTTGATCGGTCATTCGGCGCATATAACCCCGGGCGAGAAACTAATCCAGCAGTCGGTAAGAAAATCGCACATTTCGGGGTTGACCCTCGGCCCCGACCTTTCTAATTACCCGCGTAGTGGGCCTGTAGCTCAGTTGGTAGAGCAACTGACTTTTAATCAGTAGGTCTCCGGTTCGAACCCGGACGGGCTCACCACTTTTCTTACAAGTGAAGAGGTTATCCAGTCGGACGCGATCTGCATCGCGCCGACCGGTACCGTTTGCAAGGCGATATCACAGGCTGAAAAAAGCCCCCGCAAGCCGTTCTGGCGAGGGGGGCTGTGGCCTCTTGCCGAGCCGAAGCAGCGACGTGCTACCAGTCGTTCGGACCCTTTTCGGCGAAGGCATGGACCAGGAAATCTATGAAGGCGCGGACCTTGGGCTGGGTGAACCGCCCCGGCGGATAGACCGCGTAGATTCCTTGGGTTTCAGAAGGCAGGCCGGGGATTGCATCCTCCACCAGACCCTTCTCCATGGCTTCGGCATAAAGGAAGCTCGGTAGATAGGCGATCCCGAGCCCGGAAATCGCGGCATTCAGCAAGGATTGCCCGTCATTGACCGAAAGCCAGCCCGCCGTGCGTACCTGACGTTTTTCGCCGGATGGTGCAGTCAGTTTCCAGACATTGCCGCTCGATTGGTTCGAATAATGCAGCAATTTGTGCTCGTTAAGATCGTCGATCTTCTGTGGACGGCCATAGCGCTGGATATAGCTCGGTGAGGCGATCATCCGCTTGGTCGTCTCGGTCAGCTTGCGGGCGCGCAGGGTGCTGTCCTCAAGCTCGCCGATCCGCACCGCCATGTCGAAGCCTTCGGAGATCAACTCCACGTAGCGGTTGTTGAGCACCATGTTGACAGTGATATCCGGAAAATCAGACAGGAAGTCCGAAAGGACCGGGGAAAGGTGATTGACCCCGAAATCGGTGGCGACCGAGATCCGCAGCAGGCCGGAGGGGGCCGATTGCATCGAGGTGACCAGCGCATCCGCTTCGCCCGCATCATTGAGCACCCGGCGGGCACGGTCGTAATAGGCCAGACCGATCTCCGTGGGCGAGACCCGCCTTGTCGTGCGGTTGAGCAGACGCGCGCCCAGCCGTGCTTCGAGCGAGGAAACATGTTTCGAGACCGCCGATTTGGAGATCCCCAGCTTCTTGGCCGCGTCGGTGAAGCCGCCCTGATCCACTACCGCGGCGAAGGCTTCCATCTCTGTAAGACGGTCCATGCCCGATCCTTTCAAACTTGTTGTAAGGCACAGAAATGGCGACGAATTCGGGCGGGATCAGGGCGGCGCTGCGACAGTAGCAAGGTAATCTGCACCATCGTTCAGCCGGTGGAAACATCCCGGGCGGGCGGTACTGCCGCGAGGATCAGAGCCAGCGTAGCCATTTCAGCAGAACGAGCAACACCAAGACTAGAAGGGTCATGCCGAGGCACAGCAGCGTGAAGGCCCAGGGACTCCCCACCCCCGGCATGCCGCCGACGTTGACCCCGAACAACCCGGTAAGAAAGCTGAGCGGTAGAAAAACAGCTGCTGCGATGGACAGGACATAGCCATGCCGCGCCTGTTTGCGGGCGACATAGAGGTCATGTTCGTCCTGCACCGTGATCAGCCGTTCGCGCAGCGCGTTGAGTTCCTCTACCGCGATCGTCGTCCGGTTGGCCGATTCGCGAATGCGCAGCGTGTCGGGCTCGGGAATGATCGGCATGTTGATCTCGATCAGGCGGTCCAGAGCGGCCTGTTGCGGTTCCAGGTAACGGCGCAGCCGGATCACCCGGCGCCGGGTCTCGGACAGATCCTTGGGAATCGGTGTCGTCTCGTCTTCCAGGTCGTCTTCGTAGAATTCGGTGATGTCCGCGATCTTTACCACTTCCTGCTCGATCCGTTGGGTCAGCCTGGAGATCAGGACTTCGAGAAAATCCGCCGTGGTGGGGGGCGGATTGTCGGCCTCGGTCTGCCTGCGGATGTCGTCGATGGTGAAGACCTTGCGCATCCGCACCGTGATGATCACGTCGCTATCCACCCAGAGCCGCACCGACACCATCTCATCCGCGTCCTCCCCGGCATTGAGATTGATGCCGCGCAAATTGAGGATGATGCCATCTGCGAACCGGTCGCAGCGTGGTCGTGTCTCGGGTTGCAGCAGCGCTCCGGCCGGGATGGGTGGCAGATTGGCGGCGACCCAGCCGGGCAGCGCCGGATCGGCGAGATCGAAATGCCACCAGCGATAGGTGCCGGGGCCGGTCAGAGACTCATCTTGCGGGACTTCCGCGGTGCCGTCGGGATAGATGTCGAAGACGCAGAGAGGCATGGCGCACCCTTGTTAACCCGCGCGCAGACTGCACCGAACCCGGCGCCGTGACAATCCGGTCAGAAGGGGCTGACGGCGGCCGAATCACAGTGCGGCAGCAAGCCGTGTGCCCTGATTGATCGCGCGCTTGGCGTCGAGTTCGGCCGCGACATCGGCACCGCCGATCACATGACATTCCCGGCCCATCTCGGCGAGGCGATCCGCCAATGAGCGATCCGAAAGTTGCCCTGCGCAAAGCACGATCGTATCCGCCCGGATCAGCGTCGGAGTCTCACGCGCCTCGCCGAAAGTGACATGCAGCCCGTGTTCGTCGATCTTCTCGTAATTCACCCCGCCGATCATCTCGACCGCATTCATTGTCAGCGAAGCGCGGTGAATCCAGCCGGTGGTCTTGCCCAACCCCTTGCCGAGCTTGCTGGCTTTGCGTTGCAGCATGGTGACCTGTCGTGCCGGGGGGTGGGGCTGCGGTCCTTCGGGAGCGAGACCGCTGCGATGTTCGGCCGGATCGGCCACGCCCCATTCGCGCAGCCATTCCGGCAGGTCGAGCGTGGTACTGTCGCCATCATGCACCAGATGTTCGGAGACATCGAAACCGATCCCGCCCGCGCCGATGACCGCGACGCGCTCGCCAGCCTTGGCGCTGCCGTTCAGGATGTCGATATAGCTCACCACATTCGCCCGGTTCTGGCCGGGAATTTGCGGATCGCGCGGGACAACGCCGGTGGCGATGATGATTTCGTCGTACTTGGTGAGATCGTTGGCGGAGACTTCGGTATCGAGCCTGATCCTCACGCCAAGCGCATCGGTCATGGTCCGGTACCAGTCGACGAGGCCCCAGAACTCCTCCTTGCCCGCCACCTGCTTGGCAAGGTTCAACTGTCCGCCGATCTCGCTGGCGCGGTCAAAGAGCGTGACGTCATGGCCGCGCTCGGCTGCGGTGATCGCGGCCGAAAGCCCTGCCGGCCCCGCGCCGACGATCGCGATTGTCTTCGCCATATCGGCCGGGGCGATTTGCAGTTCCGTTTCGTGGCAGGCGCGGGGATTGACGAGGCAGGTGGAAATCTTGCCGCTGAACGTATGATCGAGACAGGCCTGGTTGCAGGCGATACAGGGCGCGATCCGCGCCGCTTGTCCGGCCATCGCCTTGGCGACGAAATCGGCATCCGCCAGCATCGGACGGGCGAGCGACACCATGTCGGCGCAGCCCTCTGCCAGCAGCTCCTCCGCGACCTCCGGGGTATTGATCCGGTTCGACGTGATGACCGGTATGCCGACCTTGCCCATCAATTTCCTGGTGACCCAGGCGAAGGCCGCGCGCGGCACCGAAGTGGCGATGGTAGGGATACGGGCCTCATGCCAGCCGATACCGGTATTGATGATGCTTGCCCCGGCTTTCTCGATCTCCTGTGCCAGTTGCCCGACTTCTTCATGTGTCGAGCCGTTGGGCACCAGATCGATCATCGAAAGTCGATAGATGATGATCGACTCCGGGCCGAGAGCGTCGCGGGTGCGGCGCACCACTTCCAGCGGCAGACGCATCCGGTTCTCATAGGAACCGCCCCAGCGGTCTTCGCGCTTGTTGGTATGGGTCACGAGGAACTGGTTGAGGAAATAGCCCTCCGAGCCCATGATCTCGACCCCGTCATACCCGGCCTGTTGCGCGCGTTCGGCGCAGGTAACGATATCGGCTATCTGCTTCTCGATCCCCTCTTCGTCGAGCTCGGTGGGGACAAAGGGCGAGATCGGTGATTTTAGCGGCGAGGGCGCTACGCATTTCGGCCCGTAGGCATAGCGCCCGGCATGCAGGATCTGCATGCAGATCTTGCCGTCCGCCGCATGGACCCCCTCCGTAACGACGGAGTGATTGTCGATATCCTGCTGGCTGACCATCATCGCTGCGCCCGGCAACACGGAGCCTTCGAGGTTCGGGCCGATACCACCCGTAACCATCAGCCCGACCTGCCCACGCGCCCGCTCGGCGTAGAATTCCGCAACCCGGTTCCAGTCCTTTGTCTCTTCCAGCCCGGTATGCATCGAGCCCATCAGCACGCGGTTCTTGAGCGTCGTGAAACCAAGGTTGAGCGGGGCGAGCATATGCGGATAATCGGACATGGAATTGCCTTTCTGGACCGGCGTTTGGACCTGACAACACCCTATGACATTGTCGATGTCACGCACAACGCGGCGTCACCGGACAGGGACGTAGGGGGAGCGTATATGGGAGGGAGCGAACTCAAGCTTCGGAGAGGGTTGCCGCGCGATGACCTTGTCCTCGGTCGAGTGATGTTCGCCGCGATCCGCGAGGGGCCAAGTCCTTATACCGAAGCCCAGCGGCGGGCCTGGCTGAGCGCGCCCTGTGCCGGGCCGGAATGGTCTGCCTGCCTCGCAGGTCAGCAGGTAATGCTCGCCGAACGGGCGGGGCGGGTGCTCGGGTTCATGACGATGCGGGAGCATGGCTATATCAACCTGGCTTTCGTTCTGCCTCAGGCGCAGCGGCAGGGTGTCTTCACGCTGCTCCTGGGCGCTTTCGAAGGTCTGGCCCAACAGAGACGGCTCACCAGTCTCGAGACCCATGCCAGTCTGACGGCGCGGCCCGCTTTCATGGCGCGGGGCTTTCATGCTATCTCGGAGGAAACCGTAGCGCGGGGCGGGCAGTATCTGACCCGGACCCGAATGGAGAAGACGCTGACATGACTCCGGATCAGATTGCCCAACTTCCCTATCGTCCCTGTGTCGGGGTGATGGTGGTCAACGGCGCGGGAGAGGTCTTTGTCGGCCAGCGGCGCGACCGCGATACCGATGCCTGGCAGATGCCGCAGGGCGGGGTCGAGCCAGGCGAGGATCCGCGCGAGGCCGCACTCCGCGAGCTCGAAGAGGAAACCGGAATCAGCCGCGATCTGGTGAAGATCGAGGCCGAGACCGAGACCTGGCTGCCCTATGATCTGCCCCACGAACTGGTGCCGAATATCTGGAAGGGCCGGTTTCGCGGGCAGGAACAGAAATGGTTCCTGATGCGCTTCTCGGGCCGCGACGATCAGATCAACATTGCCACCGAACATCCCGAGTTCTCGCAATGGCGCTGGCTGGCTGCGCGGGATCTGGTCGGACAGATCGTGCCGTTCAAACGCGCGGTCTATGCCCGGGTACTCGATGAATTCGAAGGACATATCTGATGCGGCTGCTCAGCACCCTGTTCGCCCTCCTCGCGCCGTTTCCGGCAGCGGCGCTCACCTGCATGCCCCATTCGCTCGAGGCAACCTATCAAGAAGCGATGGCGGCGGAAGAAATATACCACGTGGTACATGGACGGCTTACCTTCGATCCCCAGCGGTTGCCGAAGGTCGATCTGACCCGACAACAGGACATCCCGCCCTTGACCCGGCTCGCGGCGCGGCTGGAGGGGATGGCGCTTGCGGAGCAAGGCTTCAAGCTCCCGTTCGAGCGCGATATCACGCTGGAAGCCGCCTGCTACGGGCCCTGGTGCGCTTCTGCGGAAACCGGGCAGGATGTGCTGGCCTTTGTGCGCAAGACGCCGGAGGGCCATGTGCTGGAGACAAACCCTTGCGGAGGATTCCTGTTCAGCACGCCGAAACCGGCGCTGTTGCGCAAGGTGCAGGCCTGTTTCGCCGGAGAAAACTGCGAGCCCGCGCCGCGTTAGCGCCGAATCAGCGGCACATGCGGCGCGGCACTTTGCGGCAGCAGGCCGTTCAGCCGCGGATCGTCGTCGATCTCGATCTGCCGTCGATAGGGGGTAAAGCCGCTGCGGATGTAGAAGGGCAGGGCCTGGGGGCTGTCGAGCGTGCAGGTGTGGACGTGAAACCGCTCGATCGGCTGCTCCCACGCCAACCGGATCGCCTGGTTCATCAGATAACGTCCCGCGCCGCTACCGATCATGGCAGGCGTCACGCCGAAATATGCCAGCTCGCATTCGCCTTCCCGGCGGAAATCCAGCTCCAGCAGGGCTTCGTCCCTGCCATCCTTGCTCAGCGTGTAGTGGGTCACCTTCGGATCATGGATGATCGCGGATAATTCCGCGTCCGACATTCTCAGACGTCCGAACCAGAGCCAGTCGAGCGCACCGACGCGGGTAAAGATATCGCGAAACCAGTCGAGATCCGGCGTGACGTGCCGAAAGCTGACACCGGGCAGGTCGGGCACCTGCCGCGTCTCGGCGGGTGCCAGCATCTGCAGATGGGTTACCACCATGGCCACCTTGCCATTCTCGATGTCATGATAGCCGTTGGCGAGCATGATCAGAGCAGCCTTTCGTTGCGGAATACGTCCAGCATGTCGCGCTCGGGGCGGGGTCCAACATGGGAGATCACCTCGGCGGCGCAGAGATTGCCCATCCGCCCGCAGGTCGCAAGGTCTCGCCCGGTGGCCAGGCCGAAGAGGAAACCGGCGGCAAATTGATCGCCCGCACCGGTGGCATCGACGGGAACGACCCGGGTGACGGGCACATCGACACGTTCCTCGCCGCGGATCAGCGTCACGCCGTCGCCGGAACGGGTGCAGATCACCAGCGGACAGAGCGCCGCCGTGCGCGACAATGCATCCTCGAGATCATCGGTTTCGAACAGCGCGCGGATCTCGGCCTCGTTGCCAATGACATAGTCGAGCTCTTCACCGATCATCCGCAGGAAGTCATCGCGGTGCCGGTTGACGCAGAATGGATCGGAAATCGCGATCCCCGCCATGCCACCGGCGGCCCGGGTCAGCCGTGAGGCTTCGAGAAACGCCTGTTTGCCCTGATCCTTGTCAAAGAGATACCCTTCGAGGAACATGATCTTCGCAGCGGAAGCGACGGCGTCCGGCACGTCGTCAGGACCGAGATCTGTGGAAATGCCGAGATAGGTGTTCATCGAGCGTTCCCCGTCGGGGGAGACGAAGATCATCGAGCGCGACGTCGGAAGATCGTCCCCGGTCACCGGGTCGTTGACGAAATCTGTGCCCCCCTCGATCATCTCCTGTGCGTAGAAATGCCCGAGTTCGTCGTCACTGACCCGTCCGATGAAGGCGGTCGGCAACCCCAGCGCGCCAACTCCGGCGATGGTATTGGCGACCGACCCGCCGGGCGTCTGCAACCGGTCCTGCATGGCACCGTAAAGCTCATCGGCGCGATCGCGCTCGACAAGTTGCATGATACCTTTCTCGATGCCGCGTTCTTGCAGGAAGGCCTCATCGGCATGGGAGATCACGTCAACGACGGCGTTGCCGATGCCGACCAGTTCATATTGGGTCATACGGTTTTGTCCTCATAGGGGCATAGATCGCGGATGATGCAGGTGCGGCACAGGGGTTTTCGCGCCTTGCAGGTGTAGCGGCCGTGCAGGATCAGCCAGTGGTGGGCATGGCGCTGGAAATCGGCCGGGACATTGTCTTCGATGGCGCGTTCGACCGCGTCCACCGTCTTGCCGGGCGCGATACCCGTGCGGTTGCCGACCCGGAAGATATGCGTATCGACCGCCTGTGCGGGCTGGCCCCACCACATGTTGAGCACCACGTTGGCGGTCTTGCGCCCGACACCGGGCAACGCCTGCAGCGCGGCGCGACTGCTCGGCACCTCGCCGTCATATTGCGCGACGAGAATCTCGCTCAGCTTCATCACGTTCTTCGCCTTCTGGCGAAACAGGCCGATGGTCTTGATATGCCCGGTCAATCCGTCGAGACCGAGGTCGAGCATCTTTTGCGGCGTATCGGCGATTGCGAAAAGCTTGCGCGTGGCCTTGTTGACCCCGGCATCGGTGGCCTGCGCGCTCAGCGCCACGGCGACGAGCAGGGTATAGACATTCACATGTTCCAGCTCCCCTTCCGGCTCCGGTTCGGCAGCCTGGAAACGGCTGAAAATTTCGCGGATCGCATGGTAATCGAGCTGTTTTGCCATGGGCGCAGATATGCGCGGAATGGCGGGGCAGGGCAAGCCGGGGTCAAAGATTAATCCGGGCGCGGCAAGGCGGTTCGCGCAAGAAACGGGTCGCGTGGGGGCGCGGCGCCAACTAGATTGAGCATATGACACAGATCGCCCCTCTCCCAGCCGCCGCCGATGAAGGCTATCACTACAACGTCATGCGCCGTGCGCTCGCGGTGATCGACGCGGCGGAAGACCCGTTGCAGCTCGAACAGGTGGCAGACGAGATGGGAATGAGTGCCGCGCATTTCCAGCGGCTGTTCTCACGCTGGGTCGGGGTGTCGCCCAAGCGCTACCAGCAATATCTGATGCTCGGCCATGCCAAGACCCTGATGCGCGATCACTTCACCACGCTGGAGACCGCCCATGCACTCGGCTTGTCGGGGAGCGGGCGGCTGCATGATCTTTTCCTGCGTTGGGAAGCGATGAGCCCCGGCGAATTCGCCCGCAAGGGCGCCGGGCTCGAAATCTTCTGGGGTCGTTTCGACAGCCCCTTCGGCTCCGCGCTGGTGATGGGGACGGCAAGGGGTATCTGCGGGCTGGCGCTGACCGCGGAGGTCGGCGAGACGGCGGCGATGGACGATCTGCGCAGCCGCTGGCCGCTGGCGGAATATGTCGAGGACGCGGATATCCTGCGCCCCTGGGTCATGCGCGCGTTTGCCATGCAGGAGAGTGGCAACAGCAAGACGCCGCTCTATCTCATCGGCGCGCCGTTCCAGATCAAGGTCTGGGAGGCCCTGCTGACCATTCCTTCGGGACAGGTCACCACCTATTCCGAGATCGCCCGGGCCATCGGCGCGCCACGGGCGGTGCGTGCCGTAGGCACGGCGGTCGGGCGCAACCCAGTCAGCTGGCTAATCCCCTGCCACCGCGCCCTGCGTAAAAGCGGCGCGCTGGGCGGCTATCATTGGGGTCTCCCTGTCAAGCGGGTGATGCTGGCCTATGAAAGCGCTCGCGCCGAGGCGTGATGCGCGGGGTTTCGCCGAAATCGCGGCTTTGGCGACTTTTACAGAAACCAATCGCCACTATAGTGCGTTTCCATCGAGATGCCCCGCCCGAACGGGGTCCGAAACCACATGAAGGCAGTGAAACATGATTTCTTCGAAAATGACATTGGCGGCCGCGCTGACCGGCGTTCTGGCTCTGGGTGCCTGTACCGATCCCGCAGAATATGGCGGCGGCGGCAACACGAACGACCCGAACCAGAAGACCAAGAGCGGTGCGCTGATCGGTGCCGGAGCCGGAGCAGTGATCGGGGCGCTCTCCAAAGGTGACGGAAATCGCGCCGAGGGTGCGCTGAAAGGGGCTGTTCTGGGTGGCGCTCTTGGCGCTGGCGTCGGGTATTCGTTGGACAAGCAGGAAGCCGAGCTGCGCCGCGTAATGGACAGTCGCGTGGTGATCACCAACACCGGTGACCGTCTGATCGTGACCCTGCCGCAGGACATCCTCTTCGCTACCGATAGCACCGCCGTGCAACCGGCGTTGCAGGGTGATCTGGCGGCGCTGGCCAGCAATGTGCAGATCTATCAGAATTCGACCCTTCAGGTCATCGGTCACACCGACAGTGACGGCGAAGCGTCCTATAACCAGCAATTGTCCGAGGGCCGCGCCAGGGCTGTGGCCAATGTGCTGATCAACCAAGGCGTGCCCGCTTCGCGCGTCCAGACCTATGGTCGTGGCGAAAGCCAGCCGGTCGCCAGCAACCTCAACGCCGCGGGCAAGGCGCAGAACCGTCGGGTCGAAATCGTGATTCTCCCCAACGCGCGCTGAACATCGCGGCAATGATTGGCAGAAGCCCCGGCTCCGGTCGGGGCTTCTTGCATTTCGGTCCCGGCACGTCATGCTAAAGAGAGACGCCAGAGGAGTTCGGACGATGAACCCCGTCAACCTGATCGGTATCTGTGGTTCTCTGCGTGCAGAAGCCACTAACCGCAGATTGCTGCGCGAAGCGGTCCGCTTGTTCGGCGATTGCCGCTATCACGAGGCCGACATTCGCTTTCCGCTCTATGACGCCGATGACGAAGCCGAAACCGGCGTGCCTGACAAGGTGCAGGATCTTGCGGAACGTATTGCCACGGCGGACGCGGTACTGATCTCGACGCCTGAATACAACAAGGGCCCTTCCGGCGTGTTGAAGAATGCGCTCGACTGGATCAGCCGGGTCGAGGGTAATCCGTGGAAGGACAAGCCGGTGGCTGTCATGTCCGCAGCCGCCGGTCGTGCCGGTGGTGAACGCGCGCAGATGATCTTGCGCAGCTTCATGGTGCCATTTCGGCCACGCATCCTGCAGGGGCCGGAGATCCATCTGGCAGGCAGTTCGAAGCAATTCGACGAGACCGGTTCGCTGACCGGGGAAATCTATGTCAGGCAGCTGACCGCATTGATGGAGGGACTGCGTGCCGAGATTGCGCGCGGCTAGAGCGAATCCTCCACGCGGAACCCTTCGGGGATGTTGTCCCTGTCCTCCAGCAGCAGATCCGCCATGACCTGCGCCACCTTCGGGGCCATGCCAAAGCCGATCTTGAAGCCGCCGTTGGCGATGTAATGACCTTCGTGGCCGGGCCAGGGGCCGAGCATGGGAGCCCGGCTGCGCGCCCGGGGCCTGAGCCCTGCCCAGGTCTCGATCACCTCGGCCCGCCGCAGCACCGGCACCGCCTTGCGGGCCGCTTCGATCACCGCATCGATCTGGCGGTCCGTTGTGGCGGCGGAGGTGAATTCCCGCTCCGTGGTCGAGCCGACCGCGACCGTGCCATCGCCGTGAGGGATCACATGCACGCCTCCGGCAAACAGCTGAGGCACCTTGCCCGCATCATGGGCCAGCAGCGCCGCCTGCCCCTTGATGCCGATGCCAACCTGCCGGGAATGCCCGGCATTCAGAGCCTCGAGCCCGGCGGTGCCGGTGGCCCAGACGACCCGGCCCCGGTCAGGCGCCTCGGCCTCCACCTCCACGCCCGAGCACCGCAGCGCCGCCACAAGCGCCGCGCAGGCGAGTCGTGGGTGGATATGCGCGCTGAGATCATCTTCGATCAGCCAGCCGCTCGGGCTTAGCGGCTCCCATTCCGCGCCGCTGGCACGCCGCACCTGCCATGACGCCTGATCATACCAGAGTTGCGCCGCGCTCTCTGCACGTTGCCGCGCGAGGACCAGCGCGGCTTCGTCGGCGATCGGCTGCAGGCGCCCGGCACGGACATAACCCGCGTCAAGACCGCCGACCGCCTCGACCTCGGTCCAGAAGCGTTGCGCCATCAATAAGCTCTCAAGTTGAAAGGCTTTCTTGGCGTTCCAGTTCTCCGGAACATGCGGCGCCAGCGCCCCGACGATACCGCCACTGCTGCCCGAAGCGGCACCGTTGGGATCGACGATCCGCACGCTTGCGCCGCGCTGCGCGCAACTCCAGGCGATCGACAGCCCAAAAATACCTGCGCCCCTGATGGTGATATCGACCATTGCCAATCCCTGTCCGCTTGCCCAGTGTTCCTGCGACCAGCCATTCCTACAAGGTGCCGCCGTGCAGAACCAGACAGCGCAGATCCTCTGGCGTGACGGCGGCGTGCCGGTGTCGGCCCGGTTCGACGATCCCTATTTCTCGCTGCAGGACGGAGCGGCAGAGACCCGGCACGTGTTCCTGGCGGGCAATGACCTGCCTGCGCGCTTTGTCCCCGGCTTTCACATTGCCGAGCTGGGCTTCGGCACCGGGCTGAACCTGTTGCTGGCCTGGGACTCCTGGAGCCGCTCCGGCTGCGACGGGCCTCTACGTTTTACCAGCTTCGAGGCCTTCCCTATGGCACCTGCGGATATGAGCAAGGCACATGAAGCCTTCCCGGATTTCGATGGCAAGCGCGATGCCTTTCGCGACGCCTGGCGGCCTGAGGGCGGGTTGATGACGTTGCCGGGGCTCGAACTCCAAGTGATCATCGGCGATGCCCGCGCGACTCTACCGGCCTGGGACGGGCGAGCCGATGCCTGGTTCCTCGACGGTTTCTCCCCGGCGAAGAACCCCGAATTATGGTCTGCTGACCTGTTGGCCGAAGTTGGCGTGCATACCGCGCCCGGCGGCAGTGCGGCAACCTATACCGCCGCCGGATTCGTGCGCCGCGGGCTTGCCGATGCCGGGTTCGAGGTGGAACGCTGTGCGGGGTTCGGCCGCAAACGGCATATGACGAAGGCCCGCAAGCGCGAAGGAGCAGAGTGACCATGACTGAAATAAGCCCGGCAAAGCTGCCCCGCACCCAATCCAACAACATTCCGCTCGGCATCGCGCTGATGGTTGCCACGACCATGGTCTTTGCCGTGCAGGACGGGTTGTCGCGTTATCTCGCCGAACAATACAACGTCCTGATGGTGGTGATGATCCGCTATTGGTTCTTCGCGGCATTCGTCATCACCATCGCGGCGCGCAAGGCGGGGGGCGTGCGCAGCGCCGCGCATACCGCGCAGCCGCTGGTACAGATCTTCCGCGGGCTGCTGCTGG
The DNA here is from genome assembly GCF_042685005.1 of Sulfitobacter aestuarii. NCBI lineage: Bacteria > Pseudomonadati > Pseudomonadota > Alphaproteobacteria > Rhodobacterales > Roseobacteraceae > Sulfitobacter > Sulfitobacter aestuarii. The sequence continues at coordinate 328,946 of NZ_JBHUMP010000001.1, read as the reverse complement.
CTTCGGAGATCTGCGTCATGGTGGTCGCCTTCACCGTGCTCGGGCTGGTCGAGACCCATGCAGTGTTTACCGGCTATCCGCTGCTGGTCGCAGCCCTTTCGGGGCCGGTTTTGGGGGAGAAGGTCGGCTGGCGGCGCTGGTCGGCAATCGGGGTCGGCTTTGTCGGCATTCTCATCATCCTGCGACCCGGCTTCGCCGTGTTCGACCCCGCGGCGGCAATTCCGCTTCTCGCGGCCTTCATGTTCGCGATCTACGGCCTGCTGACCCGCTACGTGGCGCGCCAGGACAGTACCGCAACGAGTTTCTTCTGGACCGGGATCGTCGGCTCCATCGCGATGACCCTTGTCGGTATCTGGTTCTGGGAACCGATGCTCGCTTCGGACTGGCTGTTTATGGGCGCCCTCTGCATCACCGGGGTGACCGGCCATTGGCTGTTGATCCGCTGTTACGAAGTCGCGGAGGCGAGTGCCGTGCAGCCCTTCGCCTATCTGCAGCTGGTCTTCGTCTCGGTCATCGGCATCAGCGTCTTCGGCGAAACGCTGCGCACCAATGTCGCCATCGGTGCGGCGCTGATCGTGGCTGCCGGGCTATTTACCTTTTGGCGCGAACGCGTGAAGCGTTGAGCCGGTCAGCTCTTCGCTGAACGGTACCGGCAACGGGTTGATCCCAAGCCGGGCGCGATAGATCGGCAGGCTTTCGGTCACCCGCATCACGTAGTTCTGCGTCTCGCGGAAAGGGATCATCTCGACCCAGTCGACAATGTCGATCTCGCCTTTGCGCGGATCGCCATATTGGGCCATCCAGCTCGTCGGACGGCTCGGTCCGGCGTTATAGGCGGCTGCCATCATCACCACGTTGCCGACAAAACGCCCGGCCATCTGCGAGAGGTATTTGGCGCCGAGAGTGGCGTTGTATTCGGGATCGGCGGTGAGCCGGTCCGTGCTGTGCAGCGCGCTCACGCCGAGATCGGCAGCCACAGCGCTGGCAGTCGTCGGCATGATCTGCATCAGCCCGCGCGCCCCGACGCCGCTGCGCACCCGGGGATCGAACTCGCTTTCCCGCCTTGCGATCGCGAGGGTCATCTCCGGCGCCATCGGCAGATCGAGCTCGGTGAGCGGATGCAAGGCATAATAGGGGGCCGCGACGGTGAGCCCGCGCTGCGCCGCGCGCTTGCCGATCATCACTGCCAGATGCGGCTGACCGGCATCGATTGCCGCCTGTCCGAGCAGCGCAAGATCCTCCGCCATCAATTGCTCGGCAAGATGGGTCCAGAAGCGCTCGGCCACGTTGAGCTCGCCGGAGGCCTGCAGTAAAAGACCGGCTTCGAACAGCGGTGCCTTGGCAAGCGGCGAGTTGCGCCAATCCCGCGGCGGCGGTGCCCCGGCAAGCGTGTCGTCAAAGGGCAGGCCGCCGCGCTCCGCAGCGAGCAGTCCGTAGAAAGAGCTCTGGTATTGCGCAGCTTGTGCATAGGCCGCGGCGGCATCTGTGGAATTCCCTATCGCTTCGAACGCGCGTCCCTTCCAATAGCCTGCACGACCCTTGCTTATGGGGGATTCCACGGCGTCGTCATGATTGTTGAAATGGCGCAGGGCGGCGGCCGGATCCTGCAGGAAGCGCAGGGCGATATAACCCGAAAGCCATTCCAGATCGGCATAATCCGAACCCGAGGTCAAAAAATGCTGCGACGCGAGACGATATGCCGTGGCGGGATCACCGGAGCGCATCTCGGCGCGGGCCAGCGCCCGTCGGCGGTTGCTCCAGGCGCCGGGCTGGCCAAGTGCTTCGGCCGAGGTGGAACGTGCCAGCAGCAGCGCCTTGGCATCGTCCCGCAGGCCCTTGCGCAGGCGCCATTCAAAACGGTCATGTTGAAGCCCGGCGTCCTCCGCCTTGCTGCCGGGAAGCGCGTTGATCAGATCGTTCACGCCGCTTTCGAGATTCTGCAGGGCGATCCGCGTCTTCGCGAGAGCAATATCCGCTTTGCCAACCAGATCGAACATCTGCCGCGCTTCGCTGTGCTGGCGCTGCCAAAGCATCTCGTCGAGCCGCGCGGCGTGATGCGGCTTCAGCAGATCACCGTGCCGGTCCACGAACCGTGTCTGCGACGCGGCGTTCATCGGCATCGTGCGCCAGGCCAGCACGAGGTTGGCCTGCGCCTCGCCCTCTTCCCCGGTGCGTTGCAGGGCCGTCGCATGAGCCAGCACGGCCTGTGGCGTCTGCGGCGCGACTGCGGCAAAGAAGTCCAGTATTGCGGCATCGTCCTGTTCGATTACCTCCGGCTCGGCGCGTTTGCGCAGGTATTCCTCGCCGGGCCAATCCGGTCGCCGGGCCAGAAACGCCACCACGTCCTGATAGCTGCCACGCCCGGCGCGCAGCCGGTGCCATTCGATCACGTCGGCGGCCGCCGCACCGTCACGAGCGGCGATCTGTCTGGCGGCGGTCCAATTGCCCGAACGCATCGCATCCATCGCCCAGCCGAGCGGGCGGGGTCGCTCCGCAGCGGCAGGCAGGGCCAGCGCAAAAACGAACAGCATAAGGCTCAGGGCGCGTGTCATCACTTGCATTTCCCATCGGTCAGAGGCTAGAGCCATGCAACATATGGTATCGCGCGATGCAATCAAATCATGTTGCGATCCAGATCATTTCATCCAGTCCGGCGCCCCGTCGGCCAGCACATAAGGAGCGTGCACATGTTCAAAGGCTCTATGCCTGCCCTCGTCACGCCGTTTCGGAACGGCGAGCTGGATCTGGATACGCTCAAGAAACTGGTCGAATGGCATATCGGCGAAGGCACCAGCGGCTTCGTGCCCGTGGGAACCACCGGCGAATCGCCGACCCTGTCGCATCGCGAACATGAGATCGTTGTCGAGGAAGTGGTCAAGGCGGTGGCGGGCCGCGCGCCGGTGATCGCGGGGGCCGGGTCGAACAACACGGTCGAGGCGATTCGTCTTGCCCGGCACGCCGAAAAAGTCGGTGCGGACGCATTGCTGGTGGTCACACCCTATTACAACAAGCCCACCCAACGCGGGCTGATCGCGCATTTCACCGCCGTGCATGATTGCTGCGAATTGCCGATCATCATCTACAACATTCCCGGCCGTTCGGTCGTTGACATGAGCCCCGAGACCATGGGCGAACTTGCCAGGCTGGAGCGCATCGTCGGGGTGAAGGACGCCACCGGCGACCTCGCACGGGTCAGCGACCAGCGCATCACCTGCGGCAAGGATTTCATCCAGCTGTCCGGCGAGGATGCCACGGCGCATGGCTTCAACGCGCAGGGCGGCGTGGGTTGTATCTCGGTCACCGCCAATGTCGCGCCCGGGCTGTCGGCCAAGCTGCAGGCGGCCTGTGCCGCGGGCGATTACGCGCAGGCGCTGGAAATCCAGGATCGGCTGATGCCGCTGCACAAGGCGATCTTTGCCGAGCCCGGCCTGGTTGGCGTAAAATACGCCATGTCGCGGCTTGACCTGTGTTCCGAAGAAGTACGCCTGCCGCTTACCGGGCTGTCGGACGAGACCAAGCTGCTGGTCGAGGACGCGATGCGCCACGCCGGGTTGATGAACTGATCCCGATACGGGAAGGCGGGGCCGGTCCCTGCCTTCTCAACGCTTGCCGTAATAGAGCCCGACCACGTGCTCGGCCTCGGCAAAGAACAACCAGCGCGCGGTAAGCACCCCCGTCACATGCGCCAGCACCGCAATCGCTGCCAGCCAGTGGTTGAACGGCAGGAGCAGCAACAGGGCGGGCAGCAGGCACATCAGTACAAGCGCTATGATCCGCAGCTTCAGGCTGTGCTTGCGCCCGATCACATAGACGAATTCCCGCAACAGGTAATTGGTGCCGGTATGCGGCGGCTCAAAGGCGCGGACCTTCCCGATATGTCCGAGCTGCGTGGCGCTGGCGATGTCTGTCCCCGAGGCAGAGAGCGCCCGATCCCCGATGATCCAGGCGCCGAGCTGCAGGGCTGCGGCCAGCAATAGCAACATGATCACGGCAGTGATCTGCCCGGCCAGCAGGGCGCCGCCAGCGATGCTGAGCGACAGGAAGTTGAGCGGCGTCAGCGGGCTGTGCCAGCGCGGCACGGTCTTGAGCTGGGCATAGATCATTGACGTGGTAAAGACGGTGGCGAGCGACAGCAGCGCACCGATCATCCCGAGCGGCCACCAGCGTTGCTCGAAAAACACCAGACCGGCGCCGTAAATCGCCATAGCCAGCAGAGCCAGCACCGCGCACCAGCCTTCGCGTGACAGCCAGCTGGTCTTCCATTGTGTAAAAGCCTTGAGCGCCCGTTTCGGCCGTCCGAGATGGAAGGTCGAGGCGATCAGCCCGCCGACCGCGAGCAGATAGGCGATGACGAAAAAGGCGAGGGCGGTAAGACCCGTGACACCGGGCAGGCCGATGCCGAGCCAGACCAGCAGGCCAAAGCCGAGGCCGGAGAAGCTGCTGAAGAAGATGACGGACGGCGCCGGGTGCATCAGAAACGCTCCAGAGTGCGATCGAGCCAGCCGAGAAAGCCGCGTGGCTGATCTGCCACGGGTGCGAGCAGAGGGGCCAGCACATCGAACTCCGGTCCAGTATCCGGCAATTGGTCCCGCTCCCGGGGAGGGAGGTATTTATTGACCGGGCGAGTGCCCTGTTCCGGCATCAGATCGACGCCGCCGCGGGCGTCGACCAATCGGCTGACCGCGCTGTCAGGATCGCCGAGATCGCCGAAATGCCGCGCCCCGGCGGGGCAGGTCCGCACGCAGGCGGGGATGCGGTCGAGCTCGGGCAGGTTCTCATTGTAGATCCGGTCGACGCAGAGGGTGCATTTCTTCATCACCCCTTCGGCTTGATCCAGCTCGCGGGCACCATAGGGGCAGGCCCAGGCACAGAGGCCGCAGCCGATGCAGTCACTCTCGTTTACCAGCACGATCCCGTCTTCGACCCGTTTGTAGCTCGCACCGGTCGGGCAGACCGTAACGCAGGGCGCGTCTTCGCAATGCAGGCAGGATTTCGGGAAATGGACCAGCTGAGCGGCGCCTGCGTCGGGCTGAATTTCATAGCTGTGCACCCGGTTCAGGAAAGTGCCGGATGGGTCCGCACCGTAGGGCTCCTGATCCGACAAGGGAGCGCCGTAATTCTCGGTGTTCCAGCCTTTGCAGGAGATCACGCAGGCATGACACCCGACGCAGGTGTCGAGGTCGATCACCAGCCCGAGTTTCCTTTCGGTCCTTGCGGGCAATTCAGTCATGGTTGGATCCCCTGCTGCTGGCCGGACCGGGGCGCTGCCCCGGACCCCGAGGTATTTTTGTCCCGAAGAAGCCGGTTCATGAGCGGATTTTCCAAGCGATTTCCCCCGGGCCGGTGCCGACCGGTGAGCTCTGAGGGGAGTAGGACGGCTCCGTTTCCATCGGCGCATCGGCCTTCTCGATCCGGACCTTGAGATCGAACCATGCGGCCTGCCCGGTGATGGGGTCGGAATTGGCCCAGCGAAGACCGTCGCCCTTGGGCGGCAGCAATTCGTGGATCAGGTGGTTGAGCAGAAAACCCCTGGTCGCCTCCGGCGCGTCGGGTCTCAGAGCCCAGGCGCCCTTGCGCTTGCCGATGGCGTTCCAGGTCCAGATGGTATTTTCGTTCAGCGCTGCCATTCCCTTGACCGGCACGATGATCTCGCCATGCGGGGAGGTGACGCGGGCCCAGTCGTCGTCCTTTAGCCCATGTTCACGCATCAGGTTGCTCGGCAGATACAGCGGGTTATGACCGTGGATCTGGCGTAGCCAGGCGTTCTGGCCGCCCCAGGAATGATACATCGCCATCGGGCGTTGGGTCAGCGCGGTGATGTCATAACCCGCGTTGCCCTGTTGGTCGGCTTCATACCAGATCGGCAGCGGCGACATGTGATCCTTGATGCGCTGGCGCAGATGTTCGGGAGGCTGGCGTGTTCCATGGCCTTCGGCGGCAAGCTGAAATTTACGCAGAGGTTCGACGTAGAGCGAGAAGAGGTAGGGCTGGGGGGCGTCGAAGAGGCCCATCTTGACCGCCCAGTCCTGATAGGCGGCGTTCCAGGGTTTGTAGTAATTGGCACCCTCGGGAATATGTTCGACGAAGAAGCCCCCATTGTCGATATAGCGCTGAAGCTGCTCGGGGTGGGCATCGCCACGACCGGATTGATCACCCTGGGGGCCGCGGAAACCGGCGAGCGGGCCGATGCCGGGGCGGCGCATGTGGTTGACGATGTAATCGGCGTAGTCGGCATATTTGGCGCTGCCATCCTCGTTAATGAAACCCGGCAGCTTCAGCCGCGCGCCGAGATCGCAGAGCACCGATTGAAAGCCGCGCACATTCCGGTAGGGCTGCACCACCGGCCAACGGATCGCGTCTGCCGCGGCGTCTGCCTCGCAGATCGGGCGGTCGAGCAGCGAAATGCAATCATGGCGTTCGAGATAGGTCGTGTCAGGCAGGATCAGGTCGGCGAAGGCGACCATTTCCGATGAATAGGCATCGGAGTAGATGATTCGCGGGATCACATAATCGCCGTTTTCATCGGTATCGGTGAGCATCTCCATAACGCCACCGGTGTTCATCGAGGAATTCCACGACATGTTGGCCATGTACATGAACAGCGTGTCGATCTTGTAGGGATCCCCGGCATGGGCGTTGGAGATCACCATATGCATGAGCCCATGGCTCGACATCGGGTTCTCCCAGGTGAAGGCCTTGTCGATCCGGGCCGGGCTTCCGTCGTCTTTCAGGGCCAGATCCTCCGGCCCCTGCACGAAGCCCAGATGCGGGCCGTTCAACGGGCTGCAGGGCGAGCAGGCGGCATGGGGTTTCGGGTGCGCCTTGGCAGGTTTCGGATAGGGCGGTTTGAAGCGGAAGCCACCGGGCACTTCGACGCTGCCGAGGATGATCTGCAGCACATGCAGGGCGCGGCAAGTCTGGAAGCCATTGGCATGGGCCGAAATGCCTCGCATGGCGTGGAAGGAGACCGGGCGGCCGGTCATGCTCCGGTGCTTCTCGCCGCGAAAATCGGTCCATTCATGCGGTAGCTCGAAAGCTTCTTCGAAAGCAACGCGGGCCAGCTCGGCGGCGATGGCACGGATCCGCGTTGCCGTGATGCCGACACGGTCTGCGACGGCTTCGGGAGCGTATTCTTCGTTCAGGTATTTCTCGGCCATCTGATGGAAAACCGGTCGATGGGTCACCCCGGCGGCGCGGTGGGTGGCGGCAAGGTCGGGGCGTATGCCGGGGCTGTCGAAGGCGGCGAGCCTGCCGGTGTTGCGGTCGATGACCAGTTCCTTGCCATTGTCATCGCGCAGGAACAGGCCGAAATCGGGCGACTTTTCATCGCAATTCACCAGCACCGGTGCATCGGTATATTGCGCCAGATAATGCAGGTCGATCTTTCCCGCCTTCATCAGACAGTGGATCATCGACAGGATGAACAGCCCGTCGGTGCCCGGCGTGATCCCGACCCAATCATCGGCGACAGCGTTATAGCCGGTGCGGATCGGGTTGACGCCGATGATCCGCGCACCGCGGGCCTTGAGCTTGCCGATGCCCATCTTGATCGGGTTGCTGTCATGGTCCTCGGCGACGCCGAAGAGCATGAACAGCTTGGTATGGTCCCAGTCGGGTTGCCCGAATTCCCAGAAAGCCCCGCCGATCGTATAGATCCCGGCGGTGGCCATGTTGACCGAGCAGAAGCCACCATGGGCCGCATAATTGGGCGTGCCATAGGCCTGCGCCCATAGGCTGGTGAAGCTCTGGCTCTGGTCGCGGCCGGTGAAGAACGCAAGCTTCGACGGATCGCTCTCGCGGATCGGTGCCAGCCAGTCGGTGGCGATCTTGAGGGCCTCGTCCCAGCTGATCTCCTCGAATTCACCGGAGCCGCGCGCGCCGACCCGTTTGAGCGGCGCGCGCAGCCGCGAAGGCGCGTTGTGCTGCATGATCCCGGCGGAGCCCTTGGCGCAGAGCACGCCCTTGTTGACCGGGTGGTCGCGGTTGCCTTCGATATAGGCGACCTTGCCACCCTTCATGTGCACGTTGATGCCGCAGCGGCAGGCGCACATGTAGCAGGTGGTCTTGCGCAGCTCGTCGGAAACTTTCGGAGAAAGGTCGATCGCGGGCTGCTGCTTCATATGGGCTCCGTTTCGGGTTAGGGGGCGACCTGCAGGGCGGTGACCGCGATCATGTTGGTGACATCCTGCGCCACGCAGCCGCGGGACAGGTCGTTGGCGGGTTTCGCCAGTCCCTGCAGCACCGGGCCGATGGCCTGACAGCCACCGATGCGCTGGGCGATCTTGTAGCCGATATTGCCGGCATCGAGATTGGGAAAGATCATCACGTTGGCATGGCCCGCGACCGGCGAACCCGGTGCCTTGGCGGCGCCGACCTCGGGCACGAAGGCGGCGTCGAATTGCAGCTCGCCCTCGGCGGCAAGATCAGGATGGTCGCGCTGCAGCAGCGCCAGCGCATCCGAGACCTTGGTGACGGCGGCGTGATGCGCGCTGCCCTTGCTCGAAAAGGACAGCAACGCCACTTTCGGCTCGACCTCCAGCAGCTGACGACAGGAGGCCGCGGAGGCGGCGGCAATCGCGGCAAGCTGCGTGGCGTCGGGTTCGATCACCAGGCCACAATCCCCGAAGACCATCGCGTCGCGCCCCGAGGGGTGATTTTGGGGCAGGGCCATCAGGAAGAAGCTCGAAACCAGCGGCGCGGATTTGGCTTTGCCGATGATCTGCAAGGCGGCGCGCACCGTGTCGGAAGTGGTAGCCACCGCGCCGCCAACCGTGCCGTCCGCATGGCCATTGCGCACCATCATCGCGGCGAAGACCAACGGGTCCCGGGCTTGGGTTTTGGCGATATCCTCGCTGATACCCTTATGCTGGCGCAGCGCGTAATAGGTTTGCGCGAATTCCGCTGTCAGAGAGGATGTCTGCGGATCCTCGATGCGCAGCTTTTCGCGGTCGCCCGCCCCGGCATCTGCCAGCGCCCGGCGCAGCTCCGCGTCCGGGCCGACCAGCGTGATCCGGGCAATGCCCGCGTCCAGCGCGGCGAGGGAGCCGGCGATGATCCGCGGATCGGCGCCTTCGCTCATCACGATATGGGCGGGACGGGCGCTGGCGCGTTGCCGCAATGCCTGCAAAACGCTCATGATCTGCTCATCCGGAAGTCTGCGTCTTTCATATTGAAATCTGTACCTGTTTTCTTGGCGCACGTCGCCACTTAAAATCTGCCGCCGCCCGGTGTCCTGGAGTTTTTACGGTACGGCCAAGGCGCAGGCTAAGCTGTCGCGCTTGTATGTGATAGGTCCAGAGGGGACTGCAGGATAATTCCAGATATTGGCCGGGTGCAGCGGCTGAGCCGGGTTCTGGACAAAAAAAGACCCCGCGCGTGGCGGGGCCTTTTTTCGTCTCGGTATTTGCGAAAAACTTATGGGCAAGCTGCGGTGTAGCGCTGGCCTGCGGAGTTCTGGTAGACGCACTGACCCGAAGAGGTGCGGCCGAGGTAATTACCGGCCGCGGCACCTGCGGCACCACCGACGAGCGCGCCGACAACCTTGTCGTCACCGCCGGAGACGGCAGCACCGGCAGCCGCGCCCAGGGCTGCACCCGTGAGGGCGCCTTGGTTCGGGTTCGTGGTGTCACAGGCTGCGAGACCGGCGATCATCGGAATGGCGATAAGAAACTTTTTCATGAGATACTCCCGTTTAGCTAAGTTGATAACGCGGGGAATCCGAGCCTTGTTCCCACGTTGGTGACGGATTTGCGAAAAACTGCCGCTTATTGATATTCCAGGGCAAGAATTCACCTGTCATGTTCGGGCAAGACATTGGTGTCCATAAAGAAAGGCACCGCCGGGTCAAGGGCGGTGCCTCAATGCGCGCGGCAAGCGCGGTTTTATGCCGAGGCGAAGACCCGGCCGAGCGCGTTGTCCACCGCCGTAACGATCTCATCAATGTCGCTCTTGGTGGCAATCAGCGCCGGGGAGAAGCACAGCGTGTTGTTCTTGCCGGGCAATGAGCGGTTGGTAGCGCCGATGATTACGCCTTGGGTCATGCAGTCACCGACCACCGCCTGCACCAGCTTTTCGGAAACCGGCGCACGGCTGTCCCGGTCCTCGACCAGTTCGGCGCCGAGGAACAGACCCTTGCCGCGGACGTCGCCGATGACCTTGTGCTTGTCTGCCAGCTCACCGAGTTGCCCGAGCATGTATTCTCCCATCAGGGTGGTATTCTCGAGCAGGTTTTCCTCCTCGATGATGCGCATGTTCTCGATCCCCGCCGTGGGGCCGGCAGTGCAGCCCCCAAAGGTCGAGATATCGCGGAAATAGTTCATCGGATCGCTGGCGTCGTCCTTGAACATGTCGAACACCGCTTCGGTCGTCACCAGACATGCAATCGCAGCATAGCCCGAGGCAACGCCCTTCGCCATGGTCACCATGTCGGGCTCGATGCCGTAGTGCTGATACCCGAACCATGTCCCGGTGCGCCCGACGCCGCAGACCACCTCGTCGATATGCAGCAGCACGTCGTATTTGCGGCAAATCTCCTGCACCCGCTGCCAATAGCCGTCGGGCGGGGTGATGACGCCACCGCCAGCGGTCACCGGCTCGAGGCAGAGCGCGCCGACCGTGTCGGGGCCCTCGGCGAGGATCACCTTCTCGATCTGATCGGCGGCCCAGATACCGTAGTTCTCCTGCGGCGCGCCGTCCTGTTCGAAGGCGCGGTACTCAAGGCAATGCGGCACCCGCACGAAGCCTTCGGTGAAGGGGCCGTATTGCGCATTGCGCTCGTCCTGACCGCCGGCCGACAGGCAGGAGATGGTGGTGCCGTGATAGTCGCGGTCGCGGTAAAGTACCTTGTGCTTCTTGCCGCCGTACCGCTTGTGGGCAATCTGGCGGACCATCTTGAAGCCCTTCTCGTTGGCCTCGGAACCGGAGTTGCAATAATAGACCCGGGACATGCCCGGCATCTTTTCGATCAATTTCTCTGCGAAATGCGAGCCGGGGATCGATCCGGCGGAACCGGCGAAATAATTGAGCTTGATGAGCTGGTCACGCACCGCGTTGGCGATGCTCTCGCGGCCATAGCCGACGTTGACGGTCCAGACCCCACCGGAGACCGCGTCCAGGTGTTCCTTGCCCTTCTGGTCCCAGACCCGCATGCCCTTGCCTTCGACAATGATCCGCGGATCGGTGGTCTCGTAGGGTTTATGCTGGCTCAGGTGATGCCAGATATGCGCGCGGTCGGCCTCGACAACGCGGGAAATGTCATTTTCGTTGAAGTTGCCGTCCATGGGTCAGACCTTTCGCTTGCGGGATGCCGGTTAATGCGCGGAAATTATGACTTCCGCAGGATAACACCATAGTCTGTGTCACGCTGTGCGCGATCTATAGCGCCAGTTCTTGGGGATGTATTAGTCCAGATGGTCCGTCGCAATTCCGTTCCGCAGGTCCAAGAGCACATGAATTTGGCGCGAAAGACCCGCGTTGGTTGGCTCTCAGCTTCGCGGGACGACTCACTGCTCTACGGCGCAATGGGGCAGGGTCGCTGACGCAAAAAAAGTCGTTGATTCGATGACCCAAATCGGCTCCGATCAGGGGAAGCCGGGCGATTTGAGCATATGATCCGGCAGTTTGGCGGGCAGTCCGCAAAAAACACAAGAGCCGCAGTCCAGCTGTGGTCATAGGGAGAATATTGATGAACGTGAAAAAGACGCTGAAAGGCGCTGTGGCTTCGGCTGCGTTGATTGTGTCGGGCCAGATGGCGCTGGCCCAGTCCGGAGACGAGGTCACCGTTGCCTATTTCCTCGAATGGCCGATGCCGTTCCAATATGCCAAGGTCCAGGGCACCTACGAGGAGGAGATGGGCACCAAGATCAACTGGGTGAGCTTTGATTCCGGCACGGCGATGAGCGCCGCCATGGCGTCGGGCGATGTACAGATCGCCGTCAGTCAGGGTGTGCCGCCCTTCGTGGTCGCGACCTCGGCGGGTCAGGATATCCAGATCGTCGATATCGCCGTCTCCTATTCGGAGAATGACAATTGCGTGGTCAATTCGGCGCTGGAGATCGACAAGGATTCCGCATCCGAGCTGTCCGGCAAGAAGGTCGCCGTTCCGCTCGGCACGGCGGCGCATTACGGGTTCCTCCGCCAGATGGAGCATTTCGGCGTCGATCTCGCCAGCATGGAGGTCGTCGACATGGCTCCGGCAGAGGGCGCGGCAGCGTTGAGCCAGGGTTCCGTGGATATGGCTTGTGGCTGGGGCGGCGCGCTCCGTCGGATGAAGGAATCCGGCAATGTCCTGCTGACCGGGTCGGAAAAGGAAGAGCTCGGGATTCTGGTCTTTGACGTGACCTCGGCACCGGCGTCCTTCGTTGCCGAGAATGGCGATCTCGTGGCCAAGTTCCTGAAGGTGACGGCCGACGCGAACGAGATGTGGAATTCCGGCGAGCACAAGGAAGAGATGCTGCCGGTACTGGCCAAGGATGCCGGGATGGACGAGGCGGCGACCGAGGAAACGCTCGCGACCTTCGAGTTCCCGAGCATCGATGAACAGCTCAGCGAGAAATGGCTGGGCGGCGGCAGTCAGAAATTCATGGACGGTGTGGCGCAGGTCTTCGTCGATGCCGGCTCGATCGATTCGGCGCTCGACAGCTATGAGGGCACGGTCAACATCGGTCCGTTGCAAGCCGCACAGGGCATGTAACCTGCGCTGTGACGGTCCCGGCAAGGCAGCGCCGGGGCCGTGTTCTTCGCGGGCGGTATACATGCTCTGCCCGCTCTCCAGCCATTCGCGGTGGAGACTTTCCACCGCAAGCGCCCTGCGGGGCTGAAAAGCAGGAACATGACCGGATTATCTATCGACAAGCTCTCGATGCGATTCGATTTGCCCAATGGCAGCTCGGTGCAGGCTCTCAAGGATGTCTCGCTCGACCTCAAGGAGGGCGAATTGCTCAGCGTGCTGGGCCCGTCAGGCTGCGGCAAGACCACATTGCTCAACATCGTGGCAGGATTTCTGGCGCCGACCGAAGGCCGCATGTTGCTGAACGGTCACGAGATCAAGGGCCCGGACGCGGAACGCGGCATGGTGTTTCAGCAAGGCGCGCTGTTCGAATGGATGTCGGTGCGGGAGAACGTCGGTTTCGGCCCTTCGATGAAGGGGATGGCGAAACAGCAGAAGGCCGAGATCGTCGATCATCTGCTCGACGTGGTAGGCCTGCAGGATTTCAAGGAAAAGGCGGTTTACGAGCTGTCGGGCGGGATGCAGCAGCGTGTGGCGCTGGCGCGGTGTCTGGCCAATGACCCGGATGTGATCCTGATGGACGAGCCTTTGGGCGCGCTCGACGCGCTGACCCGCGAGAAGATGCAAAGCCTCGTGCTCAAGCTCTGGAAGGAGACCGGCAAGACCATCATCCTCATCACCCATTCGGTCGAGGAAGCGCTGCTGCTCGGGGAGCGGCTGATCGTGATGGCACCTAGGCCGGGGCGTATTCACAAGGAATATCGGCTGCCCTTTGCCGAGCTCGGAGTGGGGCAGGACCTGCGGGAGGTCAAGAAACATCCCGATTTCGCGGTGAAGCGGGAAGAGATCCTCTCGATGATCTGGGACATGGAAGAAGAGATCATGGGACGTACGGAGACCGCCGCATGATCATCCTGCTGATCTATATCGTGATCTTCACCGTCTCGTTCTTCCTGGTGACGAAACTGGTGCATCACGCCACCCGGGATTACACTTCGCTGAAAACCGTGACCTTCGGCGATGAAAGCGCGGTGCGGCCGAATCGCGTGGCCGGGGTGATCTCGATACTGACGATTTTCCTGCTCTGGGGCGCATTCACCGGCTCCAAACTGCTGCCCGGCTTTCTGCATGCGCCCGGCCCATTTGCGGGGGAGACGAGCTTCACCTATGTAGCGGAGGCCGAGGACGGCAGCCGGGACGATGCGGTTGTCTCGCTCGTCGTGCATCCGCGGGACACGGAGCCGGAACTCGCCGAAGTCGCACCGGGCGACGGTTTCGCCAAGAACGATGCTGCCAAGGTGGCGCAGTGGCGCAATATCCTGATCCCTTTCGACCGAAACGACGAGATCAAGAAGAAGGACGGCGCCCGGATCGTCGAGATCAACGGGCAGCCTGTGTCGCCGGGCGACAGCATCGCCATCGAAGGCGGCAGGGTGACCCTGTCCGACAAGGGCACACCGAATTTCGAGCCGACCCGCGGCTGGCAGATGGAACCGCTCTATCTGCCCGCTCCCGAGGCGGTCTGGAGCCGAATGCTGAAAATCGCCGACGAAGGCTTTCGAAATACCACGTTGCTCGGCCATCTTGGCTGGTCGCTGTTCCGGGTCATCGCCGGGTTCATCTGCGGTGCGCTTGTCGGTATTCCGCTGGGCTATGCCATGGGGCTGAGCAACTGGTTCCGCGGCTGGTTCGATCCGATCGTCGAATTCATGCGCCCGGTGCCGCCCCTGGCGCTGATTCCGCTGGTGATCATCTGGGCCGGCATCGGCGAGACAGGCAAGATCATCCTGCTGTTCCTCGCGGCCCTGTGGATCATGGCGATCGCAGCGCGTTCGGGCGTTTCAGGGGTGAAGATCTCGAAAGTGCATGCAGCCTATTCGCTGGGCGCGAGCAAGTGGCAGATCATGCGTCACGTTATCATCCCCAATTCGCTGCCGGAGATCTTCACCGGCGCGCGGGTGGCGATGGGCGTGTGCTGGGGAACCGTGGTGGCGGCCGAGCTCGTCGCGGCCGAGAAGGGGGCCGGCATGATGATCATGGTGGCCTCGAAATTCCAGAACACCGATATCGTGATCATGGGGATTATCCTGATCGGGATCATCGGCTTTGGCATCGACATGTTGATGCGCTGGGCCGAACGCGTGCTGGTGCCGTGGAAGGGCAAGGGCTGAACGCGGGCGGAGATTCTCGAATGCCGCGGTCATCGAAAAATGGGACCAACGAAAAACGCCGGGGTGTCGCCCCGGCGTTTGCTCATTTCGGTTTGAAACCCGGTTTGCCCCGGCGCGGCGCGGCATCGCCACCCTTCGGCTTGTTTCCCGGTTTGCCGATCTTGTTAGGCGGCGTGAACCGTTTGGAGGTATCGGCCGCACGATCATAGGATTTCGCCGCCGGCTTGCCGCCTTGTGGTTTCTTAGCCTGCGGTTTGCGCGGCGCCTCGCCTGCTGGCTTGTCCTTATTCCAGACGGCCTTTGCCTTTGGCGTGGTGGCTGTGCCCGGGTCTGATTTCGGCTTGGGTTTGGCGCCGGGTTTCATCGGGCTGCGCTCGGTCTTGTGCGATTTCGGCGGCCGTTCGCCCTTCGGCGCGCGCGGTTTTTCGAACGGCTTCTCGAAAGTCTTGTCGGTGCGCGGTTTGCGCGGGGCGCTGACCTCGGCCATGGGCGCTTCGGCCGGGGCGGCGCGCGGTTTGCGCGGCGCGCTCGGCGCATCAGGGTCATAGGCGGGGCGCGGGGCACGATCCGGGCGCGGGCCGGGCTTGCCGCCGGGTTTAGGTCCACGCTTGCCGCCCGGCTTCGGACCGCGTGCGAGGTCGGGCGCGGAATCGAGCCTGGTGATCACGGCACCGTCCTCGCCCTTCATGTCGGGACCGAGCGCCGCGACGAACCGGTCCGCCGAGGAGGCGAGGATTTCGACGAAGCTGTGGCTCGGCTGCACGCGGATCGCGCCGATGTCGTCCTTGGTCAGATCGCCCAGGCGGCAGAGCATCGGCAGAAGCGTGCGCGGTTCGGCCCCGTCATTGCGGCCCGAAGACACCGAAAACCAGACCGACGGGCCAAAGTTGCCGCGTGGCTTCTCATCAGCCGGAGCGCCCGGCTCGGCCAGTTCCTCGGGCGCCGATGCCCGCGCGCGGTAGAGGTTGACGAAAGCGGTGGCGAGCTGTTCGGGGCTGAATGTCTCGACTAGGTTGGCAACGAAACCGGTCGCATCATCAGGGGCCGGATCGCTCCAGGCCGGATCGGCAAGCAGGCGTTTTTCGTCCTCGGCGTTGACCTCGGCGGCCGAGGGCGGTGCCGCCCATTCGGCCTTGAGCTTGGCCCAGCCGAGCAGGCGATTGGCCTTGGTGCGCATCTTCGGCGGTACGATCAGCGCCGAAACGCCCTTGCGCCCGGCGCGTCCGGTGCGGCCTGACCGGTGCAGCAGCGTGTCGGAATTGCTCGGCAGGTCGGCGTGGATCACCAGCTCGAGATTGGGCAGGTCGATGCCGCGTGCCGCCACATCTGTGGCGATACAGACACGGGCTCGGCCATCGCGCAGCGCCTGCAGCGCGTTTGTACGCTCCGATTGGGTCAGCTCGCCCGACAGCGCCACGACCGAGAAGCCGCGATTTGTGAACCGCGTGGTCAGGCGCGCCACAGCGGCGCGGGTGTTGCAGAAGACGATGGCGTTCTTGGCCTCATAGAAGCGCAGCACGTTGATGATCGCGTTCTCGGTGTCGCGCGGATGCACGTTGAGGGCGCGATACTCGATGTCGCTGTGCTGCTTGGTCTCGCCGACGGTGGTGATACGCTGCGCGTCGCGCTGGTAGGATTGCGCGAGCTTGGCGATTGCCGCGGGCACGGTGGCGGAGAACAGCAGGGTGCGGCGTTCTTCGGGTGCTTCGGAGAGGATGAACTCAAGGTCTTCGCGGAAGCCGAGGTCGAGCATCTCGTCGGCCTCGTCGAGCACCACGGCGCGAATCGACGTCAGATCGATATTGCCGCGTTTGATGTGATCACAAAGGCGCCCCGGCGTGGCGACGACCACATGCGCTCCCCGGTCCAGCGCACGTCGTTCGGTGCGGCTGTCCATGCCGCCGACGCAGGTGGTGACCACGGCCCCGGCCTTGCCATAGAGCCAGGTCAGCTCGCGGCTGACCTGCATTGCCAGTTCCCGCGTCGGTGCGATGATCAGCGCCAGCGGCGCGCCTGCCGCGTCAAACCGCTCGGCACCGTCGAGCAGGGTTGGCGCGATGGCGAGGCCGAAACCGACGGTCTTGCCCGATCCCGTCTGGGCGGAGACCAGCAGATCGGACTCCTCGAGCGCGGGATCGGTGACCGCCTGTTGCACGGCGGTGAGGGTGTCATAGCCTTGTTGGGCAAGCGCATCGGCTATCGTCTGGATCACGGGTTCTGTCCTGTTCTGGTAAATGCCGCGGAACGCGGAAGCGGGGTGCAGTGGCACGCCTTGGTTGCGCGCTCGGTAAGGGGTTGTGGCGCAAATGTACATGGGGTCATCGATAAATGCGATTTCGTGGTGAAAATCGGCCTTTCGAGGGTGATTCTGCGTTCCGGGCGAGGAAACGGGCGGTTGCTTGATCCGGTGTGAGATTTGTTCCGGCTGGGGATATGTCGGATTCCATAAATATTCGCGCAGGCTTGCCGCGGACTCCTGATGTGGAGCAAAGAGACTCGCCTTAAGACCTCTTTTCAGCTAGAACAAAAAGTGAACATATGGAGGGATGCAGGATGGTCGATTCCCCTTTTGGACAGGTGATTACCCTGTCGCGCAAACGCTTTGTCCAGGATTTGCCCCGGCCGGGCGCGGCCGATGCGGTGCTGCGCGACGTGCTGAGCGGCGGGCCCTTCGATGCGGCGGTGAGCGGATTCGTTCTGGCCTGCCTGCCCGACAGCGCAGCCCCGGTGCTCTGGGTGCAGGACCGCATGTCGCGCCGCGAGAACGGGCGGCTCTATGGCGCGGCCTTGCCCGGCTTCGGCTTCAAGGGCAAGCTGCTCCGGGTCGAGGTGAGCCATCCGCGCGATGTGCTCTGGGCGATGGAGGAGGGCGCGGCCTGTGGCGGGCTGGCGGCGGCGGTGGGCGAAATCCACGGCGCACCGGAGGTGCTGAGCTTTACCGCCACCAAGCGGCTGGCGTTGCGGGCCGAGGCATCGGAAGTGCCGATCTGGCTGATTCGCTCGGGCGATCCCGGTACCCTCAGCGCGGCGCGCGAGCGCTGGCGGGTCGCCTCCTTTCCCTCGGGGCCGCATCCCTACAATGCGCAGGCCCCGGGGGCCCCTCTCTGGGAAGCGGAGCTGTTTCGGGCGCGGGGACGTGCCCCCGGTCTCTGGACGGCCAGCCATGACCCCGACGCGCGAAAAGCTGAGGATCGTCTCCGTCTGGTTTCCCGATCTGGCGATGGATCGCTGGCGGCGGAGCACGATGCAACAGCGGAGCTTGCCGGATGACGCGGTGCCGGTGGTTCTGGCCGATACAGGCAGTCATGGGCCGGTGGTCCATGCGCTGAACAAGACGGCGCAGGAGCGCGGTATCGAACCTGGCGCGCGGATCGTCGATGTACAGGCGATCCATCCCGATCTGCATGTCGAACCCGCCGACCCGCGTGGCGATCAGGTCTTGGTGGAGCGTGTTGCTCTCTGGGCGCGGCGCTGGTGCCCCTGGACGGTGCGCGACGGTCACGACGGCATCGTGATGGATGTGACCGGGGCGGCGCATCTCTTCGGCGGCGAAGCGGCGCTGCTGCGCGACATCGCGCTGCGGTTCAGGATGCAGGGGCTGAACACCCGGCTGGCGCTGGCGCCGACCCGCGGGGCGGCACAGATGCTGGCGCGGTTCGGACCGGGCAATTGCATTTGCGGGCCGCAGGATCTCGCGGAATATCTGGCGCCCCTGCCGGTGGTGGCCCTGCGCCTCGCGCCGGACACGGTGCGGTTGTTGCAGCGGCTCGGGCTGAAGACCATCGCGGCGCTGCGCGAGGTGCCGCGGGTGGCCTTGATGCGGCGTTTCGGCAAGCTGGCGGAGGAGCGCAACCCGCTGGTCCTGCTGGACCGCGCCACGGGCCGCGTGGCCGATCCGCTCAATGCGCCGCCGGACGAACGGCGCTGGCTGGCGCGCTCCCGATTGCCCGAGCCGGTGATCGACCCGGTGCCGCATCTGACCAGGCTGACCGAGGATCTCTGCCTGCAGCTCTCGCGGGCCGAACAGGGGGCACGGCTGCTGCGGCTGATCATCTACCGGGTCGATGGCGAATGGCGCAGCCGCGAGGCCGCCACCGCGCAGGCGAGCCGCGATCCGGCGCATATGCTGAGGCTGTTGAGCGGCAAGATCGAGGGGATCGACCCCGGTTTCGGTTTCGATTTGCTGACCCTGGAGGCGCTGCGGGTGGAGCCGCTGGGGCTGCAGCAGGACCAGCTCGACGGCTGTCGGGACGCAGGGCGGGACGTGGCGGCGCTGCTCGACCGGCTGAGCGCGCGGCTGGGCCCGGGGAAGATCACCTGGTCGGGCTGGCGCGAAAGCCATCTGCCCGAGCGGCTGGAACATCAGCGCGCGGCGCTGACCCATGTGCCGCAGGACGCGCCGGAACTGCTGCGCGAACGGCCCCTGCGCCTGCTCGAACCGGCGGAGGAGATCGCGGTGCTCTATGCCGTGCCCGAAGGTCCGCCTGCGCGGTTTCGCTGGCGGCGGGTTGCCTATCTCACCACCCGCCACGAGGGGCCGGAGCGGATTGCGCCCGAATGGTGGCACGATCGGCCCGGCACCCGGCTGCGCGATTATTACAAGGTCGAGGTCGGCGATGGGCGGCGCTTCTGGATCTATCGCGAGGGAATTCTGGGCGATGGACGCGGTGGCGATCCGCGCTGGTTTTTGCATGGGATGTTTGGCTGAATGCCGGAACAGGAAAGACATAAGCGCCGCCGTCTGGCGCAGGATGACCCGTTTCACTGGCATGGCCCCGGCCCCTATGTGGAGCTCGGGCTGGCCAGTTGCTTCTCGTTCCTGCGGGCTGCCTCGGATGCGGTGGACCTGACGGCGACGGCCAATCTGCTGGGCTATCATGCCATCGGCATTGCCGATCACAACACGCTCGCGGGGGTGGTGCGGGTGCATAGCGAGGCACAGACCGCCAAGGTCCGTCCGCTGATCGGCTGCCGTCTGGTGTTGATGTGCGGCGCCGAGCTGCTGGCCTATCCGAAAGACCGCGCTGCCTATGCCCGGCTCTCGACGCTGCTGTCGAAAGGCAAGATGGCGGATGTGGATGGCGGATGGCAGCAGAAGGGCGAAACTCATCTGACGCTGGAAATGCTGGCGCAGCAGGCGCAGGGGCTGCAACTGATCGTGATGCCGGGCGAGCGGCTGGATCTCTTCGAGGCGGGACTGCCGCGGCTGGTGCGCGCGCTGCCCATGCTGCGCCATGTCGGGGCGGTGTATCGCTATCGCGGCGATGACGTGGCGCGGATCAACCGGCTTGATGCGATCGCGCGGGCGCATGGGTTGGGGATACTGGCAAGCAATGACGTGCTCTATCACGCGCCGCAGCGCCGCCCGCTGCAGGATGTGATGACCTGTATCCGCGCGGGCACCACGATCGACAAGGCCGGGTTTCTGCTTGAGGCCAATGCCGAACGCCATCTGAAATCCCCCGCCGAAATGTGCCGGTTGTTCAGCCAATGGCCCCATGCCATCGCGGCGACACGGGAAGTGGCGGATGCCTGCGTTTTCAGCCTGGATGACCTGAAATACGAATACCCCCATGAGATCGTTCCCGAGGGTCGCAGCGCCCAGGAAGAATTGGAGCGGCTGACCTGGGAAGGCGCGGCGCGGCGCTATTCCGGCGGGGTGTCGGAAGATATCCGCAGGACCATCGAGAAGGAATTCGCGCTGATCCGTTCCAAGAAGATCGCGCGTTATTTCCTGACCATCAATGACATCGTGCGTTTCGCGCGGCAGGAGGCGGTGCCGCCGATCCTCTGTCAGGGGCGCGGCTCGGCAGCGAATTCGGCGGTGTGTTTCTGTCTCGGCATCACCAGCGTCGATCCGGCCGAGCATGACGTGCTGTTCGAGCGGTTCCTCAGCGAGGAACGCGACGAGCCGCCCGATATCGACGTCGATTTCGAACATGAGCGCCGCGAGGAGGTGATCCAGTACATGTATGCCAAATACGGACGCGAGCGGGCTGGGCTCTGCGCCACGGTGATCCATTACCGCCCGCGCTCGGCGATCCGTGAGGTCGGCAAGGCGATGGGGTTGAGCGAGGACGTGACCAGCAAGCTCGCCAGCACGGTCTGGGGCAGCTACGAACCGGAGGTCGGTGACGACCGGGTCAGGGAGGCGGGAATGGATCTGTCTGATCCTTATCTGCGCCGGATCATTGCCCTGGCCCGCGAGATGACCGGGATGCCCCGGCATCTGAGCCAGCATGTCGGCGGTTTCATCCTGACCGAACGACCGCTGACCGAGATCGTGCCGATCGGCAATGGCGCCATGCCGGAACGGTCCTTCATCGAGTGGGACAAGGATGACATTGATGCGCTGGGCATTTTCAAGGTCGATATCCTGGCGCTGGGGATGCTGACCTGCATCGCCAAATGCTTCAATCTGATCCGGGCGCATTATGGCGAGGATCATGATCTCGCCAGCATCCCGGCGGATGACGTGGCGACCTATGACATGCTCTGCGCGGGCGATTCGCTGGGGGTGTTCCAGGTCGAGAGCCGCGCACAGATGGCGATGCTGCCGAAGCTGCGGCCGCGGTGCTTTTACGATCTGGTGATCGAGGTGGCGATCGTGCGGCCCGGTCCGATCCAGGGCGACATGGTGCATCCGTTCCTGCGGCGGCGGCAGCGTCTGGAAGGGGTGAGCTACCCGGCACCGGGGCCGGAACATCCGCAGGATGAATTGCTCAGGATACTCGGGCGCACGCTGGGGGTGCCGATCTTTCAGGAACAGGCAATGAAGATCGCCCTCGATGCGGCGAAGTTTTCCCCGACGGAGGCCAACCAGCTGCGCAAGGCGATGGCGACCTTCCGTTCGCGCGGGCAGATCGAGACCCTGCAGCAGAAGATGGTCGGACGGATGACCGACCGCGGCTATGATCCGGAATTCGCGCAGCGCTGTTTCGACCAGATCAAGGGGTTCGGCGAATATGGTTTCCCCGAGAGCCACGCCGCAAGTTTCGCCAAGCTGGTCTATGTGTCGAGCTGGATGAAATGCCACTATCCGGCGGCCTTCGCCTGCGCCCTGCTCAACAGCCAGCCGATGGGGTTTTACGCACCCGCCCAGATCGTGCGGGATGCGCGCGACCACGGGGTCGAGATCCGCGGGGTCGATGTGAATTTCTCCGACTGGGATTGCACGCTGGAACCCTGCGAAAGCGGTTTCGCGCTGCGGCTGGGGCTGCGGCAGATCGACGGGATGCGCGAACCGGCGGGGGCGCGGATCATGGCGGCGCGGGATGTGCCCTTTGTCGATATCGAGGATCTG
The DNA here is from genome assembly GCF_042685005.1 of Sulfitobacter aestuarii. NCBI lineage: Bacteria > Pseudomonadati > Pseudomonadota > Alphaproteobacteria > Rhodobacterales > Roseobacteraceae > Sulfitobacter > Sulfitobacter aestuarii. The sequence continues at coordinate 306,745 of NZ_JBHUMP010000001.1, read as the reverse complement.
AAGGCCCAGGCGCGGCTTGACCGCGGCACACTGGGACGTCTGGCGGCCGGGGATGCGATGCGCAGCATGGGGCTCGACCGGCGTCAGGCGCTCTGGCAGGCCGAGGCGCTGAAGGATGCGCCGGACCTGCCGATCTTTGCCCATGCGGAATCGGGCGACGAGGGAGCCGAGCCTGCGGTCAGCCTGCCGGACATGCCGCAGGCCGAACATGTGGGGGCGGATTATCAGACCCTGCGATTGTCGCTGAAGGCGCATCCCATGAGCTTTTTCCGTGCCAGTCTGCGCGGGCAGGGTTTCATCTGCACCGATCAGTTGCCGGGGTTGGCGCATGGCGCGAAGGTCTCGATTGCCGGGCTGGTGCTTGTCCGTCAGAAACCGGGTTCGGCCAAGGGTGTCTGCTTCATCACGCTCGAGGATGAGGCCGGGGTGGCCAATCTGGTGATCTGGCCGCAGATGTTCGAACAGAACCGTGCCACGATCATGGCCGGAAGGCTGCTGGTGGTGCATGGCAGGGTGCAGAGCGATGGTCAGGTCATCCACGTGGTCGCCGACCGGCTGGAGAACCGCAGTTCACGGTTGCAGGCCCTCGCGGAGGGGGAATTGCCGGAGCTGACCAGCCGCGGCGATCATCCGACCCATCCGATCGTCGGTCAGGTCAGCGCCCGCAAACATCCCAGAGACGAGCGGGTGATACCCAAATCGCGCGATTTTCATTAGAAGAGCTCTGCGTTAGCTGGTAGCGCGGAGCCGCGACGGTGTCGCCAAGGCTAATTTGAGGGAATGAGGGACGCTGTCCCTCAAACTCCCTGAGGTATTTGACGTCAGAAGAAGCTGTGAAAGGGTAATGTGGAGCAGAATAGCACGCCTTTGACGCGGGATCTGGTGTTGGTCGGGGGCGGGCATGCTCATGCGCTGGTGCTGCGTCGCTGGGGGATGAACCCGCTGCCCGGTGCGCGGTTGACCCTGATCAACCCCGGCGCGACGGCCCCCTATACCGGCATGCTGCCCGGCCATGTGGCCGGGCATTACGGCCGCGATGAGCTGGAGATCGATCTCGTGCGGCTCTGTCGTTTTGCCGGGGCGCGGCTGGTTCTCGACCGGGCGACCGGGATCGACCGGATACGGCGCGAGATCCGTCTCGCCGGGCGGGAGCCTCTGGCCTATGATGTGGCATCAATCGACATCGGGATCACCGCGCGGATGGACCTGCCGGGTTTTGCCGAACACGCGGTCGCGGCCAAACCGCTGGATGTCTTCGCGGCGCGCTGGCGGGAATTCCTGGCAGCGGTGGCCGATGGTACGACAGCGCCACAGGTCGCGGTGATCGGCGGAGGGGTTGCCGGATGCGAGCTGGCGCTGGCGATGGCCCATGCGCTGCAGCAGACCGGGGCACAACCGCAGGTAAGCGTGATCGAGGCCGGATCGCAATTGTCGGGTTTCAGTCCCCGGGGTCGGGCGCGGATCATGCATGCGCTGGCGCGGCAGAATATCGATCTCTGTCTCGAGGCGCAGGTGATCCGGATCGAGGCCGGGCGGGTGATACTGCGCAACCGGGCGCCGGTGCGGGCGGCGCTCAGTGTTGGCGCGGCGGGAGCCTTCGCGCATCCGTGGATCGCGCAGAGCGACCTGCCCCAGGAGGACGGGTTCATCACCATTGACCGGGACCTGGGTGTGGTCGGCGACAAGGCATTGTTCGCGGTCGGGGATTGTGCGCGAATGCCCTTCGCGCCGCGGCCCAAGGCCGGGGTATTTGCGGTGCGCGCAGCGCCGGTGCTGCATGACAACCTGCGCGTCGCGCTGCGCGGCGGAGGCCGCCGGGCGTTCCGTCCGCAGAAACATTATCTGAAGCTGATCTCCCTGGGCAACAAGAGCGCGGTGGCGGAGAAATACGGGCTGGCGGTTTCGGGCCCGTTGCTATGGCGCTGGAAAGACCGGATCGACCGTAAGTTCATGGAAAAATTCGCCGACCTCCCGGTAATGCCGCCACCGCCACTGCCCCGCGCCGCGGCCCTGGGGGTGCGCGGGATGCTGGAGGCCAAGCCGCTTTGTGGCGGCTGTGGCGCCAAGGTGGGCGGCGGTGTGCTGGATGAGGCGCTCGGCGCGCTTGGCCCGCGCCAGGGGGCGGTGGTGACCGGTGTCGGGGATGACGCGGCGGTGCTGCGTCAGGATGACGGAAGTTTTCAGGTGATCAGCACTGATCATCTCAGGGCGATGATCGAGGATCACGCTCAGATGGCGCGGATCGCGGCGGTGCATGCGCTGGGCGATGTCTTTGCCATGGGCGCGCGCCCGCAGGTGGCGCTGGCCAGCCTGATATTGCCGCGCATGGCGCCGGAACTACAGGCGCGCAGCCTTGGCGAGGTGACGCGGGCGGCGGAGGCGGTTTTCGCTGCGATCGGCGCGCAGCTGGTTGGCGGGCATACCACCATGGGTGCGGAATGGACGATCGGCTTCACCGTAACGGGGCAGCGGGACTGCATGCCAATCACTGTGGCAGGGGCGCAGCCGGGTGATCTGCTGGTGCTGACGCGGCCGATCGGCTCGGGTGTGATCATGGCGGGCCATATGGCAGGCTCGGCGCCCGGCCCGGCAGTGGTGGCCGCGCTGGCGCAGATGGAGCGACCGCAGGACCGCGAGGCGGCTCTGCTCGCCAAGGCGCATGCGATGACCGATGTCACCGGCTTCGGGCTCGCGGGGCATGTGCAGGCGATCTGCCGGGCGTCGGGCCTGGGTGCCACGCTCTGGCTTGACAAGATCCCGGTCTATGAGGTGGCGCGGGCATTGTCGGGGCAGGGGGTCGGCTCGGTGCTGCTTAACAGCAACCGGGAGAATGCACCGACCAGCGGGCGCGACGAACCCTTGTTGCACGATCCGCAAACCGCTGGGGGGCTGCTGGCCAGCTTGCCCGAAGTCGCGGCGAATGACGCCGTTGCCGCTTTGCAGGCCGAAGGGCTGAACGGCTGGATCATCGGGCGAATGGTGGAAAGGTCGGGCGCGATCGAGGTCAGGTAAGCTCCGCACAGAGGCGTTCGGCCGTCGCCGCCAGGCTGGACTCGGAGAGATCCTGCAGCGCGAGCCGCCGCAGCGGGGCGGCGGCGCGGGCAGCGGATTTCTGATAGGTCGGATCATAATGTCGCGCGATCAGACCTTCGGCCAGCTGACGCCAGTTTCCCGCCATCGCCTGATGCTGCCAGCTCTCGATCTGCTCGGCGCTGTGAAACGGGCGCAGCTTTTCGATCTGTGCGCTCAGCAGGGCATGGTCCTCCGTCAGATCCTCATAGGCGCGGCAGAGAAATTTGGCGCGGGCGGACAGCGGTGCCGCGATCTCGACGCGAGGTGCCGCGCCCATCATTGACCAAAGCGCGGGCGGGATGATACGCGCGCCGATCTTGCTGCTTTCGGCCTCGACAAAGGTCATGCGCGCGGGATTGAGCGCTCCGAGCGCGGTGATCAGCCGGGTCTCGAACATTTTCTGAGCGGGCTGCCCTTCGGGGCGCGCGCCGAACAGCGAACCGCGATGTTGAGCCAGCCCTTCGAGATCGAGCACTTGCGCCCCGATGCTGTGCAGATGATCCAGCAGCCGGGTCTTGGCGGTGCCGGTGCCGCCGCCGATCAGGGTGATCCGATGGGGGAGCATCGTGTCATAGAGCGTCGCGACCACCAGCCGACGGTAGGACCGGTAGCCACCTTTCAGCAGGTTCACCCGCCAGCCGACCTGATCGAGAATCGTCGCGAAAGAGCCCGACCTCTGACCGCCGCGCCAGCAATAGATCAGCGGCTGCCAATCGCCGGACTTGTCGGCGAGCGGTCCCTGCAGGTGGCGCGCGGTGTTCCGGGCCACCAACGCGGCGCCGATCTTGCGGGCGGTGAACGGGCTGTTTTGGGTATAGATCGTCCCGACCTCGGCGCGCTCGCTGTCCGAAAGCACCGGCAGATTGACCGCACCGGGCAGGTGATCCTCGGCGAATTCCGCCGGGGCGCGTACGTCGATGATCGTGTCGACGGTCAATGCGGCGAGATCGGAAAAGGAAGTGAGCGTGAGCGGTGTCATCGAAGGCCCCTGACAGGAATGCCCCCTTCTAACCGCTCAGGCGCGAGCGTCCAGTGTCGCGACACCCGCGGGCAAAGGCCGGATGCGACAGGTATCGCAAAATGCATTCTAAGGGGAATGGTGGAGCCTAGCGGGATCGAACCGCTGACCTCCTGCATGCCATGCAGGCGCTCTCCCAGCTGAGCTAAGGCCCCATTACCGGGTCGTTGACCCTGTGTTGGTGCGCCGGTGAATAGGCGCTGGCGGAGGCGGGATCAAGAGGAAAATGATCTCCGCCTCCGGAAAAATCAATCGTCGTCTTCTGCCGGTACATCGGCGATGTCATCGAGCGGCACGCTGCTGTCATCGTCGTCGTCGTCATCGAGGATATCGTCGTCGAGATCAACGTCCACATCGTCCTCGTCATCGACCAGAACCTCGTCATCCTCGACGGTCGATTTCTTTGCCTTGGCGGTGACCGCATCCTCACGGTCGGCAGCGATCATCCGCGACTTGGAGCTGTCGATCTCGACAGCCTCGCCGGTATAGGGGCTGACGATCGGATCCTTGTTGAGGTCATAGAAGCGCTTGCCCGTTGTGGGGCACAGGCGCTTGGTTCCCCATTCTTCATTGGGCATGAAACACCCCTTCTCAAAGTTGCTGTTGCTGTAGATGATTCCGGGCAAGTGCCATATGAAGCTGACACTGTCAAAGGCTTTGGCCCATAACCAGGATCGAGTGCTCTCCGATGAAAGATCCCGTGCTGCCCGGCGATCCGCCGATTCCGCTGCTCCTGCGCCGTTCCGCGCGCGCCCGGCGTATCAGCCTGCGGATTTCGCAGCTCGACGGGCGGGTCACCTTGACCATGCCGCGACGTGTGCCCGAGCGCGAAGCGCTGGCATTCGCGCAGAGCAAGGCGGAATGGATTCGCGGCCACCTGGCGGCGCGGGGGGCGGATGTCCCGGTGGGGTTCGGGGTGCAGCTGCCTCTGGCCGGACGCATGCGAGAGGTATCCCAGGGCACCGGGCGACGGGTTCGGATCTCGACAGCGCAGATCCACGTGCCGGGGCCGGAGGCGCAGGTCTCCGTGAAGCTGGCGGCGCATCTGCGCGAACTGGCCCGTGACCGGCTGACCGCGGCCTGCGATACCTATGCAGCACAGCTCGGGCTGCCCTACACCCGGCTCACCATGCGCGATACGCGGTCGCGTTGGGGCTCCTGTACCAGCAACGGAGCCCTGATGTTCTCCTGGCGGCTGATCATGACGCCGCCCGAAGTGCTCGCTTATGTCGCGGCCCATGAGGTCGCGCATCTGGCCCAGATGAATCACTCTCCCGCTTTTTGGGCCGAGGTGGAACGGCTTTACGGCGATTACCGGGCTCCGCGCGGCTGGTTGCGCGAGAATGGCTCTGATCTGCACCGCTACCGCTTCTGATCCCTCGCGACGGAAGCTTGACCGGCGGCCGATTAGTGACCACATGAGGGGATGAACCTGTCTCCCCGCCCCGTCGAGGCCACGCCCTTGGCCCATGACCGCGTCTATCGCCGTCTGCGCAGTCGCATCATGCATGGCGATCTGCCCCCCGGCCAGGCGCTCACCCTGCGCGGCATCGGCCGCGAATACGAGGTCTCGATGACCCCGGCCCGCGAGGCCGTGCGCAGGCTGGTGGCGGAAGGAGCGCTGACCATGTCTGCCTCGGGGCGCATCTCGACACCGGCGCTCAGCAACGAACGGATCGAGGAACTTGCGGCGCTGCGGGCGCTGATCGAGGTGGAGCTGGCGAGCCGAGCGCTGCCGCGCGCCCATATGGCGCTGATCGAACGTTTGCAGACGATCAACGGTGCGGTTGCCGACGCGGTGGCGCAGCGCGACGCGGTCAGCTACATCCGCGCCAATCTCGAATTCCACCGCACGCTCTATCTGCGCGCTCAGGCCCCGGCGATGCTGGCGATGGCGGAAACCGTCTGGCTGCAGATGGGGCCGACGATGCGGGCGCTCTACGGTCGGCTGCGCCGCACCGATCCGCCGCAGTTCCACCGGCTGATCATCGCCGCCTTACGTGCGGGTGACGAGCCGGGGCTGCGGCTCGCCGTGCGTTCGGATGTTACACAGGGGCTGCGGATGCTGGCAGGCTGAAACGCGTCACTCAGGCGGCCAGCCCCTTGCCGCCCATGTCGAGATATTTCTTCCGCCGGTCCGCGATCAGGGCCTTGGCATCCTTGCCGTCGAGATCCGCAAGCATGTCGGAGATCGCGCCGCCAACCGAGGTGATCGCCTCGGCCGCGTGACGATGCGCGCCGCCCTTCGGCTCGGCAATGACACGATCGGCCACGCCGAGCTGCTTGAGATCCTGCGCGGTCAGCCGAAGCGCCTCTGCGGCCTCGCGCATCTTCTCGGCGTCCTTCCACAGGATAGAGGCACAGCCTTCGGGGCTGATCACCGAATAGACCGAATGTTCCAGCATCGCCACACGGTTGGCGGTGGCAAAGGCTACGGCACCGCCGGAACCGCCCTCGCCGATGATCACGCTCACCAAGGGCACGCCGATCTGCAGACATTTCTCGGTCGCCCGGGCAATCGCCTCGGACTGGCCACGCTCCTCGGCGCCCTTGCCCGGATAGGCGCCGGGCGTGTCGACAAGGGTGATCACCGGCAGGTCGAACCGCGCCGCCAGATCCATCAGCCGCACCGCCTTGCGATAGCCCTCGGGCCGCGCCATGCCGAAGTTGCGCTCGATCCGGGATTTGGTGTCGTTGCCCTTCTCATGGCCGATCACCATCACCGGCCGGTCGTTGAAGCGTGCCAGCCCGCCCATCACCGCGTGATCGTCGGCAAAGTTGCGGTCCCCTGCCAGGGGCGTGTAATCGCTGAACAGGGCCTCGATGTAATCCTTGCAATGGGGCCGGTCCGGATGCCGCGCGACCTGGCATTTGCGCCAGGGGGTCAGCGACCGATAAAGCTCATCGAGCATCGTCGCCGCCTTGCTGTCGAGCGCCTTGGCCTCGGCGGAAACATCCATGTTCTCATTGGCCCGCGCCAGGGCGCGCAGCTCTTCTGCCTTGCCCTCGATCTCCGCCAAGGGTTTTTCGAAATCCAAATACTGGGTCATCACATGCTCCGGCTTGTTGGTTGTTATATGACTGTCCTTCCAACGCAATGCAACGCAGCGCAGTGATCAGGCGGCGGACCAGATGACCGGATAGAGCGAAAGAACCAGCAGCAGCGCCATGCTCCAGTTGAACAGACGCAGCCGCCGCGGGTTGGTCAGCACACGGGCAAGCTGCTGGCCCATGGCCGTCCAGATCGTGATCGCGGGCAGGCTGCACGCCGCGACAATCAGCGCGACCAGCATCAGCCAAGGCGGCGAAACCTGCGGCGCATAGACCGCGACGACGCTGAGTCCGAAGGCCCAGGCTTTCGGATTCACCCATTGAAAGGCTGCCGCCTGCAGCAAGGTCAGCGGTGTCCCCCTGCCGCTGTCGCGGCGCAGCGGCGCCGCCGTCGCAATCTTCCAGGCCAGGTAGAGCAGATAGGCGACGCTAAGCCATTTCAACACCACATAGATGATCGGATAGGCCTCGAAGAGCCGGATCAGCCCGAGCCCGACCAGCAGCAGCATCGACATGAAGCCGAAGACGATGCCCAGCATATGCGGAATCGTCTGGCGAAAGCCGTAATTGCCCCCCGAAGCCATCAGCATCAGGTTATTCGGCCCTGGCGTGCTCGAGGTGATCAGCGCGAAAAGCGCCAGTGCGGACAGAAGATCGAAACTCATAAGCCACCTAAAGCGCATCGCCGCGCCACAGGAAAGAGGAAGATACGCCCGGCCGCTGCCATAGATGTCTCTTTATGCGGAAAATACTTCGGGGGTCCGGGGGCTGGCCCCCGGGCCGAGCGCTGCAGGCAGGCTCAGCCGCCCGAGATCATCTCCGACTGCCGCACGATCACCTCGGCCTGCTTGATGCTGGCGATATCGACGAGCCGCCCCTTGTAGACCGTGGCGCCTTCGCCCTTGCTCTTGGCATCCTCCATCGCGGCGAGAATTTCGCGGGCCTCCGCGACGGCCTTCTCGGAGGGGGTGAAAACCTCGTTGGCCAGGGCGATCTGCTTGGGATGAATCGCCCATTTGCCGACCATGCCGAGCGTGGCCGAGCGCCGGGCCTGGGCGCGGAAGCCTTCGTCGTCGGAGAAATCGCCGAACGGACCGTCGACCGGCAATACGCCGTGGGTGCGGCAGGCCGCGACGATGGCCGCCTGTGCCCAATGCCAAGGGTCGGACCAATGTTTCGCGCCCTCACGGAACATGTAGTAATCCTCCTGGGTGCCGCCGATGCCGGTGGTCTGCATGCCCATGGAGGCGGCGAAATCCGCAGCACCGAGGCTCATCGCCACAAGCCGAGGCGAGCTGGCGGCGATCTCCTCGACATGGGCGATCCCGGCGGCGGATTCGATGATGACTTCGAAGGTGATCGGCTTTTGCCGTCCCTTCGCGATTTCGATCGCGGTGACCAGGGCATCGACCGCATAGACATCACTGGCACAGCCGACCTTGGGGATCATGATCTGGTCGAGCCGGTCACCTGCCTGTTCCAGCAGATCCACCACGTCGCGGTACCAATAGGGCGTATCGAGCCCGTTGATCCGCACCGACAGCGTCTTCTTGCCCCAGTCGATATTGCCGATCGCCTCGATGATATTGGCGCGGGCCGTGTCCTTGTCCGTCGGGGCAACGCTGTCTTCGAGATCGAGGTTGATGACGTCGGCCTGCGACGCGGCCATTTTTTCGAAAAGTGCCGGGCGCGAGCCGGGTCCGAACAATTGGCAACGGTTCGGGCGGGCGGGGGCGGCGGGCTGGATGCGAAAGCTCATCGGGGGCTCCTCGGGTAACAATGTTGCGGTGACCTGCTGATGAGGGGTATGAAATTGCGTGACCTTTAACAAGCGTGATCTCGCAACCGCAGCAATCCACGCGAGGTTATCGCACAAACCTTGACATACGCGTCTATCAGGCCGGCAAGCACTAGACTTTGCAGCAAATTTGCAAGCGGTTTGCACCAGCCATCGAAGAAGTGACTGTACGTTCCCGCTAACCATGAGGAGAGAATGCCGATGATCGAGACGCCATATCTGCTTTTCCTGGGCGACGCGCCTGACCAGCTGGCCGCCAAGGTGGCGCAGGGGATCAGGGATTGGCGTCCGGAGAACGCGGTCGGGCAGTTCCGCATGGAAGGTTGCGAGGCCGATGTCGGGCTGCGGAACATGAGCCTTGCCGAGGCACGGGTCGCCGGGGCGAAGACGCTGGTGATCGGCGTGGCAAATCGGGGCGGTACGATCAGCGCGGACTGGAAGGAGGTCCTGGTCGAGGCGCTGCAGCTCGGCTTCGATCTGGCTTCGGGCCTGCATAACCTGCTGCGTGACGAGCCCGACCTGATCGCGGCTTCGCATGTCAACGGGGGCACGCTGCATGATGTGCGGGTCCCCAATGTCGCCTATCCGATTGCCACCGGGCGCAGGCGTCGGGGCAAGCGGGTTCTTGCCGTGGGTGCCGATTGCTCGGTCGGCAAGATGTATGCCGCGCTGGCACTTGACGATGCGCTGCGCGAACGCGGGGTGGCGAGCACTTTCCGGGCCACCGGTCAGACGGGCATATTGATCACCGGCTCCGGGGTCCCGCTCCACGCGGTGATCGCCGATTTCATGGCCGGGGCGGTGGAACATCTGACTCCCGACAACGATCCGGACCATTGGGATATCATCGAGGGACAGGGCAGCCTGTTCCATGTCTCTTATTCCGGCGTCACGCTGGCGCTGATTCACGGGGGTCAGCCGGATGCGCTGATCCTCTGTCACGAGCCGACCCGCAGCCACATGCGTGGCTTGCCCGATTACAGGCCCCCGACGATGGAGCTGCTGCGCGACATGGCGCTGACCCTCGCCCGGGTAGCCAATCCCGATTGCGAAGTGGTGGGTATCTCCGTCAATACGCAGCATATGTCGGAATCCGACGCGATGGCCTATCTCGAGGAGGTGGAAGAACGCCTCGGCCTCCCCGCCGTCGATCCGTTCCGCCAGGGTGCCGCGCGGCTGGCCGAGGCACTCGAGCGGATCTGACATCGCGGGGCTTCGGCCGGGGATGCCTCCGGCGGAAGTATTTGAAGCAAGAAGAGGAACGGACATGCGCATGGAAATCAGCCGGGATGTCTTCCCCCTGGCGCAGGTATTCACCATCTCGCGCGGGTCGCGCAGCGCGGCGCAGGTCCTGACGGTTCGCGTCGAGGAAGGCGGGGCGATCGGACGCGGGGAATGCGTGCCCTATGCCCGCTATGGTGAGACGCTCGACTCGGTTGCGGCGCAGATCGAGGGCCTGCCCTTTGATGTGGATCGCCGGGCCCTGCAGGAGCTCCTCCCGGCCGGGGCGGCGCGCAATGCGGTCGATTGCGCCTTGTGGGATCTGGCGGCGAAACAGGCGGGCAGGCGGGTCTGGGAGCTGGCCGGGCTGGCGCCGTCGGCGCCGCAGGTCACCGCCTATACCCTGTCGCTCGACACGCCCGAAGCGATGCAGGCGCAGGCGGCGCACAATGGCCATCGGCCGCTGTTGAAGATCAAGCTCGGGACGCCTGACGACATGGAACGGCTCGAGGCCGTGCGCCGTGGCGCGCCGCGGGCAACGATCATCGTCGATGCCAACGAGGGCTGGGACGCGGCGATCTATGCGGAGCTGGCGCCGCATCTGCAAAGGCTGGGGGTGGCGCTTGTGGAGCAGCCTCTGCCCGCAGGGGAGGACGAGGCCCTGCGCGGGCTGGAGCGCCTGGTGCCGATCTGTGCGGATGAAAGCTGTCACGACCGGGCCAGCCTCGCCGGGCTGCGCGGCAAGTATGACATGGTCAATATCAAGCTCGACAAGACCGGCGGCCTGACCGAGGCGCTGGCGCTGCGGGATGCGGCGCTGGCTCAGGGCTTCGAGATCATGGTGGGCTGTATGGTCGGTTCTTCCCTGGCAATGGCCCCCGCGACCCTCGTGGCACAGGGCGCGCAGGTCGTGGACCTTGACGGGCCGCTATTGTTGGCAGAAGACCGGGCGCATGGATTGAAATTCGACGGCGCGGGCGTGCATCCGCCCTCTGCCGCGCTCTGGGGATAGAATATGCGGACAGTCTATGTGAACGGCGAATACCTGCCTGAGAACGAAGCCACGGTCTCGATCTTCGACCGGGGGTTCCTGATGGCCGACGGGGTCTATGAGGTGACCTCGGTTCTCGACGGGAAGCTGGTGGATTTCGACGGTCATGCGCGGCGGCTGAGCCGGTCGCTGAACGAGCTGGAGATGGGCAATCCCCTGTCCAGGGAAGAGCTGCTCGAGGTTCACCGCGAATTGGTGCGGCTGAACGGGATCGAGGAGGGATTGATCTATCTGCAGGTGACCCGAGGATCCGACGGCGACCGTGATTTCGCCTTCCCCGACCCGGTGACCACGACGCCGACGATCGTGCTTTTCACCCAGAACAAACCGGGTCTCGCGGACAACCCGGCGGCCCGCGAGGGCGCGCGAATCATCTCGATCGAGGACATTCGCTGGCACCGCCGCGACATCAAGACGGTTCAGCTGCTCTACCCTTCGATGGGCAAGATGATGGCCAAAAAGGCCGATTGCGATGACGCCTGGATGGTCGAGGACGGTTTTGTCACCGAGGGCACGTCGAACAACGCCTATATCGTCAAGGGCAACCGGATCATCACCCGCGCCCTGTCCAACGATATCCTGCACGGGATCACCAGGACGGCGGTGCTGCGTTTTGCCCGGGAGGTCCAGATGGAGATCGAGGAGCGCAATTTCACCATCGAGGAAGCGCAGGATGCCGATGAGGCCTTCACCACTTCGGCCTCGGCCTTCGTGATGCCGGTGGTGGAGATCGACGGCGTGACACTGGGTGAGGGCGTGCCCGGGCCGGTGGCACGTCGATTGCGCGAGATATACATCGAGGAGATGCGCAAGGCGGCGGTCTGAGAATCAGAAACGGGACAGGACCACGCCGCCCGTCACGAGGACGGCCGCAGCAATCCTAGCGGGGCTGATCGGCTGCACCATCAGCCCGAATAGGCCGGTTGCGTCGAGCAGCAGCGCAGCGCTGAGCTGACCGAGGATCAGCGCTGTCACCGTGGTAAGCGCCCCGAGGCTGGAGATCGCCCAGAGAGCGGTCCAGACATAGAAGGCTCCGAGTGCCCCTCCGATGAGGAGGGCAGGCGGCGCAGCGGTCAGGCGGGACAGGGCGCTGCCCTGTCCTGTCAGCAGAGAGATCAGCAGCAATGTCAGGAAACCGATGCCGAAGGAGATCGTCGCGGCGGCGAGGCCCGAGCCGATATTACGCCCCAGGGCGGCGTTGATCGGTGTCTGCAAGGCCACGGCACCCCCGGCGATGGCGGTGAGGATCAGGGCGAAGACGGGCGCGTTCATGTCGGACCTTTGGTTGCTTGCAGGTTGCCGCTAATCTCCCGGCCATGGCGGGCAATGTCCAGCGAAGGGGGCGAGGATGCGGAAAATCGGTCCGGTGGCGTTGCAGAAGGCGCAGGGACAGGAAATCGGACTGTCGGCATGGTGCCGCGTCGATCAGGCCCGGATCGATGCCTTTGCCGAAGTCAGCGGCGACCGGCAGTTCATCCATGTCGATCCCGACCGAGCTGCCTCTTCGGTTTTCGGGGGTATTGTCGCGCATGGCATGTTGAGCCTGTCGATCATGTCGGGGATGGCCGCCACGACATTGCCCGAGGTAGAGGGACAGAAGGCGGCAATCAATTTCGGACTCGAGACCTTGCGCTTCCGCACCCCGGTCCGCCCGGGGGATAATATCCGAGCGCGTTTCGTCCTGTCAGAGCTGACGCGACGCGGCCGGGGCGATCTGCTGGCGCGCTTCGCCGTGAAGCTGGAGATCGAGGGCGAGAAACGCCCGGCACTGACCGCGGATTGGCTGATCCTCTACGTCTTCTGATGCCACCGGTTGTTTAACCGGTAGCAGTTCGTTCGGGAACCCTCAGCTCTTGCCGACATTCTCTGCGAAGGATTTTTCAAACGCCTGTTTCTGGCTGTCATCGGCATCAGTCTGATATCTGGATTTCCACTCATCCATGGTCATGCCGTAGAACAATTCACGCGCTTCATCCTTGCCCATTTCGATGCCGCGCTCGTTCGCGGCTTCCTGATACCAGCGGGACAGGCAGTTGCGGCAGAACCCCGTCAGGTTCATCATGTCGATGTTCTGCACGTCGGTGCGATCCTGCATCAGGTGCTGTTGCAGGCGGCGGAAGGCGGCGGCCTGGAGTTCGATCTCTTGTTGCGTCGGCATGGAAGTCTCCTTTTGTCTCTAGATTGGACTTGCCCCTTCCCGTGTCAAGCAAGGGAAGTGCGGCGCTCGGCCGCAAGATCTCGCGATACTTCGGTCTTTTTTGTGAAACCTTATTATTGCATTCTGCTAGCGGATCGCGCCAGAAGGGCGCAGGTGTTATCGCTAACACATGACGGAGCGGTAACTGCAGCAGGATAGGGACGAGATATATGAGACGGTTGCGCAATGTGAAGATCGTGGCGACCCTGGGTCCGGTATCGGAAACCCGGGAAATGATCGGCGCGTTGCACCGGGCCGGGGCGGATGTGTTCCGTCTCAACATGAGCCATGGCAGTCACGACGAGATCCGCGAGAAACACCGCATCATCCGCGAGGTCGAGGCAGAGAGCGGTGGCGCGATCGGCATCCTTGCGGATCTGCAGGGGCCGAAACTGCGCGTCGGGATTTTTGCCGATGGCAGCGAGCAGCTCGACGAGGGGGCCGATTTCCGGCTCGATCTCGACGAGGCGCCCGGCGATGCGAAGCGGGTCTGCCTGCCGCATCCGGAGATTTTCGCAGCGCTCGAGCCGGGGGCGACGCTGCTGGTCAATGACGGCAAGATCAAGCTCAAGGTGCGGAATTGCGGCGCTGATCATGCCAATTGCGAAGTCATCGCGGGCGGGGTGATCTCCAACCGGAAGGGCGTCAATGTGCCTGACGTGTTGCTGCCGCTGGCGGCGCTCTCGGAGAAGGATCGCGCCGATCTCGAATTCGTCTGCGAGCTGGGCGTCGACTGGCTGGCGTTGAGCTTCGTGCAGCGGCCCGAGGATGTGATGGAGGCCCGCGATCTGGTCAGGGGGCGCTCCGCGATCCTGTCGAAGATCGAAAAGCCGTCCGCGGTAACCCAGTTCGAGGACATCCTCGCGGTCAGCGACGGGATCATGGTGGCGCGCGGCGATCTCGGGGTCGAGCTGCCGGTGCAGAACGTGCCGCCGATCCAGAAGCGTCTGGTACGCAAGTGCCGCGCCGCTGCGAAGCCGGTTATCGTCGCCACGCAGATGCTGGAGAGCATGATCGAAAGCCCGATGCCGACCCGTGCCGAGGTTTCCGACGTGGCCACGGCGATCTACGAAGGCGCCGATGCGGTGATGTTGAGCGCGGAATCGGCGGCCGGGGATTATCCGGTCGAGGCGGTGACCACGATGGACAATGTCGCCCGCGAGGTGGAGCAGGATCCGACCTACACCCAGATCATCGAGGCCAGTCGCACCGCCGACCGGATGACCGTTGCCGATGGTATCGTTGCCGCGGCGAGGGAGATTGCCGAGACCACCGACATCAAGGCAATCTGCTGCTTCACCCACAGCGGCACGACTGCGCTGCTGACCGCGCGGGAACGGCCGCGGGTGCCGATCATCGCGCTGACGCCGCTTGCCCCGACGGCCCGGCGCCTGGCGCTGAGCTGGGGCACCAATTGCGTGATGACCGACGAGCATGACCGTTTCAAGCTCGCCGTGGTCAGCGCGGTCAAGGCGGCGCGCTCCGAAGGCTATGCGGAGGCCGCGGACATGATCGTGGTCACCGCCGGCGTGCCGTTCAACGTGCCGGGATCGACCAACATCCTGCGGGTCGCGCCCTGTGACGAGCGGATGATATACGCGTCCGACCCGGAATAGCGGCCTCTGGTCGCGGCGAGGGGGCAATCCCGCCGCGACCTGGCTGCCGGACTGTGCGCGTCGGCTCTTGCCAAGCGCCTGCTTCGCGCCTATACGCCAGCTTCGTTCCGCGCGTCCGGCCAATGTGGCATGCCGAGTCGCGCCTCTACCGCACTTTAGTAAGGAGACGGAAATGCCCAAGATGAAGACGAAATCGAGCGCCAAAAAGCGCTTCAAGATCTCGGCGACCGGCAAGGTCATCGGCGGTCAGGCCGGTAAACGGCATGGCATGATCAAGCGGACCAAGAAATTCATCCGTGACGCACGTGGCACGACAGTTCTGTCCGAGCCCGATGCAAAGATCATCAAGGGCTTCATGCCCTACGACCGCTAAGATAGGAGAGCCGACATGTCCCGAGTTAAAGGTGGCACCACAACCCACGCCCGTCACAAGAAGGTCATCAAGGCCGCCAAAGGTTACTATGGCCGCCGCAAGAATACCTTCAAGGTCGCCCGTCAGGCGGTCGACAAAGCCAACCAATATGCAACGCGTGACCGCAAGAACCGCAAGCGCAACTTCCGCGCCCTGTGGATCCAGCGGATCAACGCCGCCGTGCGCAGCCATGACGAGGCGCTGACATACAGCCGCTTCATCAACGGCCTGTCGCTGGCCGGCATCGAAGTGGACCGCAAGGTTCTCGCCGATCTGGCCGTGCATGAGCCCGAAGCCTTCGGTGCGATCGTCAAGCAGGCGCAGGACGCGCTGGCGGCCTGAGCGATCTCGCCAATTGAACGGAAAGCCCCGCCAGCGTGCGGGGCTTTTTGCGTTTGGCGCCGCGTCATGCATCCTCGCGCGCCCGGGGGTGCGGGTTGCAATCGCAGGGCGGTGGGGCTAGCAGGACAGGGTGAATTTCCAAGGTGGTGTCATGGACGATCTGAAGCAAAAATATCTCGGACAAATCGCCAATGCAGCGGATGAAGCTGCGTTGGAAGACATCCGCCTGACGGCCGTCGGCAAGAAGGGCGAGGTCGCGCTCAAGATGCGCGAACTTGGCAAGATGACCCCCGAGGAACGCCAGGTCGTTGGCCCGGCGCTCAACGCGCTGAAGGATGAGATCAACTCGGCGCTGGCGGCCAAGAAGGCGGCGCTTTCGGATGCGGCCCTTGATGAGCGGCTGCGCAGCGAATGGCTCGACGTGACCCTGCCGACCCGCACCCGCCGCCAGGGCAGCATCCATCCGATCAGCCAGGTCACCGAGGAGTTGACCGCGATCTTCGCCGAAATGGGCTTCTCCGTCGCCGAGGGGCCGCGGATCGACACCGATTGGTATAATTTCGACGCGCTCAACATCCCCGGCCATCATCCCGCGCGCGCCGAGATGGACACGTTCTACATGCACCGCGCGGAAGACGACGAGCGTCCGCCGCATGTGCTGCGCACCCATACCAGCCCGGTGCAGATCCGCACGATGGAGGCCGAGGGCGCGCCGTTGCGCATCATCTGCCCCGGCGGTGTCTATCGCGCCGATTATGACCAGACCCACACGCCGATGTTCCATCAGGTCGAGGGTCTGGCGATCGACAAGAACATCTCGATGGTCAATCTCAAATGGGTGCTGGAGGAATTCTTCGCCGCCTTCTTCGAGATCGACGGCATCAAGACCCGCTTCCGCGCGTCGCACTTTCCCTTCACCGAGCCTTCGGCAGAGGTCGATATCCAGTGTTCCTGGGTCGATGGGCAGCTGCGCATCGGCGAGGGCGACGACTGGATGGAGGTGCTGGGCTCGGGCATGGTACATCCCAAGGTGTTGCAAGCCGGCGGGATCGACCCGAACGAATGGCAGGGCTTTGCCTTCGGCATGGGGATCGACCGGATCGCGATGCTGAAATACGGGATTCCGGATCTGCGGGCGTTCTTTGACTCAGACCTGCGCTGGCTGCGGCACTATGGGTTCGCGAGCTTGGATCAGCCGAATTTGCATGGTGGGTTGAGTAGGTGAGCAAGGCACTTCCGTTTCATCCAAGGGCTGGTCAAGTCTTGGTCGCGGATTTTAGAGCTTTTGAGGTCCCCGAAATTACCAAAGTTCGGCCCGTAGTCGTTATTTCTCCAAAGCTTCGCTTCCGAGCTGGATTGGTCACTATTGTGCCAGTCAGTACTACGGCACCTCGCCACAGCGAGCCATACTGTTATAGGTTGTCGCGGAATTAACTCCCCGTGGGGTGAAGAGGATGTTCCGACCTGGGCAAAATGTGACCTTGTTATAAGTGTTTCACTCAAGCGGTTATCGGCATTCAAAGTGGGTCGGCGCCAATTTCACACGCCGCAAGTTTCAGGCGAGGATCTAGCTGGCATACGTAAGGCTGTTCTAGCGGGCTTAGGCTTTACTTCTTCTTGATTGTTTGATGATAGCTAACTACATTGTTCGTGTATCCCGCTTGTCGGGCTTAAGACCTAGATCACTAGGCAGGTTGTTCGACGGTCGATGACAAGACCAGAGCAGCCTAAATATTGTCAACGTCCCAAGACCCCGCTTCGGCGGGGTTTTGTGTTGCTGGACAATGTGTCGCTACACTCATACTACAGCCTCGGATCAATCTGAGGGCATAGCATGAAATTCACTCTCTCCTGGCTCAAGGACCATCTCGACACCACGGCGTCGATTGATGAGATCACCTATGCCCTGACCGACCTCGGCCTCGAGGTCGAGGGCGTCGAGGATCGCGGCGCGCGGCTGCGGGATTTCACCCTCGGCTATGTCAAATCCGCCGAGAAACACCCCGACGCCGACCGCCTGCGGGTCTGTCAGGTCGAGACCGACGAGGGGCTCCAGCAGATCATCTGCGGCGCGCCCAATGCCCGCGAGGGGATTACGGTGGTTGTCGCCAAGCCCGGCGTCTACGTGCCGGGCATCGACACAACCATCGGTGTCGGCAAGATCCGCGGCATCGAGAGCTTCGGGATGATGGCCTCCGAGCGGGAACTTGAACTCAGCGAAGAGCACGACGGCATCATCGAACTGCCCTCGGGCAAGGTGGGCGACCGTTTCATCGACTGGCTGGCCGAGAACGATCCGGCCAAGGTCGACCCGGTGATCGAGATCGCGATCACTCCCAACCGCCCCGACGCGCTCGGCGTGCGCGGCATTGCCCGCGATCTCGCGGCGCGCGGCCTCGGCACACTGAAGAACCGCGACGTGGCGGCGATCGGGGGCAGCTTCCCCTGTCCTGTCTCGGTCAGCATCGATGCGGATACGCTGGAACAGGCGCCGGTTTTCTACGGGCGGGTGATCCGTGGCGTCAGGAACGGACCGAGCCCCGAATGGCTGCAGCAGCGCCTGCGCGCCATCGGGTTGCGTCCGATCTCCTTCCTTGTCGATGTGACCAATTTCTTCACCTATGACCGCAACCGCCCGCTGCATGTCTTTGACGCGGACAAGATTGCCGGAAACGCCCTGCGCATTCACCGCGCCGAGGGTGGCGAGACGCTGATGGCGCTCGATGACAGGGAATACAGCTTCTCCGAGGGTATGACGCTGATTTCCGACGCCAACGGCGTCGAGAGCATCGCGGGCGTCATGGGCGGCCTGCCGAGCAGCGTTACCGAAGAGACGGTGAATGTCTTCATCGAGGCGGCCTATTTCGATCCGGTACGCACCGCCTATACCGGGCGTGCGTTGAAGATCAATTCCGATGCACGCTATCGCTTCGAGCGGGGCATCGACCCGGAATGGACAGGCTATGGCATCGAGCATGCCACGCGGATGATCATCGATCACGCCGGCGGCGAGGCTTCGGAAGTCGTGGTGGCTGGGCAAATCCCCGACACGTCCCGCGCCTACAGGCTCGACACGCAGCGGGTGCAGTCGCTGGTCGGCATGTCCATCCCCGAAAGCGAGCAACGCCAGACGTTGACCAACCTCGGTTTCCGGCTTGAAGGCAACATGGCGCATGTGCCGTCCTGGCGTCCGGATGTGCAGGGCGAAGCCGACCTCGTGGAGGAGGTGGCGCGGATCGCATCGCTGACCAAGCTCGAGGGTCGTCCGCTGCCTCGGATCACGCCCGGCGTGCCGCGTCCGGTTCTCTCTCCGATGCAGCGCCGCGAGATCGCCGCACGGCGGACCGCCGCCGCCCTGGGCTATAACGAATGTGTCACCTACAGCTTCATCGATCAGGCCAGCGCGGCGCTGTTCGGCGGCGGTGATGACGCAACCCGTCTGGAGAACCCGATTTCCAGCGACATGAGCCATATGCGCCCGGCGTTGTTGCCCGGCCTGTTGCAGGCGGCGGCCCGCAACCAGGCGCGCGGGTTTGCCGACATGGCGTTGTTCGAGGTCGGCCCCGCCTTCCAGGGCGGCGAGCCCGGCCAGCAGCAGTTGCAGATCAGTGGCCTGCTGGTCGGTCGCACCGGCCCCAAGGACGTGCACAATGCCTCTCGCGCGGTGGATGTCTTCGACGTCAAGGCCGATGCCGAGGCGGTGCTGGCCGCCATGGGCGCTCCCGCCAAGGTGCAGATCCTGCGTGGCGCCGACGAGAGCTGGCATCCGGGGCGCCATGGCATGATTTGTCTGGGGCCGAAGAAGGTGCTCGGCATTTTCGGCGAGGTGCATCCGCGGGTGCTCGCGGCGATGGATGTGAAGGGTCCGGCAATGGCCTTCACCCTGTTCCCTGCCGAGATCCCGCTGCCGCGCAAATCCGGCGCCACCCGCTCGGCACTGAAAGTCAGCGATCTGCAGGCGGTCGAACGGGACTTCGCCTTCGTGGTCGATGCCGATGTCACGGCCGCGACGCTGGTCAATGCCGCGATGGGGGCCGACAAGGCGCTGATCGAGGAGGTCCGGGTGTTTGACGCCTTCAGCGGCGGTTCGCTGGGGGAGGGCAAGAAATCCATCGCCCTGACGGTGCGGCTGCAGCCGGTGGAAAAGACCCTGAAGGATGCGGATATCGAAGCCGTGGCCGCCAAGGTGATCGAAAAGGTCAGCAAGGCGACCGGCGGCGTGCTGAGAGGCTAGACGCGGCAGCGTCCGGCGAAGGAGGAGGAAGCGATGACGTTGAAAATCTATCTGTCCGGTGAGATCCATACCGACTGGCGCGAGCAGATCACCGAAGGAGCGGCCGATCTCGATGTCAGCTTCGACAGCCCGGTGACCGACCACGCCGCCAGCGACGATTGCGGCGTGGCAATCCTTGGCGAGGAAGCAGACAAGTTCTGGCATGACCGCAAGGGCGCGCAGATCAACGCGATCCGCACCCGCAAGGGCATAGCCGAAGCCGACGTGGTGGTGGTGCGCTTTGGCGAGCAATACAAGCAGTGGAACGCCGCCTTCGATGCGGGCTATGCCGCGGCGCTCGGCAAGTCGCTGATCATCCTGCACGGCCCGGATCACGCCCATGCGCTGAAAGAGGTCGATGCCGCGGCGCTGGCGGTGGCGCAGAGCCCGCAACAGGTCGTCCAGATCCTCCGCTATGTGCTGAACGGCAGCCTGCCAGGCTGATCGTGGGGAGGGGGCCGCGGCCCCCTTCATCCTTCAGTCGCGTGCCGGGGTGACGAGGCCTTTTTGTACCGCTGGGCGCTCTTCGAACCGCGCGACGTAATCCACCAGATTGCGGTGATCGTCCCAGCCGACCGCGTCCTTGGCTCCATAGAAATCCAGCGCCCGCAGCCAAGGCGCGATGGCGATGTCGGCGATGGTGTAATCGCGCCCGATGATCCAGTCCTTGCCGGCCAGTTCGAGGTCGAGCACAGCGAGGAGACGCTTTGTCTCGTTGAGGTAGCGTTGCTGAGGGCGCTTGTCCTCCCATTCCGAACCCTTGAATTTGTAGAAGAAGCCCAGCTGCCCGAACATCGGGCCCACCCCGCCCATCTGGAACATCAGCCATTGCAGGACATGGGCCCGGTCACCGGCTGTCTGCCCGAACAGCTTGCCGGATTTCTCCGCCAGATAGATCAGGATCGCCCCGGATTCGAACAGGCCGATGGGTGTGCCATCCGGACCGTCGGGATCGATGATCGCCGGGATCTTGTTGTTCGGGTTCAGCGACAGGAACGCCGGGCTCTTCACATCGTCATCCGACAGGGTCACGAGATGCGGCTCATAGGGAATTTCCGTCTCCTCTAGCGCGATCGACGCCTTGACGCCATTGGGCGTCGGAAAGGCGTAGAGCTGCAGCTTGTCGGAATCCTGCGGTGGCCATTTGGCGGTGATCGGGAAGGCGGACAGGTCAGCCATGGTGATGCTCCTCTGCTGGCGTGGAAGCCGGTTTGCCGAAAGAAGCTAGCGGAGATTGCATCGAGGAACAGCCTCACGGCACTGATAAAATTGTGCTAATTCCTGTGCATTGCTGAACAGGAGCGTCGCGGGACAGGCCCGCGCGCAGGCAGACAGGAAAGAAAGCATGATCAACGAATTCAAGGATTTCATCGCCAAGGGCAATGTCATGGATCTCGCGGTCGGGATCATCATCGGGGCGGCCTTCACGGCAATCGTGAACTCGCTCGTGCATGACCTGATCAATCCGGTGATCGGTCTGATCCTCGGCGGCGTCGACTTCACCAGCATGTATCTGGTCTTGTCCGGTGACGTGCCCGCCGGTGCCGGGCTCGACGCGGCGCGGGAGGCCGGGGCGGCGGTCTTTGCCTATGGCGCCTTCATCACGGCCTGCATCAATTTCCTGATCATCGCCTTCGTGGTCTTCATGCTGGTGAAATTCGTCAACCGGGTCAAATCCCTCGCCGAGAAACCGGACGAGGTCGCTCCCGAGGTCAAGACCGGACCGAGCCAGCTTGACGTGTTGCTGGAGATCCGGGACGAGCTGGCAAAGCCGGGCAGGGGCTGATCGACGGTAAGGAGGTCCGGTACCTGGCCGGGCCTCCGAAGCGCTGCATCATGGTCAGCTCGCGAAGGCTTCATCCGCGCTGATACTGTCGATCCCCAACGCTTCGCCGACGGCGGCATAGGTGAGCCTGCCGGCATGGACGTTGAGCCCCGCCTTGAGATGCGGATCATCGGCGCAGGCCTGTTTCCAGCCCTTGTCGGCGATTGCCAGCATGAACGGCATGGTCGCATTGCCGAGCGCGATGGTCGAGGTCCGTGCCACGGCGCCGGGCATATTGGCCACGCAGTAATGCATGACGCCATCGACCTCATAGACCGGATCCTGATGCGTGGTGGCTTTCGACGTCTCGAAACACCCGCCCTGGTCAATGGCCACGTCAACCAGCGTCGCGCCATGATTCATCAAGCCGAGCTGGGCGCGGCTGATCAGTTTCGGCGCAGCGGCCCCCGGCACCAGGACCGCGCCCACGATCATGTCGGCACGCGGCAGCAGTTCCTCGATGGCGCCCCGGTCGGAAAATTGCGTCGTCAGCCGCCCCATGAAGACGTCATCAAGATAGGACAGGCGCGGCAGCGAGCGATCGAGCACGGTGACATTTGCGCCCATGCCAGTAGCGACCCGTGCCGCCGCGGTGCCGACGACACCGCCGCCGATGATCACCACATTGGCCGGGCGCACGCCGGGCACGCCGCCCATCAGCACGCCGCGGCCGCCATTGGCCTTTTGCAATGTCCAGGCGCCCATCTGCGGCGCCAGCCGTCCGGCCACTTCCGACATCGGGGCGAGCAGCGGCAGGCCGCCATTGCGATCCGTCACCGTCTCATAGGCGATGCAGGTGGCGCCCGATTGCATCAGATCCCGGGTCTGGTCCGGATCCGGCGCGAGATGCAGATAGGTAAAGAGCACCTGACCTTCGCGCAGCATCTTGCGCTCGGCGGACTGCGGCTCCTTGACCTTCACGATCATCTCGGCTTCGACAAAGACCGCCTCCGCCGTATCGACGATCCGCGCACCGGCGGCTTGATAAGCATCGTCTTCGAAGCCCGCGCCGACCCCGGCACCGGCCTGGACGATCACCTCGTGACCCCGACCGATCGCCTCCAGCGCGGCATTCGGGGTCAGGCCGACACGGTATTCCTGGGGCTTGATCTCTGTTGGGCAACCAATCTTCATAATTTCACTCTCCTCCATCCATTGTTACAAACCATAGCGCTTTGCCGCCGCAAGGCGCGTCGATTATGCCTCGCCAGCTGGCATTGGCTTCGTATAGGGTTGCACGAATATGACGACAGACGCGAGAATTTTGCGAGCATGACCCTGGACGAGATCGACCGCCGCATCCTGCGCGCGTTGCAGCGGGACGGGCGGATGTCCAATGCTGACCTGTCCGAGGTCGTGCATCTGTCGCCTTCGGCCTGTCATCGTCGGGTGCAGCGGCTGGAGAAGGACGGGTTGATCGACAGCTACGTGGCGCTGCTCGATCCGCGCAAGCTCGGTGTGCCGACGATCGTTTTCGTGGAGATCACCCTGCAGGGGCAAGCCGACGACCTGCTCGATGCTTTCGAGAAATCCGTCGCGCGGATTCCGGACGTTCTGGAATGTCATCTGATGGCCGGGACGGCAGATTACCTGCTGAAGATCGTGGCCGAGGATACCGAGGACTTTGCCCGGATCCATCGCCAGCATCTCTCGCGTCTGCCGGGTGTGGCGCAGATGCAATCGAGCTTTGCGCTGCGCACGGTCTGCAAGACCACGGCGCTGCCGCTCTGACAATCAGGCTCTGATAATCAGGCGCTGACCCCGGGCAAAGCAAAACCCCCGCCGCCGAGGGGCCACGGGGGTTGAAACTGTTGCGTCATGCGTCGGGGATGATTTACATCATGCCTTCGCGTTGCGCTTTTTTGCGTGCCAGCTTGCGGGCACGGCGGATCGCTTCAGCTTTCTCGCGCGCTTTTTTCTCGGACGGTTTCTCGAAATGCTGCTTGAGCTTCATTTCACGGAAAACGCCTTCGCGCTGGAGCTTTTTCTTCAGAGCCCGGAGGGCCTGATCGACATTGTTGTCGCGAACACTAACCTGCATGTGGTTGTCACCACCTTTCTAGGATAAAGTTGCAAGGATTTGCAGGAACCCGCCCTATATCAACCTGTGGCAGCTTTGTCCAGCCTGCACCGCTATTGCCTGGACCTGCCGAAAAGGAGCCCGTCATGAGCAATACTCTCCCCGATCCGAAGGCAAGGCTGCTTGATGCCGCGCTTGACCACGTGCCCTTCGATGGCTGGTCCGAGGCGACTTTTGCCGCGGCGATCAGCGATTGCGATATGGACCCGACCATGGCGCGGGCCATCTGTCCGCGCGGCGCTGTCGATCTCGCCGTTGCCTATCACAAACGCGGCGATGCGCTGATGCTTGAGCGGCTCGCTGAGGCACCGCTCAAGGGCATGCGTTTTCGTGACAAGATTGCCACGGCCCTGCGCTTTCGACTGGAGGCGGTCAGCGACAAGGAGGTGGTGCGCCGGGGCAGCGCGCTCTTTGCCCTGCCGCAATATGCCGCGGAGGGCGCCAAGCTGATCTGGGACACCGCCGATGCGATCTGGACCGCGCTCGGCGATACCTCGGAAGATGTGAACTGGTACACCAAACGGGCGACGCTGAGCGCCGTTTACACTGCCAGCGTGCTCTACTGGCTGGGCGATACCAGCGATGAACATGCCGCCACGCGCGCCTTTGTCGATCGTCGGATCAACGAGGTGATGCAGGTCGAGAAGCTGAAGGCGCAGGTGCGCGAAAGTCCGACGCTCAGCCGGTTGATGGCGGGGCCGAACTGGCTGTTGAGCAGGGTGAAAGCGCCGGTGCGACCGCCGAAAGCCGATTTGCCGGGCAGCTGGACATCGCCGCGCCGGTAGTGACAGCTTTCCCCTTCGCTGTCCGGGTGGTACAGGCGGGGAAACATGCCTGCCGAGGTTGACCGCCCATGGAAGCCGACATTCCGCCGCTGATCGCGCTCGAAAACGTGCAATTCGCACCTGAAGCCACGCCGGTGCTGCGTGACATCAGCCTGCGCGCTTCTGAAAGGCGGATCGCCATTGTCGGGCGCAACGGTTCGGGCAAGACCTCGCTGGCCCGGATAATCGCCGGATTGGTGCTGCCGGACGAGGGGCGGGTGCGCATTGCAGGTGTCGATGTCGGCAAGGACCGCAGGGCAGCGCTGAAGGTGGTCGGGGTGCTGTTTCAGAACCCGGATCACCAGATCATCTTTCCCACTGTCGAGGAGGAGATCGGCTTTGGCCTGACCCAGCTTGGCCAGTCGAAAGCCGAGGCGGCCCGCAACGTCACTGCGATTTTGGAGCGGTTCGGCAAGTCGCATTGGGCGAGGGCGGCGATCCACAGATTGTCGCAGGGTCAGCGCCAGCTTGTCTGCCTGATGGCCGTGCTGGCAATGCGTCCGAAGGTGATCCTGCTCGACGAGCCTTTTGCCGGGCTCGACATTCCGACTTCGCTGCATCTGGAGCGGGTGCTTGACGGGATCGACGCGACATTGCTTCAGATCACCCATGATCCGGCGACGGTGCAGCATTATGACCGCGTGGTCTGGCTCGACGAGGGCAGCATCCGCCAACAGGGCGCGCCCGCCGTCGTCCTGCCCGCCTTCACAGCCGCGATGACCGAGCTTGGAGGCGTCGATGATCTCTCTGACCTCGCCGGTTGAGACCGCTGCGCATCGCTGGCCCGCGGGGCTGAAGCTGGCGCTGCTCTGCGCCGCCACGATGGTGCTTTTCGCGGTCGAGAGCGTGTTCCTGCATCTGACCTTTCTGGCGCTGACCGTCGCGTTCTACCTGTTGCCGGGCCTGCGCTTCCTGCTTCTCGGCGCAGGGCGGATCAAAGTGCTCTGGCCCTTCGTGGCGGTCATCTTGCTGTGGCATTTTGTGACCGGGGATTTCATTGTCGGCGCGGTCATCGTGCTGCGGATGGTCACTGCCGTGGCGCTGGCCAATCTGGTGACCATGACCACGCGGCTGACCGACATGATGGCAGTGCTGCGCTGGTTGCTGACGCCCCTGCGCCGTTTCGGCGTCCAGACCCGGCGGATCGAACTCGCGATGGCGCTGGTCGTGCGCTTCGCCCCGGTGCTCGCGGAAAAGGGCGGGATGCTGGCGATGGCCTGGCGCGCCCGGGCGCGGCGGCGGGCGGGGTGGCGAATCGTCACGCCCTTTGCCGTTCTGGCGATCGATGATGCCGAACATGTGGCCGAAGCCCTGCGCGCCCGGGGCGGGCTCTGAAACCGCGCCCTGCCAACCCAGGGTTGACCGCTGCACTGCAGCATACTACCGATTGAGGCGAGAAGCGCCGCGGGCGCATAGACAAGGATAGACAGATGGAACGTTCCCTCACCCTGATCGCGCTGTTTGCCGCGCTGATCGCAGCACTCGGCCTGGTGCCCAAATTCACGCTCGCCTTCGGTGTCCCGATCACCGCTCAGACCCTCGGCGTCATGCTCTGCGGCACCGTGCTCGGCGCACGCCGGGGGGCCGCGGCGGTGCTGTTGTTCCTCGCCCTTGTGGCCCTCGGACTGCCGCTGCTGGCAGGCGGGCGCGGCGGGCTCGGCGCCTTTGCGACACCGTCGGTCGGTTTCCTGATCGGCTGGCCGATCGCGGCTTTCGTCACCGGTTTCATGGTCAGCCAGTGGCGCAGCCTCCCGTTGGGCCTTGCGGCCGGGATCGCCTCGGTGGTCGGGGGGATACTCGTCATGTATGTCTTCGGGATCTTCGGCATGATGGTGATGCTGAACAAGACCGCGCTCGAGGCCACCGCTCTGGTCACAGCCTTCATTCCCGGTGATGTGCTCAAGGCGGTTTTGGCCGGGTTCATCACCGCCGGCCTGGCGAAAGCCCGCCCGGCCAGCCTGCTGTCACGCGGATAGGACCAACGCGGTCCCGAGGCCTCCTGCCGCCGCTATGGCGGCGAGGCCGACCCCGCCGCAGTGCCGCAGCTCATGATAAAGCCGCACCGCATTGATCGCGCCTGAGGCACCGATCGGATGCCCGCGCGCCAGTGCCCCGCCGCCCCGGTTGACGCGCGAAGGATCGAGGCCCGCGCCTTCGACGCAGGCGATGGCCTGCACGGCGAAAGCCTCCATGATCTCCGCGGTGTCGATATCGCAGATTTCCAGAGACGCATTGGCGAGCGCTTTCTCGATCGCGGCAAGTGGCGCCAGCCCGGGACATTCCGGCACGGCACCCAGCGTCGCCCCGGACACGAGTTCAACACCCGTTCGCCTCTGCCGCGCCGCTGTCTGCGCGGACACCACGACGCAAAAGGCGGCGGCATCGGCCGCCACCGCCATGTTGGCTGCGGTGATACTGCCGCTGATCACCTTTGCACGCTGGCAGAGAGCCGGGCCGAGGCGGCGGGTGAAAGCATCCTGCGCCAGCCCTGCCACAGACACGATTTCGCCGCGTCCCGGCACCGCGTTCCTCGCCTTGGCATGGCTGGCGATCGCCCATTCGTCCTGCGCCTGCCGCGCGATCCGCTGGCTCTCTGCCAAGATCGCCGCGGCGTCAGCCATGCCAGGGTCACGGTCGGGCCAGGGCGTGAAGGGCGCTTGATCATAAGGCTGTGGCGCCCGGCCATCGGCAAAGGTCGCCAGGCGCAGAGGTCGGCGCGAATAGCTCTCGACACCGCCCGCGATCACCACCTCGGCCGCGCCGCTCAGCACTATCTGCCGTGCCAGCAGCAGCGCATCGAGCCCGCCCGCGCATTGCCGGTCGATGCTCAGCCCCGCCACCCGCTGCGGCAGACCGGCCGCCAGCGACACCAGTCGCGCCGGATTGCCGCCGGCTCCGAGCGCATTGCTGACGATCACCTCGTCGACCTGATCGGGCGCCAGCTCCGCCTGTTCGAGCAGGCCAGCGATCACCGGCGCGGCAAGATCCTGCAAAGACAGGGCCGCCAGCGCCCCGCCACGTGGCGCGACCGGGCTGCGACAGGCGGCAATGATCCGGACGCTCATACAGGCTCTTCCAGCCAGCGCGCGAGCGCCCGCAGGTCGGTCTTGCCGGAGGGCAGCAACGGCAGACTCTCGCGAAACAGGACCCGGTGCGGCGCTGCCAGCGCGCCGAGCGTTTCACGGCAATGGCGCTGCAGCCGCGTGGCCAGTTCGACGTCGTGAACCCCCTCCACGATCGCCACCAGACGATGACCGCGCAGCGGATCGGCGACCGGGAGAACGGCGCAGGCCGCGACCTCCGGAAGCGCGAGGATCGCCTGTTCGACTTCCTCGGGAAAGACGTTCTGATCGGCAATCGTCACCATACGGCTGCGTCGTCCCCGCAGCCAGAGGTTGCCCCGGGCATCGATTTCGCCCATCTCGCCGACAGTCACGAAACCTCCGTCCAAAAGGGTATCCCGGCTCTGTCCGGCCGCATAGCCGTCAAAGAGATAGGGGCTGCGCACCCAGACCGCGCCGACACCGTCGATCGGAGACCCATGGGCATCGCGGATCTCGAGGGTGACACCCGGATAGGGGTGGCCCACCGATCCGTCCGGCGTATCAAGATCAGTGATGGTGGCGAAAGAGGTCTCCGCCGCGCCGTAGAATTCATGCAGCCGGGCGCTTGGGAACGCGCGTTGCATCGCGGATCGCGTGGCCCGGTCGCACATGCCGCCCCCGCAAATGACCAGCCGCAAATCCTCGTTCACCCGACCCCTGGCCGCCTGGCAGATCAGACGCATCTGCGTCGGGGTCAGATAGAGAATGGTGATCCGCTGCCGTTCGAGCGCGGCCCATTGCCGTCCCGGCGACAGCCCGTCCAGCACATGTGCGTCCATCCCCAGATGCAGCGCTTCGAGCAGGCCGTAAAGCGCCAGCGAATGGCTCAGCCGCCCAAGCAGCGCGACCCGGTCCCGCGGCGTGAAACCGAACAGCGCGGCGTTGACCATGAAAGAGGCGATCCAGGACATCTGGCTGCGCCGGATCACCTTGGCATTCCCCGAAGAGCCGCCGCTCAGGGTACAGAAATTTCCGGGTGGCAGGTTGTCGACCCTCGGTGACGGACCGTCGTAAAGGCAGAAAGGCACCTGATCCATCAAGGCTTCGCCGAGCCGTGGCAGGCTTTCGGCGCTCGGTACGGCCCGGATAAGCCGAAATCCGCTCCCCTGCGCCGACGAGGGGCGCGAGACGGGACGCGTTTCGACGAAGAGCCGCGCCGCCTCATGCCAGTCGAATGTCGTCTCAGCACCCATACGTTGCTCCTGCTGCCGTCACTTCTCTGCCATAGCAAATCCCCCGCGCCCGGGCCAAGTGCGCAAAATCGGGATGCGCCGGGCCATCGCCTGACCTATGCTGCCGCAAACCAGAACGGAAAGGACCAGCGATGACCGATACGATGCGCGCCGTCGAGATCACCAAGCCCGGCGGACCGGAGATGCTGCAACTCACCCAGCGCCCGATCCCGCAGCCGGATCATGATCAGGTGGTGATCAGGGTGGCCTATGCCGGGGTCAATCGCCCCGACGCGTTGCAGCGGGCGGGAATGTATGCCCCGCCACCCTCCGCCAGCGACCTTCCCGGACTCGAAGCCTCCGGCGAAATCGTCTCCGTCGGGGCAGGTGTGACGGATCTGTCCGTGGGCGACAAGGTCTGCGCCCTGCTGCCCGGTGGCGGCTATGCGGAATATGTCGCGACCCCGGCCGCCCATTGTCTGCCGGTGCCACGGGGCATGGGGATGAAGGAAGCCGCCTGCCTGCCCGAGACCTTCTTCACGGTCTGGTCGAACGTCTTCATGCGCGGCGGGCTCACCGCCGGCGAACGATTTCTCGTGCATGGCGGCTCTTCAGGGATCGGCACGACGGCGATCCAGCTCGCCAAGGCTTTCGGCGCCCGTGTCTTCACGACCGCCGGCACCGACAGCAAATGCGCGGCCTGCATGAAACTCGGGGCCGAAGCGGCAATCAATTACCGGGATACGGATTTCGTCGATGTGCTGCAGGCCGAAGGCGGCGCAAACCTGATCCTCGACATGGTCGGGGGCGAATACATCCCGCGCAACCTCAAGGCGCTGGCGGATGACGGTCGACTGGTGCAGATCGCTTTTCTGCAGGGACCGAAGGTCGAGGTCAATTTTGCACCGCTGATGACCCGTCGCCTGACCCTGACCGGCTCCACCCTGCGCCCACAGAGCGACCTTGCCAAGGCCAGGATCGCAGCGGAATTGCGCGAGAATGTCTGGCCCTTGCTCGATGCCGGGCGGGTCGCTCCGGTCATGGATTCCGAATATGAACTCGCGGCTGCCGGTGATGCCCATGCACGGATGGAGACCAGCGGTCATATCGGCAAGATCGTCCTGAAGGTCGACGGTTGAACGCGGCTTGATTTGCCTGACGGCAAATGCCTCCGGCGGAGGTATTTAGGGTCAGAAGAAACGATATGTTCACCCTGTCCTGTCACGAAGGCAGCACGGTACAGGCTGAGGAGCCGATGACCGTGTCAGGAGAAGCGACCGATCGGTCCTTCAACCTGCCCGCCTCGCAACCGCGTCTGTGAGGCGGGCTTCCGCTTCTTCTGGCCGAAAATACCTCCGCTGGAGGCTTCGACGGCTCATCGAAGTGCCGCCGACTATGTTTCAGCGCAGCGGCGCGAAGAGCGCGTCTTCAAGGCGGCAGTCACGCCGTACATCGGCGCCACAGGGTATCGGAGTCATTTCGCGGGACAGGCAGGTCCGCGCCTCCTGTATGTGTCCCGCCTTGCAGGTGATGGTGATCGATTCCGGCGTCAGGTCGGGATTGGCCTTGAGGAAGGCTTCCTCGACCACCGAAGCAGGCAGGCGGATGTCGCGGCTGAGTTTGCGAAATACCACCGGGCGGGCAATATCGGCATAGGCGCTGCGGGACAGCTCGAAATATTCTGCCGCGCTGAGACCGGTGCAGCTGCCGTGTTTCTTCCATTGATGCCAGGCCAGGCCGGGATTGCCCATGATGTCTGCCATTGCCGCGGTCATGGCGCGGGTCGGCGGGCGTGCGGCGGCCTGGCAATAGCTCGGGTAACCTCGATCATATTGCGGCCAGAGCCCGTGCAGGACCCAGCCCTGACCGCTGCCTTCTGCGCATTGACGCTCTTCGTCGCGGCCCGGATTGCGGGCACACCAGTTTGGGGACCAACTCAGCGACAATACGAAATAGTCGAAATATCCGGCCCGGTCTTCCGCCGCCGTGGCCGGGTGGGAAAGTGCAAGGCCGAGGAGAATGAGCCGCAGGAGGTGACGCCGCATTTGGTCTTTCCTTGTCCGGTTGATCTCTCTATATAGATGCCAATTCCCCTACAATGGAAACCGTTCCGCCCCGCGGGACAGCCTTTCAGGCGACGGGGAAAATGTGTTTTTAGGAGAGAGCGACATGGCAAAACCGATCATGGCCAAGGCCACTGCAGTCTGGCTGGTCGACAACACCACCATCAGCTTCAAGCAGATTGCCGATTTCGTCGGCATGCATGAGCTGGAAGTGCAGGGCATTGCGGATGGTGATGTCGCGCAGGGTGTGAAGGGGTTCGACCCGATAGCAAACAATCAGCTGACCCAGGAAGAGATCGACACCGCCGAGGGCAACCCGTTGCATCGGCTGAAGCTGAAGTTCAACGCGGCCGCACAGGGCGAGGAAAAGCGGCGGGGGCCGCGCTATACGCCGCTCAGCAAGCGGCAGGACCGCCCGGCGTCGATCCTTTGGCTGGTGAAGTTCCATCCCGAGCTCAGCGATGGTCAGATCGGCAAGCTGGTCGGAACGACGAAGCCGACTATCCAGGCGATCCGCGAGCGCACGCATTGGAATATTGCCAATATCCAGCCTATCGATCCAGTGGCGCTTGGACTGAGTCGTCAATCCGAGCTCGATGCCGCGGTGCAAAAGGCCGCTGCCAAGAAGCTCGCCGAAGGTGGCGTGATGAGCGATGACGAGCGCCGCAAGCTGGTGAGCACCGAGCAGAGTCTTGGCATGGAGAACGAGCCGAAGATCCCGACGGCGATCGAGGGTCTCGAGACCTTCACCCTGTCCGGTACGTCCGAGGAGGATGAAGACGAGGAAGAGAGCCGCCACAAGGGTGATTATTCCGATGCTGACAGCTTCTTCAGCATCCCTGACGACAAGGATGAAGAAGCCGACAAGGACGACGACGACAAATAGGTTGCTCCTTCGCCATGGCGGGACGGTTTCGGAACTCTCCGCTTGTCATCGGAGTTGATAATGCAGGGTGCCGGGCAATGTCCGGCGCCCTGTTGTCATTGAATCCCCTGGGAGGCAAAGCGCGCGCGGATGGAGAGCAGTGTTCTGAACATCTTGCTTTGGGGACTGACCGGACTTCTCATTCTCGCGACACTGATGCCGCTCAGCAAATTGCCCCACGGCAGCGTCCGCGGGTTGGCCTTTCCGCGGGAGCAGTTTTTTGGACTGGCCCTTGTTCTTGCCATCGCGATGTTCTTCACCCAATCGGGCCATGCGCGATGGATTGGGACCCTGTTGCTGCTGTTGGTGGCGGGCGCGCAGGCGATCTACATCGCCAAGTTTACGCCGTTCTGGCGTAGGCAATCGGTGAAGGCCGACGGTGATCTTGTCCAGGCTCGCGACCGACGGGTTTCGCTGCTGGCATCGAATGTAAAATTATCCAATCGCGCCTATGGTCGGCTGATCTCGCTCATTCGCGAACGGGATCCGGACATCGGCATGGCAATCGAAGTGGACGCCGACTGGATCGCGGCACTGTCGCAGGAATTTCGCGCCGATTATCCTTATTGGGTCGAGGTGCCGAAAACCAACGGCTATGGCCTCTGCGTGATGTCAAAGCTCGAGTTGCGGGATACGCAGGTGCGCGAGATGATCACTGACGGGGTTCCGTCGATCAGGGCGACGGTCGTACTGCGCGACGGAGCGAAGTTCCGGCTCTACGTCGTGCATCCGGAGCCCCCCGTGATCGATCACGATACCCAGGGCCGGGACGCCGAGATCGCGCTGATCGGGATGGAGGCCGCCGAGGATCCGCTCCCCGCCATCGTCACCGGCGATCTGAACGATGTCGCCTGGTCAACCACGACGCGCCGTTTTCAGCGGCTATCGGGTCTGCTCGATCCGCGGGTGGGACGCGGATTTTACAACACGTTCAGCGCCACGATGCCCTGGATGCGCTGGCCGCTCGATCACCTGTTTCATGACCCGAAGTTTCGTCTGGTGTATATGGAGAGAACCGAGAAGATCGGATCGGATCATTTTCCCATGTGGTTTGTCCTGGCGCTGGCCGCGAGCGAGAAAGCCGATGCGGACCCGGGCGAAAGCGATGTCGAGGAAGAACGCGAGGTCGTGGAGATGGTCGAGGACGAGAAGAAACGCGAGCGTGAGGCGATCGGCAGCGACTGGGAGGATTGACGCGCGAGCCGCCCCGGGCCTCTGCCGGAAGCCGCGGCGGGGGCGCGAAAGAGCCAATTTCAGAATTCTCCGAAATACCCCTTGATCGAATCTCAAAACAACGTATGTGGCGCTTCACAGACGCCAACGCACGCGCCTCTGGCCGGTCGGTTCGAACCTGACTGACCCGCGTTTATGTAGCGACGGTAACGTCTCTTGAAACGACTCTTGGGGCGTTTACAGCCCCACCTGCTCTTTGGAGATGACCAATGAACGCTATGGTTTCCGGCGCATTTGACGCCCCATCCGCAAATGTTGATCTGGCCGCCGCCTATATCGCGGCGCACAGCTTTGACCGTCCGACCCTTGTGATCAGCCGTGGCCGGGTGGCCATGCAGTACGACGCTCTGCGCAACGGGCTCGGCCGGGCGAAAATTCACTACGCGGTGAAGGCCAATCCGGCTGCGGAGATCATTCGTCTGCTGGTCGAGAAGGGAGCCGGATTTGACGCGGCCTCGCGCGCCGAGATCGAGCTCTGCCTTAGCCAGGGCGCGAGCCCGTCCGATATTTCCTTCGGCAATACCATCAAGCGCGCTTCCGACATTGCGTTTGCCCATGGCGTCGGCGTGACCCTCTTTGCCGCGGATTCCGATGCCGAGCTGGAGAAGATCGCCGCTTATGCGCCGGGCGCGCGGGTCTATCTGCGGTTGATCGTGGAAAATTCCATGGCCGATTGGCCGTTGAGCCGGAAGTTCGGCTGTGCCGCGCAATCGCTTCCCGGCCTGCTTGATCATGCCAAGGCGCTCGGCCTTGTGCCCTACGGCCTGTCGTTCCATGTCGGCTCGCAAACCCGCAAGGCAGCGTTCTGGATCCCGGTTCTCGATCAGGTCGCGCCGCTCTGGCATGCGGCGCGCGCTGCCGGTCACGACCTGCAATTGCTGAATCTCGGGGGCGGCTTCCCGGCCTTTCACGGCGAGGCGATCGAGGCACCGCAAAGCTATGCGGCCAGTGTGATGGCGGCGGTCGAGGCCCGTTTCGGCGCCGTTCCCGAAGTGATGGCGGAGCCCGGCCGGGGATTGGTCGCGGATGCAGGTCATATCGCTGCAGAGGTGGTGCTGGTCAGCCGGAAATCGGAGGATGATCTGCATCGCTGGGTCTATCTCGACATCGGACGATTTTCGGGTCTGGCGGAGACCGAGGGCGAGGCGATTCGCTATCAGATCGCAACACCGCATGACGGCGGCGATACCGGCCCCTGCGTGCTTGCGGGTCCGTCCTGTGATTCGGCGGATATCCTCTATGAAAAGCGCCCGATCCATTTGCCGCTCGCTCTGAAAGATGGCGACAAGGTTATGATTCGCAACTGCGGGGCCTATACATCCTCCTATAGTTCTGTAGGGTTCAATGGATTTCCGCCGCTGGATGTGATCGTCCTCTGAACGGGCTGATCTGCGTCGCACGGAAAAGGCCGTCCGCTTTGGGAGGAGCGGGCGGCCGTTCATCATTCAAGGGCTAATCGTGAATGTTGTTCGGCGTGCGTGCAGCGATGTTTAGAGCGACTTGCGCGCGCGCATCGCCGCGGTGATCGTGCCGTCATCGAGGTAATCGAGTTCACCGCCGATCGGCACGCCCTGGGCAAGCGATGTAAGACGCACCTTGTCCTCGAGCTGATCGGCAATGTAATGCGCGGTCGTCTGCCCGTCGATCGTGGCATTGAGGGCAAGGATCACCTCGCTGATATTCTCCCCGGCCACCCGGTCGATCAGCTGGGGAATCCGCAATTCCTGCGGGCCGACGGCATCCAGCGCGGAGAGCGTGCCGCCGAGCACGTGATAGCGCCCCTTGAACACGCCGGAACGTTCCATCGCCCAGAGATCGGCGACATCCTCGACAACACAGAGCTCGCCGTTGGCGCGCTTTTCTGAGTTGCAGATATCGCAGATATCGCTGGTCCCGACATTGCCGCAGTTCAGGCATTCGCGCGCCGTGGCGGCAACCTGCTGCATCATGTCGGCCAGCGGTGTCAGCAGCAGCGCGCGTTTGCGGATCAGATGCAGTACCGCGCGCCGGGCCGAGCGCGGACCGAGACCGGGCAGCCTTGCCATCAGGTCGATCAGGGCGTCGATGTCACGCGTGCTGTTCACGGCCGCTCTTTCTGCGCCAGGGCACGGGACGATGCCCCGGCGCGTCTTGGTACCGCGCCGATCAGAACGGCAGCTTCATGCCCGCGGGCAGGCCCATGCCTTCGGTCAGCTTGGTCATCTCTTCCTGGGCCCGGTCGCTGGCCTTGCCCTGCGCGTCCTTGATCGCGGCGAGGATCAGGTCTTCGACGACCTCCTTGTCATCGCCGTTGAAGATCGACGGATCGATGTCCAGCGTCTTGAGCTCGCCCTTGGCGGTGCAGGTCGCCTTGACCAGCCCGGCACCGGCCTCGCCCTCGACCATGATGTTGTGCATGTCTTCCTGGAGCTGGGTCACCTTGCCCTGCATCTCCTGCGCCTTTTTCATCATCCCGGCCATGTCGCCGAGCCCGCCTAATCCTTTGAGCATTGCTCTCTCCTAATGTTCAGCTTGGGTGTCATATGAGGCTGCCTGTGCCGCGGATCAACCGTCTTCGAACGGGTCCCATACATCTTCGACCTCGGGCAATGCCTCGCTTACCGCCGCGGCGGCGATCTGTTCGGGCGTGCGGATCGAGGTGATCCGGGCCTTGGGGAATTGCGCCAGCACGGCCTGCATCAGCGGATGCTCGGTGGCCTGCGCCTTGAGAGTCAGCTCCTTGGCATCGCGCACTTCCGCGATAGTCTCACTGCCGCCCTCGTTGACGATGATCACCGCCCAGCGGTTGCCGGTCCAGAGCTGCAGCTTGGCGCCGAGCCTTTGCGCGAGATCGCGGGGGGCGGTCTCGGTCGGGACGAATTCAATCCGCCCGGGCTGATAGGCGGCGAGGCGCAGCGAGGTTTCGACCTCGACCAGCAGTTTCACGTCACGATGCGTACGGATCAGCTCGACCACATGATCGAAGCTCGGAAACCGGGCCAGGGCGGATTCGGCCTGAGCGGCCAGCGCCGTGACCTGACCGCCGCCGCCACCGGCAGGGTGGCGGCCTACGGCACTGGCCTGCGAGCCGGTGCCGGAAATCGAAGCCCCGCCACCGCCACCGGGTGTCCGGGCAGGAGGCACCGGCGTATTGTTCAGTTTGCGCAGCAATTCCTCGGGACTGGGCAAATCCGCCACATGGGTAAGCCGGATGATCGCCATTTCCGCTGCCATCATCGCGTTCGGGGCGGCCGCGACCTCGTCGAGCGCTTTCAGCAGCATCTGCCAGAGCCTTGTCAGTACCCGCATCGGCAATGCTTCCGCCATCGCCTGACCGCGGGTGCGTTCTTCCGGCGAAATCGTCGGGTCCTCGGCGGCGTCGGGGGTGATCTTCACCACCGAAACCCAATGGGTGATCTCGGCAAGGTCGCGCAGCACCGCCATCGGGTCCGCGCCATCGGCATATTGACCGGAAAGTTCGGTCAGCGCCCCCGCCGCATCGCCGCGCAGGATCATGTCGAGCAGGTCGAGCACCCGGCTGCGGTCCGCCAGGCCGAGCATTGCGCGGACCTGTTCGGCGCTGGTCTCTCCGGCGCCGTGGCTGATCGCCTGATCGAGCAGCGAGGTCGCATCCCGAGCCGAACCTTCCGCCGCCCGGGTGATCAGCGCCAGCGCGTCCTCGGCGATCTCGGCGCCCTCCGCCCCGGCGATCTTCTTCAGCAGCGCGATCATTACCTCGGGCTCGATGCGCCGCAGATCGAAGCGCTGGCAGCGTGACAGCACCGTAACCGGCACCTTGCGGATCTCGGTCGTGGCGAAGATGAATTTGACGTGTTCGGGCGGTTCCTCCAGCGTCTTCAACAGCGCGTTGAAAGCGCCTGTCGAGAGCATGTGAACTTCGTCGATGATATAGACTTTGTAGCGCGCCGACGCCGCCCGATAATGGACGGAATCGATGATCTCGCGGATATTGGCCACCCCGGTATTCGAGGCCGCGTCCATCTCCATCACATCGACATGGCGGCCTTCCATGATCGCCACGCAATGCTCGCATTGCCCGCAGGGGTCGGTCGTCGGGCCGCCCTGACCATCGGTGCCGATGCAGTTCATCCCCTTGGCGATGATCCGCGCGGTCGTGGTCTTTCCGGTGCCGCGGATCCCCGTCATCACGAAGGCCTGCGCGATACGGTCGGCCGCGAAAGCGTTCTTCAGGGTGCGCACCATGGCGTCCTGCCCGACGAGATCGGCGAAGGTTTCGGGCCGGTATTTGCGGGCCAGCACGCGATAGGCGGTTGCGTCGGTCATGATGCCTCGGTTCGGATTCGTTCACCGGGCCAAACTAGGCGCTGAGCGCGGGCGCGTCCACCGCTTCACAGCATCCAGAGAATCGCGCCCACCGCAAATGAGGCGATGCTGAACACCACCGCCATGGCTTTCATGCGGCGGTTCGGCTGGGCATTGGCATGGTGATCGTTCAGCCGCTCGAGCGTCTTCGTCGCCGTGTCATGCGCCGCCCAGAAGATGTAGACCGCCGCGATCACGAAGATCGTCGCCGCGGCCTTGGCCACCCATGTCGGGTCGAAAGCGCCGAATACCGCCTTGAGCCCGATCGCCACTGCCAGGGATGCCATGCCGGTGCGCATCCAGCCCGCAAAGGTGCGCTCGTTAGCAAGGATCGTCCGATCCTCTGCCCAATCGGTGCGGTTTTCGGCAAGGTCATTCTTGTCGCTCATTGAACCATTTCCGTTATCATGCGTTGCTTTGGCAATAACATCAGATAGCACGGGATCGATCACATGCGACTACGCGGGATAAGACGCAGCCGGAATGTGGAAGTACGGCGCGGTCGCGGGGTCGGACGGGCCGGGGGGCTTGGCGTCGTCGGCGTGCTGGCGGTGCTGGCGATCGGTTATTTCACCGGCATCGACGTCACGCCGCTGTTGACCGGGGGCGGCGGTGCGCCGGTCGAGCGGAGCGCACCCGTCACTGCGGAGGACAGCGAGATGACGCAATTCTCCGCGCAGGTATTGGCGACAACCGAAGATGTCTGGGGCAAGATATTTCAGGAACAGCTCGGTGAGACCTACACGCCGCCCAAGTTGGTCGTGTTCTCCGGCGTGACACAGAGCCAGTGTGGCGGGGCCTCCGGCGCGACCGGACCGTTCTATTGCCCGGCGGATCAGCGCGCCTATCTCGATACGCAATTCTTCGATCTGCTAGGCCAGCGCATGGGAGCGGAAGGCGATTTCGCCGCAGCCTATGTCATCGCGCATGAGGTTGCGCACCATGTGCAAAACGAGCTCGGCATTCTTCCCCAGGTGAACGCCGCCCGCCAGCAATCGTCCGAAGTCGAGGCCAATGCCCTGACCGTGCGGCTTGAGTTGATGGCCGATTGCCTGTCGGGCATCTGGGCATCCAATGTAAGAGGCCTGATGGAAAAGGGCGACCTTGACGAAGCGCTGAACGCGGCACGCAAGATCGGCGATGACTATCTGCAACGGCAGGCCGGACGGGTTCCCCAGCCGCATACGTTCACCCATGGCACTTCCGAGCAACGCTCGCGCTGGTTTGCCACCGGGTTCGAGAGCGGTCAGATTGGATCCTGCGATACGTTCTCCGCCGAGAGCCTGTGAGGGGTGTGTAGGGAGATCGCCTCGACCGATTTCATCCATCTTGAGGCTGGATTTCCAAGCATCGCCTTTCTGCAAGGCGAATGGTCTAAGGTGAGAGGCTGATAACGACCCAAGCGGGGCTCGTTACGGCTGCTTCCTTCCGGATCTGACCGGGTTGGCGAGGCGCCTGCCCGCACCAACCTCTCGAAACCCGATATAGGACCTCCGCGCACGGAGTGCAAGGATCACAACGTTTGCCCTCTTTGTCCTAAGCAGACTTTCGTCGATCTCGAACTCTCAGGTCCGGAATGTGGACCCTGCAGCGATCTGGATTTCGATATGCGAGCGGATCACGACGCTGCGCCCAAGCCCCCCGGCATTGCCATTTCATCCATCCCCGTGCCAAGCCTTGCATGAGAAACAGGAGAACAGGGGCAGCAGGTGCGAAGAGCGGAGCAGGTAACCTTCGGCGGTTCGGCGCTGGACAGGGCAGGGGAGCTGCGCGCCGATGCAGAGGCGGTGCATCGCGCCAAGACCGACCCGGCGGCCCGGGGGCTGCTGTTCTGGCGCGGCAAACCGCTGGTGAATATCGCGCGGCCGGCATTTCTGGTGCGTCTTGGCATGGACCATCCGGTGCTGAGCGATACGCGCCTG
The DNA here is from genome assembly GCF_042685005.1 of Sulfitobacter aestuarii. Lineage (NCBI taxonomy): Bacteria > Pseudomonadati > Pseudomonadota > Alphaproteobacteria > Rhodobacterales > Roseobacteraceae > Sulfitobacter > Sulfitobacter aestuarii. The sequence continues at coordinate 267,223 of NZ_JBHUMP010000001.1, read as the reverse complement.
CCCCCGATCTTGCTTGGCCGGGAGTCCGGCGCGCCGCGTTTCGCGTTCGATATCTCGCACTGGACCCCACCCGATCTTCACACCGAGACACTGGGGGCTTTCACCGATACCAGCGAACAATGCCATCCGCTTCTTGAAGACGGTCAGGTCTTTGCGGAGCTGCGCCGGGTTATGCCCTGGCTTGACGCGCGCGATGCCGAGCTGGCGGCGACCGGCAAGGCGCTCCTCGCCTGGCATGACAGTCACGGATTCTGCGCGGCTTGCGGCACGCGGAGCGAGATGACGCAGGCCGGGTGGCAGCGCGTCTGCCCGTCCTGCAAGGCGGGGCATTTTCCGCGCACCGACCCGGTGGCGATCATGCTGATCACCCATGGCAATTCTGTGCTGATGGGGCGCAGCCCGGGCTGGCCCGACGGCATGTACTCGCTGCTGGCCGGGTTCGTCGAACCGGGCGAAAGCCTTGAGGCCGCGGTGCGTCGCGAGGTTTTCGAGGAGGCCGGGGTTCGGGTCGGGCAGGTCGATTATCTGGCCAGCCAACCCTGGCCTTTCCCCGCCTCTTTGATGCTGGGCTGCTCGGGAACCGCGCTGGGAAGGGAACTCACCGTCGATCCGGTCGAAATAGAAGACGCGCTCTGGATCAGCCGCGAGGATATGGCGGATATTTTCGCAGGACTGCACCCGGTAATCCTGCCGGCACGCAAAGGCGCAATTGCGCATTTTCTCCTGGCAAACTGGCTTGCGGATACATTGAATTGACGGATAAGTGGGGAAATCGAAACAGGCAGGCAGACGTGGCATGAAATTCTCCACAAAGGAAGATATCAACGCGCCGATCGAGGCGGTATTCGACATGCTCTGCGATTTCGAAAACTTCGAACGCGCGGCCATTCGGCGCGGTGCCGAGGTGCAGCGGGTCGATCAGCTGCCTAAGCCCGCTACGGGCATAACCTGGCGCGCGGCCTTCGATCTGCGCGGGAAACGCCGTGAAATGCAGCTCGAAATGGTGGCGTTCGACCGGCCGCAGGAGATGGTGCTGGAAAGCACGTCGCCTGGCCTCATGGGGGTGATGGCGATCGAACTGATGCCGCTGTCGCGCAATCGTACACGGGTTGCCATCGTGCTCGACATCAAGCCCCTCAACCTGTCGGCGCGGCTGCTGGTGCAATCGATGAAGCTGGCGAAAACGTCGCTGACCCGCAAGTTCAAGCTGCGCATCGCCGACTACGCGAAAACCCTGGAAGAACGCCATGGACGTCTCGCCTGACCTGCGCCGCGATGCTGACGCAGGGTGGCAGTGAGGTGCGCGAAACAGCATGAAACCTGAAATCATCGAACTCGCCGGACGCGCTGCTAGCCTCGGATCAAGCGATGAGCTTTGGAATGTCTGTCAGCAGATGCTGCCCGAATACGGGGTGACGGCGATTGGCTACGGGATCATTCCGCTGGCCGCCGAGGCGCGGCGGCTGGGAAATGCTACCGCGGGATATTTTCGCAACACCTATCCGCAGGATTGGGCCGCGGGCGGCGACGATCCGATCAATGACAAGATCACCATCGACAAGGTGCGCGACGGCGCGCGGCTGGTGTTTTGGGAGGATCCCCGACTGCTCGACGGCGCGCGACCCGCGCAAATCCGTCGCCGCGCTCACGAGGCTGAGATCGGGATGCGTCAGGGCGTATCGATCGGAACCAGCTTTGCACAGAATGGCCGACCGGTTTCAGGTCTCGCCTTCGCCTTTGGCACGCTGCGGACCTATAAGGAAATGGTGGCGCATTGGCGTGAGTATTCCTACGATTTGAACTATATCTCGCAAATCATCGACAATGGATTTCGGGGGCCGTCATCGATACTCCTGCCGCAATTGTCGCAGCGCGAACGGGATTGCCTGAGCTATCTCGTGATTGGCATGCGGCCTGCCGAGATTTCCCATGCGCTTAATATCAGTGAGAAAACGCTGGAAAAGCATATCGGCAGCGCCAAGCATAAACTCAATGCGCGCACCCGCGATCAGGCCCTGGTGAAGGCGTTGGTGCTCAACCTGATTGATCCCTGACCGGGTCAAATGGGGAATTTCCCCCAATAGTAGAAAACCGCCGATCTGACTAGGTATCCGGGCATCGTGCGACCACCCTGTCACACGAGGATTTCAGGCAGTGATTATCGCCAACCTGATGGTAGCCCGTTAACGTCTTCCGATTTGAAGACATGGGGCTGCCATCGGGTTGGATGCTGCCGCGTCAGGCGGGCGTCAGGAATCGCCGCGGCCCGGATGGGCCGGATAAACCCCGAGAATGTCGAGACTGTTGGTGAAATAGGCCAGCTCTTCGAGCGCACGCTGCACGGCGGGGTCGTCGGGATGTCCCTCGATATCGGCATAGAATTGCGTCGCGGTGAAGGAGCCACCGACCATGTAGCTTTCGAGCTTGGTCATGTTCACACCATTGGTGGCGAAACCGCCCATCGCCTTGTAGAGCGCCGCAGGAATGTTGCGGACCTCGAAGACGAAAGTGGTCAGCATCCGTTCGGCGCGGCGCGCCAAATCGATATCCGGCGCCATCAGCAGGAAGCGGGTCGTGTTGTGATCCTGATCCTCGATGTCGCGGGCCAGAACCTCGAGCCCATGGATGTCGGCGGCCACCGCGCTGGCCAGCACTCCCTCGCTGCGGGCGCCGGAGATCGCGAGCTCGGCGGCGGCGCCGGCGCTGTCGGCAGCGGCTTCCGAAGTGATGTTGTGGGTGTTGAGGAAGCTGCGCGCCTGCGGCAGCAGCACCAGATGGGCCCGCACATGCCGGATGTCGCCCAGCTTCACGCCCGGCACCGCCATCAGCGCGATCCTTACCCGCACGAAAGCCTCGGCGATGATATGCAGTCCGCTCTCCGGCAGCAGCCGGTGGATATCGGCGACCCGGCCATAGGTGGTGTTCTCGACCGGCAACATCGCAAGATCGGCGCGGCCCTCGCGCACCGCACGGATCACCCCTTCAAAGGTCTTGCAGGGCACCGGCGTCATGTCGGGGCGCGCCTGCAGGCAGGCCTCGTGGCTATAGGCACCCAGAGCGCCCTGAAAGGCGATACGCGGGGCGGATTTGACGTTCATCGGCGCGTTCCTCGGTGTTTGCTGCCCGTGCAAGGCTGGGGCAGGGCGATTGGTCGCGGTAACTACATCTTGCTTGCAACAAGGGAAAGCAATAGATACCCGCCCAGACAAAGCTGACTCCCGTGCCCAATACCAAGTGATGGACCCTGACGCATGTTCGATACAATGACCCTTACCAAAATTGCCGCCGGCCTGTTCGGGGCATGGCTGATCCTTCTGCTTGGCAAATGGGCAGGCGAGGAGCTCTATCATGCAGATGCCCATGGTGAGCCGTCCTACGTGATCGAAGTGGCGGATGCCGGTGGCGAAGAGGCCGAGGATATCGACTTTGCCGAGGTCATGGCTGCCGCCGATGCCGAGAAGGGCGCCAAGGTCTTCAAGAAATGCTCTTCCTGCCACAAGACCGAAGCAGGCGCGAATGCCACCGGGCCCTATCTGCATGGCGTGGTCGGCCGCGCCATCGCCTCGGTCGACGGGTTCGGCTATTCCGGCGCGCTGAGCGGCATCGAGGGCGACTGGACCCCCGAGGAACTGAGCGCCTTCCTGGAAAGCCCGAAAGGTTATGCCCCCGGCACCACCATGGGTTTCGCGGGTCTGAGGAAGATCGAGGACCGCGCCGACGTGATCGCCTATCTTGACAGTCTCGACAACTGATCGCGCGCAATGCCGCATGACGAAGGCCGTCCTCGGGGCGGCCTTTTGCTTATGGAATCCGGGATTTCCGCCGGATAACATTTTCGCAACTTGTAACTTGCGTCAGTGCGCCGTTAGCCTACGTCCTGAGCAATTCCGCCTGATCCCCTGACCGAGGATATGCCCGATGTTTCGAGCCAAGACCGCCACCGCCGCCCGCAGCCGTGATTTCGCCGTGCCGGTCCTGCGGGCAGGTTTCCTCGGACTCGCGGCTTCGATGCTGCTGATCGCCGGACAGGGGCGGGCGCAGGATCAGGAAGAGTCGCAGAAGATCATCAAGAGCCACGGGTATTCCTTTTATGGCGATCTCAAATATCCCGAGGATTATTCGCATTTCGATTACGTGAACCCCGACGCACCGAAGGGGGGCGAGATCTCGCTTTCGGCGCTTGGCACTTTCGACTCGATGAACCCCTATAGCCGCAAGGGCCGCGGCGGTGCGCTGAGCACGATCATGTACGAGAGCCTGCTCGGCGAGGGCACCGGTGGCGAACTTGCGCCTTCCGATGTCTATGGCGAGGAGTATTGCCTGCTTTGCGAGAGCCTGGAGTATCCCGAGAGCAAGGATTGGGTTATTTTTCACATGCGCAAGGATGCGAAATTCTCTACCGGTGATCCGGTGACCGCCCATGACATCGCTTTTTCGCATAACCTCCTGCTCGATCAGGGGCTGCAATCCTATGCCGAGGCGGTGCGCAAGCGCATTCCCAAGGTCGAGGTGATCGACGATCACACGATCAAGTTCCATTTCACCCCCGGCATCTCGCGGCGCAGCCTGATCGATCAGGTCGGCAGCGTGCCGGCATGGTCGAAGAAATGGTACGAGGAGACCGGCGCCCGGCTCGATGAATCCCGGCTCACCGCCTCGCCCGGCTCCGGCCCCTATATGGTCGACAGTATCGATGTGAACCGTCGTATCGTTTACAAGCGCAATCCGGATTACTGGGGCAAGGATCTGCCGTTCAATGTCGGGCGCAACAATTTCGACAGGATCCGCGTCGAATATTTCGGAGACGAGAATTCCGCCTTCGAGGCGTTCAAGGCTGGAGAATACACTTTCCGTGTCGAGGGCAATTCAAAGCAATGGGCCAGCGCCTATGACTTTCCGAAGGTCCAGCAGGGCTATGTCGTGAAAGAGGAAGTGCCTGACGGCTCGCCGCCGACCCCGGGAGGGATCGTCTTCAATCTTGGACGCGACGTGCTGCAGGACAAGCGTGTCCGTCAGGCCGTGGCGCTCGGGTTCAATTTCGAATGGACCAATGAATCGCTGCAATACGGCCTGTTCAAGCCCCGCGCATCCTTCACGCAGGATACGCCGCTGATGGCGCAGGGCGTGCCAGAGGGGGCCGAGCTCGAATTCCTGAAATCGCTTGGTGACGTCGTGCCGCCGGAGTTGCTGAGCGAGGAAGCGGTGATGCCGCATGGTTCGGACGCTTCCCGCCTGCTCGACCGGCGCAATGCGCGCCGCGCGATGAAACTGCTCGACGAGGCGGGTTGGCAGGTCGGGGATGACGGGATGCGCCGCGACGAACGCGGCGTGCCCCTGCGGCTGACCTTCCTGCTCAACTCCTCCGGTTCGGCCACGCTGAGCGCCGTCGTGGAGAACTTCATGTTGAACCTGCGTGCAATGGGGATCGACGCCGTCCTCGAGAAGGTCGATGCCTCGCAATATACCGCCCGCGAACGCGACCGCGATTACGACATGGTTTACGATTCCTATGCCTCCTTCCTCGGCACCGGCACCGGGCTCGCGCAGCGCTATGGTTCGGAAGCGGCGGAATTTTCGCTTTTCAACCCGGCCGGGCTCGCCAGCCCGCTGGTCGATGCGATCATCGAGGCTTCGCTGAATGCGCCCGATGCGGAGCTTGAACATGCCACGTTGAAGGCGCTCGACAGGGCTCTGCGCTATGAGTTCTTCATGATCCCGACCTGGTATACCGACAGCTATTGGGTTGCCTATTACGACCAGTACGAGCATCCCGATGCACAGCCCGCCTATGCGCTCGGACAGCTCGATTTCTGGTGGTACAACGCCGACAAGGCCGCCGACTTGCGCGCGGCCGGCGCCTTGAGATAACCACCCCCCATGGGCGCATATATTTTCAGAAGGCTGTTGCTGATCATTCCGACGCTGATCGGAATCATGCTGATCAACTTTGCGCTGGTGCAATTCGTGCCGGGCGGCCCGGTGGAACAGGCGATTGCCCGCATTCAGGGTGGCGGCGACGTTTTCGAAGGCTTCGCCGGGGCCGGTAATGACGCGGGCAACAGCGATCTTGGCGGCAACGAGAATTACGTCGGCGCGCGCGGCCTGCCGCCGGAGTTCATCGCCGAACTGGAAAAGGAATTCGGCTTTGACAAGCCGCCGGTCGAGCGTTTCTTCAACATGATGTGGAACTACATGCGCTTCGATTTCGGGGAGAGTTACTTTCGCTCGATCAGCGTGATCGATCTGGTCAAGGAGAAGCTGCCGGTGTCGATCACGCTCGGCCTGTGGTCCACCCTGATCGCCTATATGATCTCGATCCCGCTCGGCATTTCCAAGGCGGTGCGCGACGGATCGAGCTTTGACACCTGGACCTCGGGCGCGATCATCGCCGCCTATGCGATCCCCGGCTTTCTTTTCGCAATCCTGCTGCTCGTGCTTTTCGCAGGCGGTTCCTATTGGCAGATATTCCCTTTACGGGGGCTGACCTCGGATAATTGGGATCAGCTCAGCCCGCTCGGCAAGGTCGCGGACTACTTCTGGCACATCACCCTGCCGGTGCTGGCCTCGACCATCTCGGCCTTCGCGACGCTGACCCTGCTGACCAAGAACAGCTTTCTCGACGAGATCAAGAAACACTACGTGATGACCGCGCGCGCCAAGGGGCTGAGCGAGCGCAAGGTGCTCTACGGCCATGTTTTTCGCAACGCGATGTTGATCGTGATCGCGGGCTTCCCGGCGGTGTTCATCGGGGTGTTTTTCGGCGGTTCGCTGATCATCGAGACGATTTTTTCGCTGGATGGTCTCGGGCGGCTGGGCTTCGAGGCGGCGGTGGCGCGGGACTATCCGATTGTCTTCGGCACGCTGTTCATCTTCGGGTTGATCGGCCTCATTGTCGGCATCCTGTCTGACCTGATGTATGTGCTGGTCGATCCGCGCATTGATTTCGAGCGGAGAGAAGGCTGATGGAACGCGCCACGGGAATGGAAGGCCAGCGTCTGACGCCGGAGCCGACACCGGGCCAGCCGGTGGCCCCCGAGCCGCCGCGCGGGCGTTTTGCGCTGTCACCGCTGAACCAGCGCCGCTGGCGGAACTTCAAACGCAACCGCCGTGCCTTCTGGTCTCTGTGGATCTTCGCAATCCTGTTCGGAATTTCGCTGTTTGCCGAGTTCGTCGCCAACGACAAGCCGATCCTGATCAACTACCGCGGCGAATATTTCATGCCGATCTTCAACTTCTACCCGGAGACCGCTTTTGGCGGCGATTTCCAGACCGAGGCGGTCTATCGCGATCCGGAGGTCAAATGCCTGATCGCCACCGGCGGGCTGGATCTGTGTTTTGATGATCCGGAGGGGTATATCATCGATGCCGAGGACGGGATGATCGAAGGGCAGGCCATCGAGAAGGGCTGGTCGGTCTGGCCGCTCATCCCCTATTCCTTCAACACTGCCGTGGACCGCCCCGGCGCCGCGCCGCTGCCGCCCAACGAGCAGAACTGGCTCGGCACCGACGGCACCAAGCGCGACGTGCTGGCGCGGGTGATCCACGGTTTCCGCCTGTCGATCCTGTTCACCCTGATCGTCACCGGGCTGGCCAGCCTGATCGGGGTGATTGCCGGGGCCGTGCAGGGCTTCTTCGGTGGCTGGACCGATCTGATCTTCCAGCGCATCATCGAGATCTGGTCCTCGACCCCGTCGCTCTACGTGATCATCATCATGTTCGCGATCCTCGGGCGCAGTTTCTGGTTGCTGGTGTTCCTGCTCGTGCTGTTCTCCTGGACCTCGCTGGTCGGGGTGGTGCGGGCGGAGTTCCTGCGCGCGCGTAACCTCGAATATGTCCGGGCAGCGCGGGCACTCGGGGTGGGCAACCTGACGATCATGTTCCGCCACATGCTGCCCAATGCCATGGTCGCGACGCTGACGATGTTGCCTTTCATCATCACCGGCACGATCTCCACCCTGGCGATCCTCGATTTCCTCGGCTTCGGCCTGCCGTCTTCGGCGCCCTCGCTGGGCGAGCTGACCCTGCAGGCCAAGCAGAACCTGCAGGCGCCCTGGCTGGCCTTCACCGCTTTTTTCACATTCGCCATCATGCTGTCGCTGCTGGTCTTCATCTTCGAGGGCATCCGTGACGCATTCGACCCCCGAAAGACATTCTCGTGAGCGCATTGCTGGACGTCAGAGACCTGCACGTATCCTTCCGTCAGGACGGGCAATTGAGCCATGCGGTGAAGGGTGTGAGCTTCACGCTGGAGCGCGGCGAGACCGTGGCGCTGGTGGGGGAGAGCGGTTCGGGCAAGTCGGTCTCGGCGCTGTCGACCGTGTCGCTGCTGGGCGATTCCGCCGAGGTTTCGGGCTCGGTCACCTATGACGGCCAGCAGATGATCGGCGCCGATAAGGCTCTGCTGCGCAAGGTGCGCGGCAACGACATCAGCTTCATCTTTCAGGAGCCGATGACCTCGCTGAACCCGCTCCACACGATCGAGAAACAGCTCGCCGAGTCGCTGGCTCTGCATCAGGGGCTGGCCGGGCAGGCGGCACGGGCGCGTATTCTGGAGCTGCTCGACAAGGTCGGGATCAACGATGCGGAAAGCCGTCTTGGCGCCTATCCGCACCAACTTTCGGGCGGGCAGCGCCAGCGCGTGATGATCGCCATGGCGCTGGCCAACAAGCCGGATGTGCTGATCGCCGATGAGCCGACCACCGCGCTCGACGTGACCATTCAGGCGCAAATCCTCGACCTGCTGAAGGAGCTCAAGGACAGCGAGGGCATGGGCCTGCTCTTCATCACCCATGACCTCGGTATCGTGCGCCGGATTGCCGACAGGGTCTGCGTGATGCAGAAGGGCGAGATCGTCGAGCAGGGGCCGACGCGAGAGATCTTCGACAATCCGCAACACCCCTACACCAAGAAACTGCTCAGCGCCGAGCCGACGGGCCATCCGGCACCGATCCCTGAGAATGCCGAAGTGATCGTCGAGACCGACCAGCTCAAGGTTTGGTTCCCGATCCAGAAGGGGCTGCTGCGCCGCACCGTCGGTCATGTGAAGGCGGTCAACGAAGCGACCATGTCGGTGTGCGCCGGGGAGACATTGGGGATCGTCGGGGAATCCGGCTCCGGCAAGACCACGCTGGCGCTGGCGATCATGCGTCTGATCTCTTCCGAGGGGCGGATCGTCTTCATGGGGCAGGATGTGCGCAAATGGTCGACGCGCGAGCTGCGGCGGTTGCGCAAGGACATGCAGATCGTGTTCCAGGACCCCTTCGGCTCGCTGTCACCGCGGATGACCTGTTTCCAAATCATTTCCGAAGGTCTGTCGATCCACAAGGTGGACGAGGGCCGCGATCAGCGCGGATTGGTGAGCGAAGTGATGCTGGAGGTCGGGCTCGACCCGGCGACGATGGATCGTTACCCGCATGAGTTTTCCGGCGGGCAGCGCCAGCGTATCGCCATTGCCCGCGCCATGGTGCTGCGGCCGCGGCTTCTGGTGCTTGATGAGCCGACGTCGGCGCTCGACATGACGGTGCAGGTGCAGATCGTCGAACTGCTGCGCAAGCTGCAGATCAAATACGGGCTGGCCTATCTGTTCATCAGCCATGACCTGAAGGTGGTGCGGGCCATGTCGCACAAGGTGGTGGTGATGAAGCGCGGCGACGTGGTTGAATATGGCAGCGCCGATGCGCTCTATGACAATCCGCAATCGGATTATACGCGCAGTCTCCTGCAGGCGAGCGGCTGAACGGCGCATTTGCGATCATGGAATGGGCGAACGAAAAAGCCGCGCTGCAGAGATGCAGGCGCGGCTTTTTTCGCATCTGCGTTTGGCGTGAGGTCAGCCCGGCCCGACCATGAAACAGCTGACATTGCGGGCCTGCAGGCGGCGGCAGGCCAGATCGGCGGTCTCGCGGGACATGCCGAGGAAGTTCGCGTCAAAGCCCTGCGGACGCTGCACCACCTTGCGCAATGTACCGTCCAGCGTCGCCATCTCTGCCAGCGCTGTCTTCAGCAGGACCTTCTCCGCGGCATAGCGGCTCGGATAGCGTCCCACATTCACGCCCCAGTGACGCCCTCCGGAAGTCGAGACGCGGGTCACAACTTCCTGTTCGGCGACCGATGCGCTGGCCACGGCCAGCTCGATCGCGGCCGCGGGCTCGGGATCGGCTTGTGCGACGGCCCGGGTGACCTGCGGTGCGCTGCGCGAGGTGGCGGCGCGTGGGCGCAGGGTCGGACGTACCTCGACGGCGGCAAGGGTGACCGGCGCTTCCGGTTCGGCCGTCACCAGCGGTGTTTCGACGGCTTCGCGCAGGGCCGCGGTCACGTCGGCGTCGGAAACCGGCACCGGCGGCGGGGCAACCGGCTCTGCCGAGGCGACCAGCACCGGCGCTTCGGGCATTGGACGCAGCTGCGGCCGTTTGGACAATTTCACGGCTCCGACGACGCGGATCGTCTTGCCCGCGCCACCGTTGCTGTCGTTCCTGAGATCGGCATAGACCGGCACGCTCGGCTTTCGCACCGGCGCGCCGTTGGGGGCGCGGCGGAAACCGAGATCCATCAGCTCGGCGACCTTGGCATTGCGCTGCGCCGTCGACTGGCCGCCGAATACGGTAACGATGATACGCTGGTTGCCGCGTTCCGCAGAGGCCGTGAGATTGAACCCCGCCGCGTTGGTATAGCCGGTCTTGATCCCGTCCGCTCCCTTGTAGGAACGCAGGAAACGACGATTGGTGTGATAGACCTCGCGCACCCCGGCATTGGCAGTGATCCGCGAGAACAGGTTGTAATATTGCGGATAATCGTAGAGCAGATGGCGGCCCATCAAGGTCATGTCATGGGCGGTGGACAGATGGCCGGACTGCGTCAGACCATGCATGTTCTTGAAGCTCGTCCGCGTCATTCCCAGCGCCTTGGCCGTCCGGTTCATGCGCGCTGCAAAGGCCGCTTCGGAACCGCCGATCGCCTCGCCAATGGCGGTGGCCGCATCATTGGCGGATTTGATCGCGGCGGCGCGGATAAGATAGCGCAGGGCGATCTCCTGACCGAAGCGCAGACCGAGCTTGCTCGGGGGTTCGGCGGCCGCGTTCTTGGAGATCTTGACCTTGGTGTCGAGAGAGATCTCGCCATGCTCGATCGCCTGGAAGGCGATATAGAGGGTCATCATCTTGGTGAGAGAGGCCGGGTGCAGACGGGTGTCGGCGTTGCGGGAATAGAGCTCTTCACCGCTTCGGGCGTCGATCACATAGGCCGCGTAGGGCGCCGCCAGAGCGCTCAACGGGCCCAGAATCAGCAGAATGATAGTTGTCAGGATGAATAGCCCGGAACGGGCCGGCTGAACGCGCCGCGCCTTCATGGTAACCTGCCTTTTTGCTCTGCCTCGGGCCGCCGATTTTTCGACTGACCATATTATTATTGAGAAACTAGCACAGGATAGGTTTCCGAGAAACCCTTTGGGCACCGGTAATTAACCATTTTGATGAAATACGCGTGCCGAAATCTTGCGTATCCGGTATCTCTTCCCACCATAGCGATGATTGGGGCGGAAATAAGGCGGGAATGTGCCGTGATTGAGGCAGATGGCGTGCCGCGCGTGACGCTCCCCTTCAGGCGATTCCATCGATGCGCCTGATGAGCTCCGGCAACGCCGCGAGGTCGGCAATTTCGGCATATCGGTAATGATCGCCCGGCGGCTCGGCATGTTCGATGGCCCATACCAACCCATGCGGAACGTAGACGCCCCAGCCCCCGGCCTCGATCATCGGCAGCACATCCGAGCGCATGGAATTGCCCGCCATCACCCCCCGAGTAGGACCGTCGCCATGTCTTTCGAAAACCCGTTGATAGGTCTCGCGGTCCTTCCGCGAGACGATCTCCACGGCATCGAAATATGCGCGCAGCCCGGATTGTGCCAGCTTGCGTTCCTGATCCAGCAAATCGCCCTTGGTGATCAAGACCAGCCGGTACTCGTGGCGCAGCGCCTCGAGAGTAGCCGTGGCATGGGGCAGCAATTCGACCTCATGGCTCAGCATCTCGCGTCCGGCGGCCAGGATTTCGCTGATCACCGGGGCGGGCACTTCGCCGCCGGTCACCTCGATGGCCGTCTCGATCATCGACAGGGTGAAACCCTTGATGCCGAATCCGTAATGGGGCAGGTTGCGACGTTCCGCCGCGAGCAGGCTGTCCATCAGGTCATCCTGCGCGGCATGGTCGGCCAGGAGGGTGGCAAACCGTTTCTGGGTAAGGGAAAAGAAACGTTCGTTATGCCAGAGAGTATCATCGGCATCAAAGCCGATCGTGGTGACGGGGCGGGGCATCTTGGGCGGAGCCTCTTTCCTAAATTGGTGCAGAGGTTATATAGATATGGGGAAGACTCGCAATTATTCACGCAACCCGCAGGAGCTGCAATGCGCCTTGATGATCACATGATGGCCAGCCGTCCCGGGGACAATGACGAAACCGAGCTGCTGACCAAGACCAAGCCCAAGACCAAGCGGCCGCCGCTTTACAAGGTCCTGTTGCTGAATGACGATTTCACCCCGATGGAATTCGTCGTGCATGTCCTCGAGCGTTTTTTCGGGCTCAACCACGCCCAGGCCTTCGAAATCATGCTGACGGTTCACAAGAAGGGTCTGGCAGTCGTCGGCGTGTTCAGTCACGAGATTGCCGAGACCAAGGTCGCCCAGGTGATGGATTTCGCGCGGCGCCACCAGCATCCGCTGCAATGCACAATGGAAAAAGAAGAATAACGCGTGATAGATGCTCGATTGCAGCTGGCGCTGAGCGGCGACGGGCTCGACCTGCCGGGGGATGGCATGATTGCCGTCTTTCAGCCGTCCAAGGATGCCGACCTGTCGGACCTGCCACGCGAGCGCGTGCAGATCATTCATGATTTCAAACCCGAATGCACGGTCTGGGAGGGTCGTGGCTTCGCGGTGTCCCAACAGAGCGAGGGGCGTTTCGCCGTCGCGATCGTCTGCCTTCCGCGAGCCAAGATGCAGGCCCGTGCATTGATCGCCGAAGCCTGCGCCGTGAGCGACGGGTTGGTGGTGATCGACGGGCAGAAGACCGACGGGGTCGATTCCATTCTGCGCGAGATGCGCGACCGGGTGACCGTTCAGGGGCCCATCGCCAAGGCGCATGGCAAGATGTTCTGGATCAGCGCCCCGGCGGCGGATTGTTTCGCCGACTGGGCGGCCGGACCGGCCCTTACCGAGGGTGGCTTCTGGACCGCGCCGGGCGTATTCTCCGCGGATGCGGTGGATCTTGCCTCGGCCCTGCTCGTCGAGGCGCTGCCGGAGGATCTGGGGCGCGAGGTCGTCGATCTCGGCGCCGGTTGGGGTTTCCTCTCCGCCCATGCCCTGACCCGGCCGAATATCGAGACATTGTATCTGGTCGAGGCCGGTCACATGGCGCTGGATTGCGCGCGCCATAATATCACCGACGAGCGGGCACGGTTTCACTGGGCGGACGCCACCGAATGGGAACCGCCCCACCGGATGGACAGCGTCATCATGAACCCGCCCTTCCATTCCGGCCGGGCGGCCGAGCCGCAGATCGGTCAGGCCTTCGTCGCGGCAGCGGCGCGGATCCTGTCGGGGCAGGGACATCTCTGGATGGTGGCGAACCGTCATCTGCCATATGAAGGTGAACTACAGAAGCGCTTTTCCTCGGTCGAGGAGATAGGCGGCGACGCGCGGTTCAAGCTGTTTCACGCCGCCCGACCGCTTCGCAAGCGCGGCTGAGCCAGCGCGCAGGAAAGGATCACCATGTCATTCTCGATTTCCGGCAAGACTGCGATCATCACCGGCGCCTGCGACGGGATCGGGCTCTCCATCGCCCGGCACCTCGCCGATCAGGGCGCCAATGTGATGTGCGCCGATGCCAATGAAAAACGTCTGCTCGAAGAGCTGGGCGACAGTCCTGACGAGGGCAACGTCCGGGTCTTCGCCGGAGATCTTCGCCAGCGCCTGACCATCGCCAATCTGGTCTCCGCCACGATCGATGCCTATGATCAGGTCGATATCCTGGTCAATGCCGCGCGCCAGGTGCTGCCGACCGATCCGCTCGATGTCGAGGATACTTCCGTCGAAACGCTCTGGGAGCAGAATGTGAAGACGGCGCTGCAATTGTCCCAGCAGGTGGCGCGGCGGATGATCAAGCAGGCGGAGAGCCAGCCCGAAGGCCAGATCGGCTCGATCATCAACCTCAGTTCCATCGCCGCGCGGCAAATGCAGCCGCAGTTGATGGGCTATGCCATCGCCTCGGCGGCGGTGCAGCAGATGACCCGGTCGATGGCACTGGTGCTGGCACCGCATCGGATCAGAATCAACGCGATTTCCTTCGGCTCGGTGATGAGCGCATCGCTGCGGGCCTCGGTGGCGGACAACCGCGAATGGCGCGACGATATCCGCAGCCATACACCGCTGGGCCGGATCGCGGCGCCGAACGAGCTTTGCGAGGCGGTGCAGTTTCTTGCGGCGGAAAGCTCGGGCTTCATGACCGGCGAGGTGATGGTCATTGATGGCGGCCGCACCCTGCTCGATCCGGTGACGGCGCCGGCTCACTAAGGGTCGGGCAATTCTGCGGAATATCGGGCGTGGTTTCACGGGAAACAGCGCCGGATCATCCGGGGAAAGCGCCTTCCGGATGCGCGATCCGGAAGGCGTAACAAGATCAGACGTAGAAAATCAGGGCTGTTTTGGCAGCATCACCCCGTCGATCACATGGATGACCCCGTTGGATTGCTTCACATCGGCAATCGTCACGAAGGCACCATTGCCGTTCTCGTCGGTCAGAAGAACCCGGCCATCATCGGCCAGGGAGGCGTCCAGCACGCAGCCGCCCAGGGTCTCCACCGGGTGATGGCCGTCATCGTCCGCGATCATCCCGGTAATCGCATCTGACATCGCGGTCGTGCCGACCACATGGCAGGTCAGCGTCTCGACCAGCCGGTCCTTGTTCTCGGGCTTGAGCAACATCTCGACCGCGCCGCCCTCGAGCCGCTCGAAGGCCTTGTTGGTGGGCGCGAAAACGGTGAAGGGGCCTTCACCCGCCAATGTATCGACCAGCCCGGCCGCCTTCACGGCGGCGACAAGCGTGGTGTGGTCCGCTGAGTTCACCGCATTTTCGACGATGTTCTTGTCGGCATACATCTCTGCGCCGCCGACCATCGGGTTCTCGGCGCTCGCCGCACCAGCGAATAGGGCAAGGGCGGCAGCGCTCATCATGGTTTTCTGAAAGGTCATCGGTTTTCTCCCGGTTGTTATGCTGATCGTCTTTCGATCCGTGAGTAACTACGAGACCTTCGATGCAAGAGTTTCAGCCGCGAGCGATTTAGCGCCGCAGCCGTCATGACGAAAAAAATGCCGGGCTGCGCCGGTCGCGGCGGATTTCTCCCTTGACGGCATCGCGGGCCTGACTTAGTGCAAGCGCCCATGGCGTGGTAGCTCAGTCGGTTAGAGCGAACGACTCATAATCGTTAGGTCGGTGGTTCAAGTCCACCTCACGCCACCATATCTTCTTGCCGGTCGGCCCCGCGACGCAAGATCTGTTTCGCCATTGTGGCGACGCTTCCGATACGGCCGAACTGCAGCTTTCCCTCGAAATCTATCGACCACGCGCAATTTTACGTGACAGGTTGTCCTTGCTCGCATAGGAAATTGTAACGTATCACCATGTCGCGACATTTCGTAAAAGAAAGGCGCATCGGTCAGCAGGGAGGAATCACATGACCATTACCCGTAAATCGTTTCTGGGCTTCATGGGGGCGGCCGCGTTCGGGCTCGCTTTCGGCGCCACCTCGGCGCTGGCTCAGGAGGTCACCTTGCGCATGCACCAGTTCCTGCCACCGCAGGCGACCGTGCCGAGCCAGGTGCTGGATGTCTGGGCCGACAAGGTCGAGGCGGACAGTGAGGGTCGCATCAAGGTCGAGCGTTATCCTTCGATGCAGCTCGGCGGCACGCCGCCGGAGTTGATGGATCAGGCGATCGACGGAATCGCCGATATCGTCTGGACCGTGGTTGGCTATACGCCGGGCCGCTATCCTTCGACCGAAGTCTTCGAACTGCCGTTCATGATGACCAATGCCCGCGCCGCGAGCTCGGCCTATTGGCAGATGTTCGAAAAGCATATGAAGGACAGCGAGTTCAAGGATCTGAAGATCCTCGCGACCTGGGTGCACGGCCCCGGCATGTTGCACACCAATAAGGAAGTCCGCAGCCCCGAAGACATGCAGGGCATGAAGATCCGCGGCGGTTCGCGGCTTGCCAATGCGCTGCTCGAGCAGGTCGGCTCGACCCCAGTCGGCATGCCCGTCCCGGCCATTCCCGAAGCGCTTTCCAAGGGCGTTATCGACGGTGCGACGATTCCCTGGGAAGTGACCACCGCGCTGAAGGTACCCGAGCTGGTCGATTACCATACCGAGTTCGAAGGCAATGCGCTTTACGTGCTGACCTTCGTTCTGGCGATGAACAAGGACCGCTACGAGGGCCTGCCGGAGGATCTTCAGAAGGTGATCGATGACAATTCCGGTCTTGAGTTCTCGATCTTCGCCGGAGGTACACAGGCCGATGGCGATGCCCCGGCCCGCAAGCTTGCCGAAGAGCGCGGCAACACGATCGTCACCGTGAGCGCGGAAGAGGCCGCGGCGTGGAAAGAGGCGGCACAGCCGGTCTATGACCAGTGGATCCAGGAGATGGACGCCAAGGGCATCGACGGTCAGGCGCTGATCGACGAAGCGCGCGAGCTCATGGACGCCTACGACAACTGACCCTGAAGGGGTGAGCGAGGTCTGCGGCAGATGCGCCTGCCGCAGACCTGTTTTTTCCGGCAGGACGAAGAGGTCCGACATGCATCGAATTGTTCACGCGATGGCCAAGGTCACCGCCCTTTTCGGCGGGCTGGTGTTGGTGGTGCTGGTGGTCCTCACCAGCCTGTCGATCATAGGACGTTCGCTCAACAAGGCGCTGCATGGCGGCTTTTTCCAGGACAATCTGCAGGGTGTGGCGCAGGTTCTGCTCGACCTCGGCATTGCCGAAATCCGCGGCAATTACGAATTGCTCGAGGCGGGGGTGGCTTTCGCGATCTTCGCCTTCCTGCCGATCTGCCAATTCTACGGCGGACATGCCTCCGTCGATGTTTTCACCTCCTTTCTCAGCCGCCGCATCAATCGCTGGATCATCGCCTTTTGGGAAGTGGTCCTGGCGCTGGTGATCGTTTTGATCATCTGGCGGCTTTATGAGGGGATGCAGCGCTATATCGGAAATGGCGAGACCACGCTGTTCCTGCAATTCCCGGTCTGGTGGGCCTATGCGGCGAGTTTCGCCGCCGGGATCATCGCCGCGCTTGTCGCTGTCTACTGCGCCATTGTCCGGGTGATCGAAGCGCTGCGCGACCAATCCATTCTCCCCCAAGAAGACGGAGCCCATTGACGTGAGTAACCTCGAGCTCGGCTTCTGGTCCTTTCCGGTCCTGCTGTTGATGATTTTCCTACGCGCGCCGATCGGGCTGGCGATGCTGCTCTGCGGATTTGGTGGCTGGTATCTGGCGATGGGCGGCAATGCGACGCCGCTGCTCGCCAAGCTGAAATCGGAGACCTACACGACCTTTTCCAGCTACTCGCTGTCGATCATTCCGATGTTCCTCCTGATGGGCCAGTTCGCGACGCTGTCGGGCATGTCCACAGCGCTGTTTCGAGCGGCGGAAAGCTTTCTCGGTCACCGGCGCGGCGGGGTTGCCATGGCAGCCGTCGGCGCCTGTGCCGGGTTCGGCGCGATCTGCGGCTCATCGCTGGCCACTGCCGCCACGATGTCCAAGGTCGCATTGCCGGAGCTGCGCCGCTATGGCTATTCAGGCGGTTTTTCAACCGCGACCCTGGCGGCGGGCGGCACGCTCGGTATCCTGATCCCGCCCTCGGTGATCCTGGTGATCTATGCGATCCTGACTGAACAGAACATCGCCAAACTGTTCCTTGCCGCCTTCCTGCCCGGCGTGCTCGCGGCGATCGGCTATATCATCACCATCTCCCTCTACGTGCGGCTGAACCCCGGCAGTGCGGGTACGAGAGCGCCGCGTCCGATGGCCGAGCGGTTCCGCGCGCTGTTCGATACCTGGCCGGTGCTGGTCATCTTCTTCGTTGTGGTCGGCGGTATCTACCTTGGCTGGTTCACGCCGACCGAAGGTTCCGCGATCGGCGCGGCGGGCACCGGGCTGGCGGCGCTGGCGGCGGGTAGCCTGAATTGGCGGGTGCTCGGAGAAAGCCTGCTCGGCACTGCCCGGACCACCGCCATGATCTTCTTCATCGTGCTCGGCGCGGCGTTCTATAACGGCTTCCTGGCGCTGTCCGGCGTGCCGCAATTCCTGGCCGATTGGGTGGTGACGCAAGGGTTCAGCCCGTTCTTCGTCCTGACGATTATCCTGGTCTTCTACCTGCTCTTCGGCTGTCTGATGGATTCGCTCAGCATGATCCTGTTGACCGTGCCGATCTTTTTCCCGGTGATCTCGGCCATGGATTTCGGCATGAGCCCGGAGCATCTGGCGATCTGGTTCGGCATCCTGGTGCTGATCGTGGTCGAGGTTGGGCTGATCACGCCGCCGGTCGGGATGAACCTGTTCATCATCAATTCGATGGACCGCGAAACCCCGATGAGCGAGACCTACAAGGCGGTGATGTATTTTGTCGGGTCCGATATCGTGCGGGTGGTGATCCTGGTACTCTTCCCCGCAATCACCCTGTTCCTGCTACCCGGCTGATGTATATGACCGATCCCTTCATCCATCCGATCAACGTCACCTGGGGCGATTGCGATCCGGCGCGGATCGCCTATACCGCGCGGCTGCCCTGGTTCGCGCTCGATGCGATCAATGCCTGGTGGGAGGCGCATTTTAACGGAGACGGGTGGTATCAGCTTGAGCTTGACCGCAACATCGGTACGCCCTTCGTCAACCTGACAATGGATTTCCGCAGCCCCGTTACCCCCCGGCACAAGCTCCTCTGCGAGACCTATCCGACCCGGCTTGGTGACAGGTCGATCACCTTTGGCATGAAGGCGCGACAGGATGGCAGGCTCTGTTTCGAGGGCTCCTTCACCTGCGTCTTCACCATTGCCGATCAGTTCAAGAGCCAGTCGGCCCCGAACGAACTGCGCCGCGTGATCGAGCCGCTGATCCGCGCGGAGTAGCGCCTGCAAACAAAAGGGCCGCGACTGGCGCGGCCCTTTTCTGTCGGCTGTCGGTGTCCTACTCGGTCCAGGCCATCCGCGCCGGGTGGTATTCGAAACCTATATGATGCTCGGCCCCGACCAGCCCCTGACGGGTGTGATTATAGAGCGAGCGCCAATAGGGCTGGATCGTCACCCCGGCATTCTGGATCATCGCCTCGCCCTCTTCCATCAGCTTCCGGCGTTCATCGACATTCGCCGTGGCCAATGCCTTTTCAAGCAGGGCGTCGAAATCCGGGTTGGACCAGCCGAACTCGTTCCAGGCCTCGCCGGAGCGATAGGCGAGCGCCCAGATCTGCACGCCCAGCGGCCTTGCGTTCCAGTTGGTCGAGGAGAAAGGGTACTTGGTCCAGTCGTTCCAGAAGGTCGAGCCGGGCAGGATAGTGCGTTTCACCTTGATCCCGGCGTCGCGCAGCTGCGCGGCGACCGCGTCGGTCGTGTCCTTGCGCCAGGCGTCGTCGATGGAGAACAGCTCATGCTCGAAATCCGCCATCCCGGCTTCCTCCATCAGCGCCCGGGCGGCTTCCGGATCGACGGTGCGTGCGGGCAGTTCGGCATATTCGGGATGCATCGGGCCGACATGGTGGTTTTCGGCGACGAGTCCGCGCCCGGCGTAGCCAAGCTCGAGCAGCACCTCGTTATCCACGGCCATGGTAATCGCCCGGCGGACCCGCTCGTCCTCATAGGGCTTCATGCCATCGACGTCGGCGAGCTGGTTGGGACGGATGACGATCGTTGCCGCGGTGGCGATGCTGTTCTCGTTCCAGCCATCGAGCGTGCCGAAGATGTCGATATATTCGCCCTCGATGGAATAGGTCGCGTCGATCTCCTCGGCCTCGGCGGCGGCGACGAAGGCAGAGGGGTCGGTGCCGTAATCGATATATTCGAGCCGGTCGATATAGGGCCCGCCATAGACCTCGGTACCCCACCAGGTATGGTCCGGGTTCTTCACCAGCACGCCCTTCACGCCGACCTCGAGGGATTCGGGCAGGTAGGCACCGGTGCCGACGGGGTTGTCGAGCATCGTGTCGGCATCGAAACCTTCGGGCACGATGGCGGCCGGATAATCGGCCATGCCCGGCACGAGGGTGATGTCGGGACGCGGCAGCGACAGCTTGACCGTATGATCGTCCACCACCTCGATCGCGCCTTCGATGGCCTTGCCGCTTTCCTCGTCGATCAGCGTCGCGAAGCGCCCGGCCATGGAATTGCCCTCCAGCGACTTGTCACACCAGCGTTCGATATTGCGCGCCACGTCCTGGGCGGTGAAATCCTCGCCATTGTTCCATTTCACGCCCTGACGGACGTTCAGCAGATATTCCGTGGCGTTGTCGTTGATCTCCCAGCTTTCCAGCAGCGCCGGTGTGAAGGTGCCGTCGTTCTCCCAGATCGCGAGATATTCGAGCCAGCCGCGGCTGAAATTGGCGATCTGGCTCCAGTCATAGGTGCGCGGATCCTTCAGGGCGCGGACCTCCATCTGCATCCGCACCGTCCCGCCTTCCTTGTGGGCCGCGGCCTGCGCCGGGGGCGCCATGCCGATCATCGCATAGGCTGTCGCAGTGGTGGCGCCGAAAGCGCTGGCGAGCGCGAGGAATTCGCGGCGGTTCACCGGGTCTCGTTTGGCGGCCTCCGCGGAATCCAGAATGGACTGGGGCAGTTTCTTGCCGGTACGGGTCAGAAATTCCATGATCTTCCTCTCTGTTGAACGAGCGGCCCAAAAGCCGCCCAAGGCGATACCGACGATGTGCGCTCTGGTCGGTCGGTGCGGTTTTCCCGCATTTTCTTCCCCTTGCGCCGGGGCCGCTCCAGTGTCGAACAGACAGATGCGCTGCGTCAAGGCAAAGCGGCCTGCGTGTCGGGGCGGGATGATGCGCGGCACGCGGGAGCGCGCATCGATCCTGCGCCCCTTGCCCTCAGCGCGCGTCGGCGCGGGCGGCTTTGATCAGTTCTTCAAGGGTTTGAAGATCACCGATCTGATTGGCGAAAATCAACACCAGCCGCGCATTGAGCGCGTGGCTTTCGGCCTCGTCGAGCCCGGCATGGGCATCCATCAGCGCATTGTAGAAGGCATCACCATCGGGGCCGAGTTTGTCCTGCAGGATCATGGCTCACCTCCCAGAGCACGTTGATGGGCATCGCGGATAGCCTGCACGTCCGGCTCGGTGAAGGCGGCACAGATATGGCCATCCGGGCGCAGCAGATAGATCATGTCGCTGCCATAGCGGGCGCGGGCAAGCCCGTCGCGGTCGGCAAAACAGGGGTAATCCGCATTCTGCTGATCGATCCCCAGTCGCCGCAGCCCCTCGACCGGGGGCAGGGCAGCTGCGCCCAATCCGAGCAGCGTGAAGGCACCCTGCGCTTGCGCGACCAGCCAGGTCGGCCCGGACGGCCCGTCCAGCGGCGCATCGACAAGCGCTGCACCGGGCGCAAGAGGCGCCTCGCCGGGGGTCTGCAGCGGCAGACCCTTCAGCGAGCAGGGTTGCGACAGGCGGCCCGAATTGATCAGCTTGCGGGCGAAAGGATGTCGCCGCGCGAGGTTCAGCACCTCGTCGCGGAACAGCGCCTCGACCGGGCTTTTCGGGGTCATGAAATTCGTGGCGCGTGACGAATTCAGGATGTTCTCGGCAGATCCATGGCGGCGCTCCTCGTCATAGCTCGCGATCAGCGCCGACGTCGCGTCTCCGCGCAGCACTGCGGCCAGTTTCCAACCGAGATTGTCGACGTCCTGAATACCGCCGTTGCCGCCACGTGCCCCGAAGGGGCTGACCACATGGGCACTGTCGCCGACAAAGAGCACGCGGTTGTGCACGAAACGTTCGAGCTTGGCGCAGCGGAACTTGTAGACGCTCATCCAATCGAGACGGAACGGCGTGTCACCGACAATCGCCTTGATCCGCGGGATCACCTTCTCCTCGGTTGCCTCGGCCTTGGGATCGGTCTCGGGGCCGAGCTGCAGGTCGATGCGATAGATGTTATCGGGCTGTTTGTGCAGCAGCGCCGACTGGCCGGGATGGAATGGCGGCGCGAACCAGAACCAGCGTTCCGGCGTGTCATGATCGCCGAAAGGGCTCTGTTCCATCTCCACATCGACGATGAGGAAATGCTCATCGAAGACCTGACCCTCGAAGGTCAGGCCCATACGCTGCCGCGTGGCGCTGCGCGCGCCGTCGCAGGCGATGTAATAGCTGGCTTCCAGCGCGTAGGAGCCATCCGGCGTCTGCACGCAGAGGGATACGTGATCGCCGTGATCGACATGATCGGTGACCTTGTTGAGAAACCGCAGGTCGATCAGATCGGGGAAGTCCCGTGCGCGTTCGACCAGATATTGTTCGACGTAATATTGCTGCAGATTGATGAAGGCCGGGTATTTGTGCCCCGGCTCCGGCAGCAGGTCGAAGGCATAGACCTGCCGGTCTCCGAAAAAGTTGCGCCCGACTTTCCAGGTCACGCCCTTGTCGAGCATCCGCTCGCCGATGCCGAGCCGGTCGAAGATCTCCAGCGTTCGCTTGGCCCAGCAAATCGCGCGGGAGCCCACCGAAACGACGTTGTTGTCATCGAGCACCACCGAGGCGATGCCGCGCTGTGCGAGATCGATTGCCATGGCAAGGCCGATCGGACCGGCGCCGACAATGGCAACGTCGTGGCGCGGCTCCGGCGCGCTCAGACCCGGGGGCGTGACATAGGGAAAGGGAGCGTATTCATAGGCCATGAGCGGTTCCGGAAAAGGGGGCGGCCCCGGCAAGGGAGCCGCCGGTAGAGGTCAGGCTTGCAGCGCTTCCCACATCGCGATGTCGCGTTCCGCGGTCCAGATCCGCGGCGTGTCGATGTCGCGGGCCTCGTCATAGGCGCGGGCGACGTTGAAGGGCAGGCAGTGTTCGTAGATCGCGTAATCGCCGAATTTCGGATCGCATTCCGCGCGCACCGCGTCCCAGGCTTCCTTCAGCGTGCCGCCGCGCAGCGCCACCTGGGCGGCCGGGCGGTAGGTGGAGCGCACGAAATCGGCGGTATTGTCAATTGCGGCATTGACCATGTCGCGGCCCACCAGCGCGTCGCCGCGGCCCGGCGCGATGGCGTCGAGATCAAAGGCGCGGATACGCTTCAGCGTGCCGGGCCAGTCGTGAAAATGCCCGTCGCCGCAATAGCAGGCCGAGTGATATTCGACGATATCCCCGGTGAACATGACGTTCTGATCGGGCACATAGATTACCGCATCGCCCGCAGTATGGGCGCGGCCGAGATGCATGATGTCGACGCGACGGTTGCCGAGATAGACCGACATGCGGTCATTGAACGTGGTTGTCGGCCAGGTCAGGCCGGGAATGCTCTCATGGCCCTCGAAGAGCCGCGGAAAGCGCTGGAACTCGCTGTCCCAGTCTTCCTGACCGCGCTCGACGACCATCGAGCGGGCCTTTTCGGACATGATGATCTGCGACGCGCCGAAGGCAGAGGCGCCGAGGACCCGCACCGCGTGGTAATGGGTCAGCACTACATGGCTGATCGGCTTGTCGGTGACCGAGCGCACGCAGTCGATGACCTTGTTGGCAAGCCGCGGCGTGGCCTGGGCCTCGATGATCATCACGCTGTCATCGCCGATGATCACGCCGGAATTCGGATCGCCCTCGGCGGTGAAGGCATAAAGACCCTCACCCACCTCGGTGAAGGATATTTCCTTTTCGGTCATGTCGCCCTGGGAGGCAAACTTCTTGGCCATTCTCGTCGTCCTTTGTCGAAGGGCCGCGCCCTGTGGCGGCGCAGCGAATGAGTATTTGGGAAAGGGTGAAGATCAGGGGTATTCGACCGCCGGGAGGATCTTGCCCGCGCAGGCGCCGAAGCCGATCCGATAGCCCTCGCCTTGCGCATGGCCGGTCAGGATCATCGTGTCGCCGTCCTCGATGAAGCTGCGGGTGGCGCCGTTCTGCAGGGTGATCGGCTCCTTGCCGCTCCAGGTCAGTTCGAGCAGCGAGCCGCGTTCGGATTTTTCCGGGCCGGAGATGGTGCCGGAGCCGAGCAGGTCGCCGGCGCACATGGCGCAGCCCGAGGAGGCATGGTGGGTCAATTGCTGGGCGGCGGAGAAATACATCTGGTTGTAATTGGTGCGCGCGATGACTTCCTGTTCGCCGCCCTCGGGCTCGATGAGCACGGCAAGGTCGATGTCATAGAGCATCGGGCCGGGCTCCTGCAGGTAGGGCAGCAGGTCCTTCTCGCGCTCCGGTGTCGAGGTGCGGAAGGGTTCGAGCGCGGCACGGGTGACGATCCAGGGCGAGATCGACGTGGCGAAGGCCTTGGCTTGGAAGGGCCCGAGCGGCTGGTATTCCCAGGCCTGGATGTCGCGGGCCGACCAGTCGTTGAGCAGCACATAGCCGAAGATCATCTCGTCGGCCTCGGCTACGGTGACCGGGCGGCCCATTTCGTTGGAGCCGCCGACGACGGCGCCCATTTCGAGCTCGATATCGAGACGTTTGCAGGGACCGAAGGAAGGTTTCTCCGCATCCGGTGACTTGAGCTGGCCATTGGGCCGGTGAATGTCGGTACCGGAGACCACCACGGTGGAGGCGCGGCCATTGTAGCCGATCGGGATATGCAGCCAGTTCGGTGGCAGCGCGTTCTCGGCGCCACGGAAGATGGTGCCGACATTGGTGGCATGATGGCGGCCGGCGTAGAAATCGGTATATTCGGAGACCACCATGGGCATGTGCAGGCGGGCGTCGGAGAGCGGGACCAGATGCGGAGCGACGGCGGCCTGATCGGAGGCGTCCGAGCTCAGCAATTCCATCAACCGGCTGCGCAGCGTTTCCCAGGCCTTCGGGCCGAGCTCCATCACGTCGTTCCAATAGGGTACATCGAAGACCGGCTCATCATCGAGGGCGATCAGACCGTTCTCCTCGAGCGCCTGCATGTCGAGCACCTGATCGCCGATTGCCACGCCGCAGCGCGGCTCGAGGCTGTTGGTGGAGAAGACCCCGTAGGGCAGGTTGTTGAGGGGAAAGTCGGTGTCGGCGCTGTTGGCGCTTTCCACCCAGGAGGTGAGGAGGGTCATTTATCGTCCTTTCTTGGGGAGGTGGCGTGGGTTTCACCCACCCTACGTAGGATGGGGACAACCTGCGTCACGCCGTCATTTCCTGCCCGGGGTACCGTCGAACTTCTTCTCGAGGCTTTCCCAGCAATCGATGTAATCGTCCTGCAGCGGCGCTTCCTTGGCGGCAAACTCGGTCAGGTGCTGCGGGAAGCGGGTTTCGAACATGAAGGACATGGTATTGTCGAGCTTTTCCGGGCCGAGCTCGGCATTGGAGGCGCCCTCGAAGGCGTTCTTGTCCGGACCGTGCGGCAGCATCATGTTGTGCAGCGACATGCCGCCGGGGATGAACCCCTTGGGCTTGGCGTCATATTGGCCGTAGATATTGCCCATGAGTTCGGACATGACGTTCTTGTGGTACCACGGCGGGCGGAAGGTATTTTCGGCCACCATCCAGCGTTCGCGGAACAGCACGAAATCGATATTCGCGGTGCCTTCGACACCGGAAGGGGCGGTGAGCACGGTGAAGATCGACGGATCCGGATGGTCAAAGAGAATCGCGCCGACCGGGCAGTAGGTGGTGAGGTCGTATTTGACCGGACAGTAATTGCCGTGCCAGGCCACCACGTCGAGCGGCGAATGTCCGATCCTTGTCTCGTGAAACTGGCCGCACCATTTGATGGTGACGGTGGAGGGCGTCTCGCGGTCCTCGAAAGCGGCGACCGGGATCTTGAAGTCGCGCCGGTTGGCCATGCAATTGGCGCCGATCGGACCGCGGCCGGGCAGCTCGAACTTCTGTCCGTAATTCTCGCAGACGAAGCCGCGGGCCGGACCGTCGAGCAGTTCGACCCGGTAGACCAGGCCGCGCGGGATGATGGCGATCTCCTGTGGTGCGAGATCGATCACCCCAAGCTCGGTGCAGAAGCGCAGGCGGCCTTCCTGGGGGACGATCAGCAATTCGGAATCGGCAGAGTAGAAATAGGCGTCGACCATCGAGTCTGTGACCAGGTAGATGTGGCTGGCCATGCCGACCTGGGTATTCACGTCCCCGGCGGTGGTCATGGTGCGCATGCCGGTGAGCCAGGTCAGCTTATGATCACCATGCGGCACCGGATCCCAGCGATATTGGCCCAGGCTGGTGACATCCTGCGGAATATGCGGTGCGGATTTCCAATAGGGAAGGTCGATCTTCTCGTAGCGATGCGAATGTTTGACCGAGGGGCGGATCCGGTAGCACCAGGTGCGTTCGTTCTGATGGCTTGGCGCGGTGAAGGCAGTGCCGGAGAGCTGTTCGCCATAGAGGCCGTAATCGCATTTCTGCGGCGAATTCATGCCCTGCGGAAGCGCGCCGGGGAGCGCTTCGGTTTCGAAATCATTGCCGAAACCGGGCATGTAGCCTTCCGTCGTGCCCATCGGGGTGGCGGCGCGGGTCAGCTCGTCTGATTTGGTCGGAATGTTCATCGGCGGGTCCCCCAGTGTCAAATCCTGGCCCCGTCTAATAGTTGAATTTGTAACTAACAAGAGGTGTCACCGGAAATTTCGATGCAACCGTGCGAACACGTCGCGGGCGCCGCACGGCGGCTTTACTTGCGCTGCGAAAAACCGCACCGATAGGGGATGAATGATCATCTTAAAGGGCTTTTGATCACAACGGCGGGGGTGCTCTGCGTGGTGCCGGATTCGCTGTTCGTACGGCTGATCGAGGCCCCGGCGCTGGCCATTGCCTTTTGGCGCGTGGCGCTGGCGGGGGTGGCAACCGGGCTTGGTGTGCTGTTACTGCAGGGACCGGGGCCGTTCCGTGCATTGTCTCGCTCCGGCTGGCTGGGTGTGGTCTATGTGGTTGGCATCGGGTCGGCCGGAGTGCTTTTCGTCCTGGCGGTCAGCCTCACCTCCATCGCCAACGTGGTGTTCATCATCGCCTCCCTGCCGGTTTTCGCCGCGCTGTTCAGCCGGATCTTTCTGGCCGAGATGCTGAGCACGCGGATGTTGCTGACCCTGGCGGCGGTGCTGCCCGGTCTGGCGGTGATCGCCTATGGCTCGGGCGAAACCGAAGGAGCGCGTCTTGCCGGGGATCTGCTGGCCTTGTCGGTCTCGGCGATGTTCGCCGCCGCCCTGACGGCTGCCCGATATCTGCGGGGTATCTCGATGGTGCCGGGGGTGGCGGTCGGCTATCTGCTCGGCGCGCTGGCGATCTCTCCCTGGGCAATGCCGCTATCGGTGTCTGCGGAGCAATTTCCCTTGGTATTTACACATGCCGGTTTCATCGCCGCGAGCGGGGCGCTTCTGGCGATCGGTCCGCGCTACATCGCATCTGCCGAAGTCGGATTGCTGGTGCTGCTGGAATCGGTGCTGGCGCCGTTGCTGGCCTGGGCGGTGATCGGCGAGGATCCGGGGCGTTATGCGCTGCTGGGGGGCGCTGTCGTCCTGGGCGCCCTGGGGATCTCCAACCTCGCAGCGCTGCTACGGCCGCGCCCGGCTAGGGCCGGATTGCTCAGAAATCGGCGCTGACATTGGGCAGGTTCAGCGCCTTGACCAATTCGCGCAGTTCCTGACGGGCGGCGATATTCGAGATGTTGAGCTGTTTGACGCCGATGTCGAGCAGGTCGAGCAGGGTCAGGCCCCGGGGGAAGAGCTCGCGGAAGATCACCCGCTCGTTGAACCCCGGCGCCACCCGGAAGCCGATGCGCTTGCTGAGATTGCCGACCGCACGCTGCATCTTCTCCTTGTTGACCATGCGCTGCGCCCCGAGGCGGTTGCGGACCACGATCCAGTCGATCGGCGAGAGCCCGGCCTGCGCACGCAGCTGCCGCGCGTTCCAGACCATCTCGGAATAGACCGAGGGGCCGGTGATCTTCTCGGCAGATGCATCGGTATGGGCGAGCAGATCGAAATCGATGAAGCTGTCGTTGAGTGGCGTGATCAGCGTGTCGGCGAGCGAATGGGCAACCTGGCTGAGCCGGGTATGCGAGCCGGGGCAGTCGATCAGGATGAAATCGCTGGAGGATTCGAGCCCCGCAACCGCGGCGCTGAGCCGGTGGTCATACATGTTCTCGCCGGGACGCAGCGCATCGGCGGTAATCTCGGGCAATTCGCAGAGATCGGGGCTCGGCAGGTCGAGTTCGGCCTCGGCGAGGAATTCGCGGCGGTTCTCCACATAGCGGCCGAAGGTACGCTGGCGCAGATCGAGATCGAGCGCGCTGACCCGGTGGCCCATGCGCACCAGCGCGGTTGCCAGATGCATCGAAACCGTCGATTTTCCCGCGCCGCCCTTCTCGTTTCCGACGACGATGATATGCGCCATTGCCCGTATCCCTTCGTGCCCCGCCATTAGTACGGGTTCTTTGCGGCCCGACTATATGTGGGGGCGATTGCTTTGGAAAGTGGTGCAGCGAGGGCGCTGCAATGTTATCGGTGCCGAATGCGGACCGGCCCGTTTGAATCGAAAAAGGCGCGGCCAGTGGCGGCCGCGCCTTGGTCAATCCGAAGGTCGGCTTTCTTAGAAGCCCAGACCTGCGTA
Organism: Sulfitobacter aestuarii; assembly: GCF_042685005.1. Taxonomy (NCBI): domain Bacteria; kingdom Pseudomonadati; phylum Pseudomonadota; class Alphaproteobacteria; order Rhodobacterales; family Roseobacteraceae; genus Sulfitobacter; species Sulfitobacter aestuarii. The sequence continues at coordinate 238,485 of NZ_JBHUMP010000001.1, read as the reverse complement.
TTTGTTCTTGAACTTCGACACGCGGCCGCCGGTATCCATCAGGCGCGATGTGCCGCCGGTCCATGCCGGATGCACGGAGGGGTCGATATCCAGCGACAACTGGTCGCCTTCCTTGCCCCATGTCGATTTCATCTGCACGATCGTGCCGTCGGTCATCTTGACGTTGATCATGTGATATTCGGGATGTGTATCAGCTTTCATCGATCTGATCCTTTAAGCGTTCGCGCCGGACTTGGGCTTGTAATGGGCGTTTTCAACGATACGCGCCGATTTACCGCGACGGCTGCGCAGGTAATACAGCTTGGCGCGACGCACGCGGCCGCGGCGGACCACGGTGATGCTGTCGATGTTGGTCGAATGCAGGGGGAACACACGCTCCACACCTTCGCCGAAGGAGATCTTGCGCACGGTGAAGGTACCGGCGATGCCGTGACCGTTCTTGCGCGAAATGCACACGCCTTCGTAATTCTGCACACGGGTGCGGGTGCCTTCGGTAACCTTGAATCCGACGCGGATGGTGTCGCCGGCACGGAAGTCGGGGATCTCTTTCCCCAGTTCGGCGATCTGTTCCGCCTCGATCTCTGCGATCAGGTTCATGACCTTCTCCTATGATGCTCGTGGTTGGGCCACGAAGTTTTCTGCGATCCAAGAGCTTCGGGATCTGTCGGGACGGCCCTTGGGCGCCCGCCGGAGGTAGCATCGTCGTTCCTTGCACAGCATCTGCCACAGCAGACGCGTCCGGAACCCACGGGTGATTCCAGACCTGGGCGGTATAGGGCGGATTATTGCACGGATCAAGGGGCGACGCGCAGGCCGATAGCCGAAACAGACCGGTCGGCCCATCGGATGGGGGAGGCGTAGGAAAATGCCCTTCCCCCGGCACATTGCTCTCGCGCGGCGCCGCGCCTAGGGTGCGCCCAGCTGGGCAGTTCCAATTTCCGAGGGCCGTATTTTGATGGTATTCTTTCCGCCCGCGCAGACGATCTCGACCGGGCTTGTCGTCGCGATCGTGGGTTTTTTCAGCTCCTTTCCGATCATCCTGCAGGGGCTTGTGGCCATGGGTGCCGATGCCGATCAATCGGCCTCCGGGTTGATGGCGGCGGCCCTGTCGATGGGGCTGGCGGGGATCGCTCTCAGCCTGTGGAAGCGCCAGCCGACCAGCGTGGCCTGGTCCACCCCCGGTCTCGCTCTGCTGGCGGCTTCGGCCCTGCCCGAACATGGCTTCGCCGGAGCGGTCGCCGCCTTTCTCTTTGCCGGGCTGTTGACCGTGGTCTCCGGCCTCTGGCGCCCGCTTGGCCGACTTGCAGCGTCGATCCCGGCGCCGCTGGCCCAGGCGATGCTCGCGGGCGTTCTGCTGGCACTTTGCCTGGTGCCGTTTCGCGCGCTCGCGGAGGCGCCGCGGCATGCCGTGCCGATCCTGTTGACCTGGTTCGTAGTGCGCCTGTTCAGCCGACCCTTCGCCGTACCCGCCGCGGTGATCGCCGCAGCGCTGGTGACGCTGGTGGCCGTGGAGTTCCAGGTGCCGCTGCCGGAGCAGCTGATCTCGCGGCCGGTCTGGGTCACGCCGGAATTCCACCTCGGAAATATTCTCAGTATCGGCGTGCCGCTGTTCATCGTGACCATGGCCACGCAGAACATCCCCGGCATCGCGATCCTGAAGAGCTTCGGCTATACGCCGCCGCCGGGGTCCCTGCTGGCCAGTGTCGGATTCGCCAGCGTGGTGACTGCGCCCTTCGGCTCGCCGCAGACCTGCCTGGCGGCGATCACCGCGGCGATGTGTGCGAGCGAGGATTCACACCCGGACCGCAGCCTGCGGTTCTGGTCGGCGGTCAATGGCGGGATCTTCTACTGTCTGCTCGGTTTGTTTGCCGGGGTCATCACCGCTTTCGCGAGCCTCGCGCCACCGATGGTGCTCGGCACGCTGGCGGGTGTGGCGCTGCTCGGGGTTTTCGCCAATGCCACATTCGCAGCGCTGGAAAACCCGAAATACCGCGAGGCCGCGGCGATCACCTTCCTCGTGACCGCCTCGGGAATCACGATCTTCGGGCTCGGCGCGGCGGTCTGGGGATTGCTGATCGGAGGCTTGGTGCAGACGGTGAGCCAGTTGAGAATGCGCTAGTCCTCGCCGCGAAGTTTCTGCCACAGGTCGGGACGGCGCAGACGGGTCAATTCCTCGGATTGCGCGCGCCGCCATTTGGCGATCTCGCCGTGATTGCCCGACATCAGCACCGGCGGGATCGGCCGACCCTGCCAGTCGGCAGGCCTTGTAAATTGCGGGTGTTCGAGCAACCCGGCGGAATGGCTTTCCTCGACCGCGCTCTCGGCATTGCCGAGCACGCCCGGCAACAGCCGCACGCTCGCGTCGATCATTGCCTGCGCCGCCAGTTCGCCGCCGGTCATCACGAAATCCCCGAGACTCACCTCGGTGATGCCGTAATGTTCGATCACCCGCTCATCGACGCCCTCGAACCGGCCGCAGAGCATGGTGACCCCGGCGCAATCGGCCAGATCGCGCGCCATGGCCTGATCGAAACGCCGACCGCGGGGCGACATGTAAAGGATCGGCCAACGCCCGCGCGCGTGATGCTGGGCCGCCTCGATGGCCGGGCCGACGACATCGGCACGCAGCACCATGCCGGCGCCGCCGCCTGCCGGGGTATCATCGACATTGCGATGCTTGCCGATCCCGAAGTCGCGCAGATCATGGGTGTGCAGCTGCCACAGCCCGTCCTGCAGGGCCCGCCCCGTCAGGCTGGCGCCGAGCACACCGGGGAAGAGCTCGGGAAAAAGGGTGATGATCCGCGCCTGCCAGATGTCGGTATAGGCGGGTTCCTCAGCCATGAGATCGCGTGGGATGGCGCTGGGGCGAATGCTCTGGCGGCCATGCGAACGGGTGGGGTGATCGGTCATAGAATGCCTGCTTGAATGAGGATTTCGGCCTTGGCTGCGGCGCGCTGCGTCGGTTCCTGGCGGCGGCGGTTGAGCTCCGGCAGGGTTTGCAGAAGCGCCCCATCCCCGCTGCGATAGCGCGGCGCCACCGGACGGTGCTGTACCCTGATGAGGCTAAGCGGGTCGCGCCAGGTTGAATCGCCGCGGGTGACGTAAAGAGCTTCAGCATCTGACCGCACAGGCGCAGGGCGCCCTGTGGTTTGGGCGCAGCGCGATTCTCATGCAGGACATTCTGCAATGTGGTGGTGCCGGACTTGCGAGATCCGTTGTGCAGGATGATCCGCCGGGGCATCAGCCCTTGTCCGGGTCGGGCAGGATCCCGAGTGGCGGATCCGCCACGATCCGTCCGGCGGCAAGATCGACCGTCGGCACCGCCGCCTTGGTGAAGGGCAGGAGAATCGTCGCGGAACTGCCCGCGAGTTGCAGTTCGAGAAGATCGTCGGCGCCGTGGTTCTGCACCGTCTTGACGATTCCGAGCAGAGCCCCGCCGGTGTCATGCACGGCAAGACCGATCAGGTCGGCATGGTAGAATTCGTCATCGGGCAGGGAGGGCAGCCGGGCACGGTCGGTAAAGAGCTCGGTGCCGCGTAGCGCATCGGCTTCTTCCTTGCTGGAAACATCGGCGACCCGGGCGGCGAAACCGTTCTTGATCGGCCGCAGCAGCGCCAGGGCAAACTGCCGCGATCCGTCCTCGCTGACGAGCGGGCTGTAGGTTTCGATATCCTCGGGCACGGCGCAGAAGCTCTTGATGCGCACTTCGCCCCGCACGCCGTAGGCTCCGGCGATGGCTCCGACACAGATCATTTCGCTCATTTCATTAACTCCGAATTGACGCAGATCGAACCGGCCCATCGGCCCTGACCGGAGGCGCAGAGGTCACGCATCTGGGCGCGTTCATACCAGATACCAACAAGAAAACCGACCGATAGCAGGATGACAAGACGGAACGGGCGCAGCATCAGCGGGACTCGATGACGAGCTGCGCAGCGCGGCTCTCCCAGTTCCTGGTTTCCAGTTCAGGGGTGAGCGAGGTCTCGCAGGGCCAGCCAAGACAGAGATAGGCAATCAGACGCCAGTCTTCCGGCGCGGCGAGGTCGCGGTTCAGCCTGTCGGGATCGATCACCGAGACCCAGCCGATGCCGAGCCCGAGAGCGCGGGCGGTGAGCCACATCAGATTGATCGCTCCGACGACGGAATACCGCCGCATTTCGGGCATCGTCGCGGTGCCGAGCCCATGGCCCTTGTCGGTCGCTTCGTCGCAATAGACCGCCAGCTGCACCGGCGCGTCTCGCATGCCCGAAAGCTTCAGCGAAGCATAGAGCGCCGCCTTCTCGCCGTGATAGCCCGCCAGCGCCTGGGCATTCGTCTCGCTGAAATTCTGCAAGGCCGCGCTGCGCGCGTCTTCGGAGGTGATCCGCAGGATGCGCCAGGGTTCGGACAGGCCGACGGAGGGGGCTAGGCTGAAAGTGTCGAGGCATTGCCTCAGCAAGGCCTCGTCCACGGGATCGGTGCGGAAATGGCGCACATCGCGGCGCCAGCGCATCAGATCGTGCAGCCCGGCACGGAATTCGTCGGAAAACTGTTCCATGCCGGGCCCGCCGGTCTTATTCCGCCGCGGCGTCGTCGGCCGGAGCGTTCGCGGCTTCCTCGGCTGCGGCCTTCTTGGCGGCTTTCTCTTCGACGCGTTCCTGGGCCTTCTTGCCCGGCGTGCCCTTCTTGGGGTTGCTGCGCTCGGTCTTGTCGCGGACGCCTGCGGCTTCGAGCATGCGGGCAACACGGTCGGTCGGCTGGGCGCCCTTGGCGATCCATTCCTGGATCTTCTCGACGTCCATCTTCACCCGGTCTTCGCTGTCCTTGGGCAGCAGCGGGTTGTAGGTGCCGAGCTTCTCGATGAAGCGGCCGTCGCGCGGCATGCGGCTGTCGGTGGCGACAATGCGGTAGAACGGGCGTTTCTTGGAGCCGCCGCGGGCGAGACGAATTTTCATGGCCATGTGAGTATCTCCTTGAAGGTCATGTCTTGGGGTTGGGAGGAAGAGCGGGGATCGCCCGCCCTAGGTCTGCTGTCGTTGATGGTGCCTGATCACTTCGGCGATAATGAAGTTCAGGAATTTCTTGGCGAATTCGGGGTCGAGATCGGCCTCCTCCGCCAAGGCTTCGAGCCGTTCGATCTGGGCGGCCTCACGGGCCGGATCGGACGGGGGAAGGTCGTGTTCCGCCTTGAGTTTCCCCACGGCCTGGGTGTGTTTGAACCGCTCGCCAAGGGTATAGACGAGGATCGCGTCGAGCCTGTCGATGCTGGCGCGGTGGTTCTTCAGCAGCTCGGCGGCCAAGACGGTAGCGTCGCTCATGTGGCGCTCCTGTGGCAAAGGGCGATTCCGGCCGCGGGGGCGGGACGCCTCCGGCGGGAGTATTGGAGGCATAGAGAGGCGGGCATCATTTCTTCTTTCCGAAACCGCTGAGACCGGAGGGCAGCCCCATGCCGCCGCCCATGCCACCGGGCAGCTTGGCGCCCATCTGCTTGGCAGCCGCTTCCAGCGCCTTGGGATCCATCTGGGAGGGGTCCATGCCGCCGGGCATGCCGCCCTTGCCCATCATGCCTTTCATCGCCTGTTTCAGCATGCCGCCTTTGCCCATCTTGCCCATCTTCTTCATCATGTCGGACATCTGGCGGTGCATTTTCATCAGCTTGTTGAGGTCGGAGACCTCCATGCCGGCACCTTTGGCGATGCGCTTCTTGCGGCTGGCCTGCAGCAGGGCCGGGTTGGCGCGTTCCTTCTTGGTCATCGACTGGATCAGTGCGATCTGCTGTTTCAGGACCTTGTCGTCGAAGCCCGCGTCTTCGACCTGTTTGGCCATCTTGCCCATGCCGGGCATCATGCCCATCATGCCCTGCATGCCGCCCATCTTGATCATCTGTTCAAGCTGCATCTTGAGGTCGTTCATGTTGAACTGACCCTTGGCCATGCGCTTCATCATCTTCTCGGCCTGTTCGGCCTCGATGGTTTCCTGCGCCTTCTCGACGAGGGCGACGATATCACCCATGCCGAGGATGCGGCCCGCGATGCGCTCCGGCTCGAAAGTTTCGAGCGCGTCCATCTTCTCGCCCAGTCCGACGAATTTGATCGGCTTGCCGGTGACCGCGCGCATCGAAAGCGCCGCGCCGCCGCGGCCGTCGCCGTCCATACGGGTCAGGACGACGCCGGAGATGCCGATGCGGTCATCGAAATTCTCGGCGGTGTGCACCGCGTCCTGACCGGTCAGGCCATCGACCACCAGCAGCGTCTCGCGCGGGGTGGCGACATCGCGCACCGCGGCGACCTGGACCATCAGCTCTTCATCGATGGAAAGGCGGCCGGCCGTGTCGAGCATGTAAACGTCATATCCGCCCAGAGCCGCCTGGGTCTTGGCTCGTCTGGCGATCGCGACGGGATCTTCGCCCTTGACGATCGGCAATGTGTCGACCCCGATCTGCATGCCGAGGATCGCCAGCTGTTCCATCGCCGCGGGGCGGTTGACGTCGAGCGAGGCCATCAGCACGCGCTTGCCGTCGCGGTCCTTAAGCCGCTTGGCGAGTTTGGCGGTGGTGGTGGTCTTGCCCGAACCCTGCAGGCCGACCATCAGGATCGGGGCGGGCGGGCTGTCGATCTTCAGCGCGCCGGGCTCGCCTTCGCCTTTCAACGTGTCGATCAGCGCGTCATGGACGATCTTGACGACCTGCTGGCCGGGGGTGACCGACTTGGTCACCGCCTGGCCGGTGGCCTGATCTTGCACCGCCTTGACGAAATCGCGCGCCACCGGCAGCGACACGTCCGCTTCCAGCAATGCGACGCGGACCTCGCGCAGGGCGGTCTTCACATCGTCTTCGGAAAGCGCACCCTGTTTGGTCAGGCGGTCGAAGACCCCGGAGAGGCGTTCGCTTAGATTTTCAAACATGGGCGGCGGCCCCCTATGGTCGGTTGCAATCCTCCCAACCTAGGAAGTCTTGCGGCAATTCACAAATGCCCCCGCCACGCTGCATCGTGGGGCCGAAACCAAATGGTTTCGCCCCCACGGGCGTAACACGCTGGTGGGGGGCGATCCCTGCACCGGGCAGGGACCGGAAGGCTTTGCTTCCGGAGATTGCGCCGCGTTTACGCTGCGAGGGCCTGGCTGTCAACACTGGCGCGCAGGGCCCCGCGCCCGTCAGGCGGCAGCGCGCAGCTCCGCGATACTGGCATGGGCCCGGGCGATGGTGTCTTCGGGATCCTTGGCCAGCGCATCCGCGGCGACGAAGGTCACGTCGCTCATGCCCATGAAGCCGAGCACATGTTCCAGATAACGGCTGTTGAAGTCGATCTCGGAGCCGAGCGGGGTGCCGCCGGACGCCATGGCGATGATCACCCGCTTGCCCTTGACCAGCCCTTCGGGCCCGTTCTCGGTATAGCGGAAGGTCACGCCGATGCGGGCGATCAGGTCGATCCATGCCTTGAGCGCAGCAGGAATAGAGAAATTGTAGACCGGCGCGCCGATCACGATCGTGTCTGCGGCCAGGAGCTCTGCAACGAGTTTGTCGGATTGTGACAGCGCTTCCTTCTGCTCGGCGCTGCGCTCCTCCTCCGGCTGGCTGCGTGCGATTGCCCAGGTGTGGGTGATCTGAGGGAGCGGACTGTCCGCGAGATCACGGGTGACGACGTCGGCATCCCCCAGCGTGGCGATGATGCGATCGGTGAGATCGCGGGTGATCGAGGTTTCGGTATTGGCGGAAGAATCGATACGAAGAATGGACATTGGCAGGGTTCCTTTCGGGTTTTGGGGTTCTTGAAGGATGAAATGGGCCTTGCGACTGCGAACGCAACTGGCAGAATGAGACATAAGCTGTTCATCGGTGCACAGGAGGCGTCGTGGAAAACTGGGATGAGGTCAGGACCGCCTTTCACGTCGCGCGGCTCGGCACTGTCAGCGGCGCCGCGGAGGTGCTTGGCGTGCATCATGCCACCGTAATCCGCCACATCGACGCGCTGGAGCGGCGGCTCGGGGTCAAGCTGTTCCAGCGTCATGCCCGCGGCTATACCCCAACCGAGGCGGGGCTTGACCTGCTGCGGGTGGCCAAGGCGACCGATGATCAATTCAGCCAGCTGGTGAGCCGGATCAAGGGCCGTGGCTCGGCGGTGAGCGGCGATCTGGTGGTGACTTCGCTGGTCTCGCTGGCGCCGCAGATCGCACCGCTGCTTGCGTCGTTTCAGGCGCAGCATCCGGCCGTGGTGGTGCGATACCTCACGGGGGATCGGCTGTTCCGGCTCGAATATGGCGAGGCACATGTCGCGATCCGCGCCGGGCGCGCCTCGGATCAGCCCGACAATGTGGTGCAGGCCCTCGCCACGCAGGAGATCGGCGCCTATGCCAGCAAGGCCTATGTCGCCGCGCAGGGTATCCCGCAGGGGCCGGAGGATTACGCGGCACATCGCTTCGTTGCCCACGACAACCGCAACAGCCGGGCACCCTATTACCAATGGCTGCGCGCCCATGTGTCTGAAGAGCGGATTACCTTCCGCAGCACCGATGTCGGCGCGCTGGCCGCCGCGGTGCGGGCCGGTGCCGGGATAGGCTTCCTGCCGGAAGTCGAGGCGCGACAGGACGGGGAGCTTGTGGAAATCCATGCGCCGCGTCCGGAATGGTCGGGGCCGCTGTGGCTGGTTACCCATGTCGATCTGCACCGCACCACCAAGGTCCAGGCCCTGCTGCAATTCCTCAAGGAACAGATGCGGGACGGCGTTCTGTGAGGCTCGGTCCGCAGGGGCAGGGCCATCTGGCGATGCTGTTCTTCTCGGCGCTGGTCGCTGGGTCGTTCTCGCTTGGCGCGCTGGTGGCGAACGACATTTCGCCGATCGCCTTCACCGCCCTGCGTTTCTGTCTGGCAGCGCTGTTGGTCGGGGCGATGGCGATGGCACAGGGCGGCATGTCACGGCGCAGCCTGGCGTCGCCCTGGCGCCATGCCCTGCTTGGCGGGCTCTTCGCGATCTATTTCGTGCTGATGTTCGAGGGTCTCAAGACCGCGCCGCCGGTCAGCGCCGCCGCCGTCTTCACCCTCGTGCCGCTGATGGTGGCCGGCTTTGCCTATCTGCTGCTGCGCCAGCGCCTGACCGCACGGATTTCCGCGGCGCTGGCGATCGGCGGGGCCGGCGCGCTCTGGGTGATCTTTCGCGCGGATCTCAGTGCGCTGCTGGCGTTCGACATCGGGCGCGGTGAGCTGATCTACTTCATCGGATGCATCAGCCATGCTCTCTATGCTCCGCTGGTGCGGCGGCTGAACCGGGGCGAGAGCCCGGCGATGTTCGGCTTCGGTACATTCGCCGCCGGGGCGGTGCTGCTGCTGATCTACGGCTGGCCGATGCTCTGGGCAACCGACTGGTCGTCCCTGCCGCCACGGGTCTGGGTGACCTTGTTCTACGTCACGTTCTTTGCCTCGGCGGTCACAATCGTACTCCTCCACTTCGCGACATTGCGGCTGCCCTCGGCCAAGGTCATGGCCTATACCTATCTGACCCCTTCCTGGGTGATTGTCTGGGAGATCATGCTCGGACATGGCGCACCGGGGGTGATGGTGCTGGGCGGCGTGATCCTGACGATGTTTGCCCTGCTGCTTCTCCTGCGCGATGACGATCCGCAGGTTTCGTGATATCATATGGAACTTCAAGGCCTTGCAGTAGTTGACTGTTGAACGTAACGCTCACAAGGAAATCAAGACATGCGTAGCATTATCTATATTATCGGCCTGATCGTCATCGTACTGGCCATTCTCAAATTCGCATTTGGCGCTTTCTGAATGCTCTTCCTCCCGTTCCTGCCCGGCCGGAACGGGAGTTTCACGATCTCTCCTGCTCCCTGTCTTCCGGCAATTCCGATCTGAGAAACCGTTCGAACGCGTCTAGGTTCACCGGTTCGAACTGCCCGAACCCCTGCATCCAGACCGATGCGGCACGCAGGGCATCCGGCTCCAGCTTGCACCATTTGACCCGGCCGCGCTTTTCCTGAGCAATCAATCCGGCGGCACTCAGCACTGACAGATGCTTCGAGATCGCTGCCAAAGACATGGCAAAGGGTTCCGCCACATCGGTGACAGCCATGTCATCTTCCAGCAGCATGGCTAGAATGGCGCGCCGCGTCGGGTCCGCCAGCGCAGCGAAGGTGATGTCCAGGGGATCGCTCATCCTTCATCATCTGGGCGAGTGCAGTGCCATCGTCAACCATTTGGTTGAATAACATTTGCCGCCCATTGTGCGCCGTACCCTGTGATGCAAAAGCATCAGCCGCGCCTCTTTATGCTATAAATACTCATATAAACAACGACTTGTCACAGGGTCAACGAGAGTTGACTCTGTTCCCCCCGCAGATTAGCACCAGCCCCAGACATCCAAAGGGGATTTTGGCATGACCGACCCGGAGCGCCAGCGGCAATTGCAGCAGCTCGAGGCCCGGATCGACGCCGCCAAGAAGCGCGGCGCGCCGAAACCCCGGGCGGATGAGCATTATTCGCAGGCCAACCTGGCCTGGCGCATGGTGATCGAATTGGTGGCCGGTCTGGGGATCGGTTTCGGCATCGGATACGGGTTGGACCTGCTGTTTGGCACCCTCCCCATCTTCATGGTGCTGTTTGTCATGCTGGGTCTGGCGGCGGGGGTGAAGACGATGCTTCGCTCCGCGGGGGAAATCCAGCACAAGAAACTGGCCGACGAGGCCGAAAATGATGCGCCCGCCAAGGGCGGCAAGGACGAAGGGGCCTGAAATGGCGACAGATGTGAACGCAGCAGCAGGCCAAGAAGCCGAAGAGGGCGGTCTGGTCTTTCACCCGATGGATCAGTTCAAGGTCGAGCCGTTCTTCGGCGACGGCGCGGTGGCCTGGTATACGATCAGCAACGCCGCGGTCTGGACCGGGCTGGCGGTGCTGGCAGTCTTCCTCCTGCTGGTGCTCGGCAGCTCGAAACGCTCGATCGTCCCGGGGCGTCTGCAATCGGTGGCCGAACTGGCCTATGGTTTCATCTACAAGATGGTCGAGGATATCTGCGGCAAGGAAGGGGTGAAATACTTCCCCTATATCATGACCCTGTTCATGTTCATCGTCTGCGCCAACTTCCTCGGGCTGATCCCCACCGCTTTCACCCCGACTTCGCATTTCGCCGTGACGGTGCTTCTGGCGCTGGCGGTGTTCCTGACGGTGACCGTCCTCGGCTTTGTGAAGAACGGCGCCGCCTTCCTCGGGTTGTTCTGGGTGTCCTCGGCGCCGCTGGCGCTGCGCCCGATCCTGGCGGTCATCGAGCTGATCTCCTATTTCGTGCGCCCGGTCAGCCATTCCATTCGTCTGGCGGGCAACGTCATGGCAGGCCACGCGGTGATCAAGGTGTTTGCCGGCTTTGCCGCCATCGCGGTCATCAGCCCGGTATCGGTCGTGGCAATCACCGCCATGTACGGCCTGGAGGTCCTTGTGTCCTTCATCCAGGCCTATGTCTTCACCATCCTGACATGCGTGTATCTGAAAGACGCACTGCATCCGGGTCACTAATTCGGGCGACTTAATCCCGTCCAAATACTCAACTTCCAATCGTAAGGAGAATTCACATGGAAGGCGATCTCGCACATATCGGCGCAGGCCTGGCAGCAATCGGTTCCGGCGCAGCCGCGATCGGTGTGGGCAACGTGGCAGGCAACTTCCTGTCCGGCGCCCTGCGCAACCCTTCGGCAGCCGCCGGTCAGACCGCGACCCTGTTCATCGGCATCGCGTTCGCAGAAGCGCTGGGGATCTTCTCGTTCCTCGTCGCCCTGCTGCTGATGTTCGCCGTCTAAGCTCTCGGAATCGACATCCTTACGAGCGGGCGGACGCGATTTTCGTGTCCGCCCGAAAGTAACGGCAGAGTTTCCAAGGAGAAGCCAAGATGGCAACTGAAACACATAGCGACGGTCTGGCAGACGCCGTTGGCGTTGACATGCACGTGCCCGGCGACGCGCCCGGCATGCCGCAGCTGGACTTCGCGACCTGGGGCAACCAGATCTTCTGGCTGGTCCTGGCGCTGATCGCGATCTACTTCATCCTGTCCCGCGTGGCCCTGCCGCGTATCGGCGGGGTGCTGGCCGAACGTCAAGGCACCATCAGCAACGACATCGCCGCCGCGGAGGACCTCAAGTCCAAGGCCGGTGAAGCCGAGGCCGCCTATGACAAGGCGCTGCTCGATGCCCGTGCCGAGGCACAGCGCATCGTTGCGGATGCAAGGGCCGACATCCAGGCCGACCTCGACGTGGCCATCGCCAAGGCGGATGCCGAGATTGCCGCCAAATCGGCCGAGTCCGAGAGAGCGATCTCCGAAATTCGTGCCGGGGCGTTGGAAAATGTCAAGGACGTGGCCCGAGACACGGCCCGGGAGATCGTTGCCGCACTCGGCGTCGAGGCCGACGCGCAAACCGTCGATGCGGCCGTTGCGGCCCGGATGAAGGGATAGACAATGCGTTTGACTTTTTCCGCCCTGACCGCCGCGCTTCTGGCCGGTCCGGCGCTCGCCGCCGAAGGCCCCTTCGTATCGCTGCACAACACCGATTTCGTGGTGCTGCTTGCTTTCCTGCTGTTCATCGCGGTGCTGTTCTATTTCAAGGTGCCATCGCTGATGGCCGGGATGCTGGACAAGCGCGCCGAGGGGATCAAGAGCGAACTCGACGAAGCCCGCGCCCTGCGCGAAGAAGCGCAGACGCTGCTTGCCAGCTATGAGCGCAAGCAGAAAGACGTGCAGGATCAGGCAGATCGCATCGTCTCCGCCGCCAAGGAAGAGGCCAATGCCGCCGCCGAACAGGCACGGCTCGACCTCGCCAAGTCGCTGGAGCGGCGCATGGCCGCCGCGGAAGAGCAGATCGGCTCCGCCGAGGCTGCCGCGGTGAAGGAAGTGCGCGACCAGGCGGTGATCATTGCCGTGGCCGCGGCCCGCGAGGTGATCGCCAAGCAGATGAGCGCTGCTGACAGCAACAAGCTGATCGACGACTCCATCGCCCAGGTGGACGCCAAGCTGCACTAGGCGGCGTTGCCCCTTTCAGAGACGGAAAGACCCGGCCCATGGCCGGGTTTTTTGTTTCGGACAGGCCAGCATAATCTTGTCTGTTAAACCCGCGGTAACCTATCCCCGCCATTCTCCGTCGCATGATCCGCTCCACCCTCCTCTTGCTCATCGCTCTTGCTTTCTCGGCTTGTAACGTGCCGGGGCCGCATTTCCGCGATCTGGCTGCCACACGCGTGACGGTAGATGGGTCAACCTTCGATGTGCGTCATCGCGGTGAGCTGGCCGAGGCAACGCGTGTCAACGTGCAATACGCACCCCGTTTCGGCCCTATCCGGTCACGGGCAGGCCGTGCAATGGCGCTTGTCAGCGGCTGCCGCGTCATGGAAGTGTACGGCGATCAGGCGCTGTCGACAGGCGTGCTCGATTGTGCGAAAAACCGCCCGGTTCCGCATGATTGATCCCGCGTAGGGATTGCGCAGTCGCTTCGAGCGGGCTAGGTCCGCTGGCAGAATGACCCGATTTGCAATGAAGTTGCATCTCGTCGGCTGACGCAATATCTTGTGGATAAGATGGTAAACACCCCCTTTGATAGTGTGGTGCGATTGACTCGTCGCAGCTGCCTCCGGCACATTCGCGGTATAGACTGAAACATCGGAGCGGACCGCCCCTTGCGTTTTTCCAAACTCAGACTGACCGGCTTCAAAAGCTTCGTCGACCCGACCGACCTGATCATCTCCGACGGGCTGACCGGAGTTGTTGGTCCCAATGGCTGCGGCAAGTCCAACCTGCTTGAGGCGCTGCGCTGGGTGATGGGTGAGAACCGCCCGACTGCGATGCGCGGTGGTGGCATGGAAGACGTCATCTTCGCCGGTGCGGCGACCCGACCGGCCCGCAACTTCGCCGAAGTCGCGCTGCATATCGACAACGCCGAGCGGCTCGCTCCCGCTGGTTTCAACGACCATGACGCGTTGGAGATCACCCGCCGCATCACCCGCGATGTCGGCAGCGCCTACAAGGCCGGCGGCAAGGAGGTGCGTGCGCGCGATGTGCAGATGCTCTTTGCCGATGCCTCGACCGGTGCGCATAGTCCGGCGCTGGTCCGGCAGGGGCAGATCGCCGAGCTGATCAATGCCAAGCCGCGCAACCGCCGTCGCATTCTTGAAGAGGCGGCGGGGATTTCCGGTCTTTACCAACGGCGCCACGAGGCCGAGCTGAAGCTGAACAGCGCCGAGGCGAATCTGGCGCGCGTCGAAGACATCATCGAACAGCTTGCGACGCAGCTGTCACAACTGGCCCGTCAGGCCCGTCAGGCGGCGCGCTACCGTGAGATCGGCGAGGAGCTGCGGCGCAGCGAGGGGATGCTACTCTACCGGCGCTGGCATGAAGCCGACGCAGCGCGCCTGCGCACGGAGGATGAGTTACGCCAACGGATCACCGCGGCGGCGCAGGCCGAGACGATCGTCAAGCAGGCGCTGGCGGCGCGTCAGGCCGCCGAGGATTCCCTGCCGCCCCTGCGCGAGGAGGAAACCATCGCCACGGCATTGCTGCAACGCCTGACGGTGCAGCGCGATACGCTGGCCGAGCAGGAAGACCGTGCGCGCAAGACGATCGCCACGCTGGAAGCGCGGATCGCCCAGCTTGGCCGCGACATCGACCGCGAAGCGGAGCTCAATCGTGATGCCGAAGAGACCATCGCCGGGTTGAAAGCGGAAGCGGTCGAGCTGACCCGTGCGAACACCGGGCACGAGGATGCGCTCGAAGCTGGCGCGCTGGCCGCCTGCGAGGCCGCGGAGATATTGCAAGGCCGAGAGACGGAACTCGCCGCCCAGACCGAGGATGTCGCGCGCCTCGCCGCGCGGCACAATACCGCGCAGCGCCTGCTCGCCGATAACCGCAAGATCCAGGCCAAGTCGGAGACCGAGGCGCAGAAGGCGCAGCGGGCGGTCGCCGACAGCAAGGCGGCGCTGGACAGGTCGGCAGAGGATTTCGAAGCCGCCAAACACGCCGAAACAGCAGCGGTGAACGCGGCGGCAGCCGCGGATGAAGCGCTGCTGCGGGCGGAGGAAACACGGGCGGAGACGCAGGGCCGTGAAGCCGTGGCGCGCGACAAAAGATCCGAAGCGGAAGGCGAGATGAACGCGCTGCGTGCGGAAGTCGCGGCCTTGGCCACGCTGGTGGAACGCGACGCCGCCGAAGGGGAGCAGCTCCTTGACCGGCTGCAGGTCGCGCCGGGCTTTGAAAAGGCGCTGGGGGCAGCTCTGTCCGATGATCTCCGTGCCCCGGCCATCGACGCGGATGTGCCAACCGGTTGGGCCGAACTGTCAGCCTATGCAACGCCGCAGCCCCTCCCGCCGGGGGTCACGCCGCTTGGTCAGCATGTCACGGCGCCCGAGGTGCTTGAGCGACGCATGGCGCAGATCGGATTGGTGGAACCCGAGCTTGGCGCAAGGTTGCAGGGTGATCTTCTGCCCGGTCAGCGGCTGGTTTCGCAAGCGGGCGATCTCTGGCGCTGGGACGGTTATCGCGCCGCCGCCGAAGACGCGCCCTCTGCTGCGGCGCTGCGTCTGCAGCAATTGAATCGGCTCGAAAGCCTGAGAAAGTCCCTCGCGGAAGCGGAGGCGCGCAGCGATGTGGCGCGGGTGGCGCATGAGGAAGAGCAGCAGCTGCTCGCCGCACAATCAGCCGCCGACAAACAGGCCCGCGAGGCACGCCGCGACGCTGACCGGCAGGTCGCCGAAGCCGGTCGCGCGCTGAGCCGCGCGGAGGCGGATCGCAACCTCGCCGAGGGACGGCTGGAATCGCTGGGGATCGCGGTGAAACGGCACGAGGACGAAGCCATGGCCGCCCGTGGCCGGGTGCTCGAGGCCGAGCGCGCGATGCTTGATCTCGATGATCTCGGCGCGGCCCGCAAATCGGTCGAAGAACTGCGCATGGCGGTGGAGGCGGCGCGGATCATGATGATGACCCGCCTTTCCTCCCATGACGAATTGCGCCGTGACGGTGAGAGCCGCAGCCGCCGTCAGGAGGAGATCGTCCGCGAGATCAACAATTGGCAGCAGCGGCTCGACAATGCCGCAGAGCGCAGCACCGAATTGGTGAACCGCAAGGCTGGCGCCGAGGCGGAACTGGCCGAGGCCGGCAGCGCGCCGGGCAAGATTGCCGGTGAGCGGGCCGCGCTCGCCATTTCGCTTGCCGATGCCGAAAGCCGCCGCACGGCTGCGACCGAAGGGCTGGCCGGGGCCGAGGCGGCATTGCGTGAGGCCACGCAGGCCGAGCGCGATGCGGAGCGTTCGGCCTCCGATGCCCGTGAGACTCGCGCCCGCGCCGAGGCGCGCAGCGATGCCGCGCACGAGACATTGACGCAGGCAGCAGAGCGGATCTCCGAGGTGCAGCAGCTCAGCCCAGAGGCGCTATTGCGTGAGCTTGGCACGGCTGTGGACGCGATGCCGGGTATCGACGCGCTGGAAGCCGAGGTGACCCGGCTCCGGCGCCAGCGGGATACGCTCGGCGCGGTGAACCTGCGGGCCGAGGATGATGCCACTGCCGTGCGCGAGGAGCATGACCTGCTTGCCGGGGAGAAGGCCGATCTCGAAGAGGCGATCAAGACCCTACGCAGCGGCATTGCCGGGCTCAACAAGGAAGGCCGCGAACGCCTGCTGAGCGCTTTCGATCAGGTCAACTCGAACTTCTCGATGCTCTTCACCCATCTGTTCGGGGGCGGTGAGGCCAATCTCGTGATGGTCGAATCCGATGATCCGCTCGAGGCGGGGCTCGAGATCATGTGTCAGCCGCCCGGCAAGAAGTTGAGCACGCTGAGCCTGTTGTCCGGCGGGGAGCAGACATTGACCGCGATGGCGTTGATCTTCGCCGTCTTCCTCGCCAATCCGGCGCCGATCTGCGTGTTGGACGAGGTCGACGCGCCGCTCGACGACGCCAATGTGACGCGGTTCTGCGACCTGCTTGACGAGATGTGTCGCCAGACGGACACGCGTTTCCTGATTATCACCCATCATGCTGTGACAATGTCGCGGATGGACCGGCTGTTCGGTGTGACCATGGCCGAACAGGGCGTCAGCCAGCTGGTTTCCGTCGATCTCAAGAAGGCCGAATCCCTGGTCGCCTGACCATTGACCCGCGGTTCGGGTCGTTCTTCGGCAGGCCGGGTCGCCCGGGTCAGCGATTGTCCTTGGATGTCCGCCTCTCCACCGGCCCTCCGGCCTTCTCCCAACCCGCGAATCCGTCGCGCAGATGGGCGGCTTCGAAACCCATATCCTGCAGGGTGGCAACCGAAATGGCCGAGCGCCAGCCCGAGGCACAGTGAAAGACGAACTTGCTGTCTTCTGCGAAAACCTCCTTGAAATAGGGGCTTTCGGGGTCCACCCAGAATTCGAGCATGCCGCGCGGACAGTGAAACGCCCCGGGAATATACCCGCTGCGTTCGCGTTCGCGCGGGTCGCGCAGATCGACGAATTGCACATTGGGGTCATCGAGCATCGCGACGGCGACGGTGCTGTCGATCTCCTCGATCCGGGCGCGGGATTCTGCGACCATTTGGGCGGCGGTTTTCTTCAGGGCCATGGGTACCTCTCCGTTGAATAGGAAACTAGGAGGTCGACTGGCCTTTCGTCAACTCAGCACCAGTCCGAGACCCAGTGTGGCGAGCAACATCAGCGTCCAGGCTTGCCAGAGGCAGGTGACGGATCTATCGATGTCGGGCGGGCCGATGTCTCGGCCGCCGCTGCCGTTGACCCAGGCGAATTGCTGCATGACACCATCATAGGCGCGCGGCCCGGAAAGCGCGACGTCGATGGCGCGAGCCGTGGCCGCTTCGGGCCAGCCGGCGTTGGGGGACCGGTGCCGGGCGGCGTCTTCGCGGATTGCGGCCCAATCCCCCATGACGCCCCCGGGCAGGGCGATGAGCAGGGCGGTCAGCCGGGCCGGGATCAGGTTCAGCAGGTCATCGAGACGGGCGGCGGCCTTGCCGAATTGCTCATAACGGGTATTGCGATAACCGATCATGCTGTCGGCGGTGTTGACGATCTTGTAGATGAAGATGCCGGGCAGGCCCCCGATCAGGAACCAGAAGGCCGGAGCGACCACCCCGTCGCCAAGATTTTCGGCGGCGCTTTCGATGGCGGAACGGCATATGTTTGGCGTCGGCATCGCGTCGGTATCGCGGCTGACAATCATCCCTACTGCGCGGCGGCCCTCCGGTAGCGAGATTCGCAGCCCGTCGGCCACCGCGCGCACATGCGCTACCAGTGAGCGCTGCGCCAGCAATATCGCTGCGAGCAGGATCTCCACCAGCGGACCGAGCAGGCTCAGCAGAGCGCCGAGCAGACCGGCCGCGAGCACCAGCAGCGCCACGCTCAGCGCGCCCTTGGCGAACCGGGAGCGGCCCTGGTTCAGGCGCTTGTCAAGGAATGCGACGGCACGGCCCATCAGCACCGCCGGATGCGGCAGGCGCTGCCAGAGCCAGTCGGGCTCACCGAACAGCGCATCGAGCAGCAGGGCGCAGACCAGCAACAGCGCGGTATTCATCGCAGGGCGTTTTCCAGCCGCTCCCAGCCCTCGGCAGCAGGAAGGCCAAGGCGCAGCCAGCGCGGGTTATAGGGGAAGACACGGCTCCAGATCCGCTGTCGGGCGAGATGGTCCTGCCAAAGCGCGGAGTCGGCCACGTCGTAGAGACGGAACAGATTGCTGCCGCCGACAAGCGTCGCATCGCCTCTGCAGATCAGCTCGTCGAGCCGAGCTGCGTCCGCCGCCAACCGCAAGCGCGTGGCTTCTGCCCAGCCCCGATCCCGCAGCGCGGTTGCGCCGATATGCAGGGCCGGACCCGAGACCGGCCAGGGGCCGAGCATGGCGCCAAGTCGCGCGATAAATTCAGCATCGCCGATCACGAAGCCGAGGCGGAGACCGGCCAGCCCCCAGAACTTGCCGAAGCTCTTGAGGATCAGCGTACCGGGTTTCGTCGCTTCATGAATCAGGCTGGCGTCGGGCGCGATGTCGCAAAAACTCTCGTCGATGATCCGCAGCTCGCCGTCCAGATCATCGGCGCGCCAGAAGCGTCCGTCGGGGTTGTTGGGATGGACACGCACGCTGGCAGTGCCGTCCGCCTCTGTCACCTGCCAACCGGCTTGCATGAAACTCGCCGCATGTTCGTTATAGGTCGGCGCCGGAATCGCAACTCTGCCCGGCGCGGCAAGGCGCGGGATATGGACGATGGCGGCGGAAGCCCCCGGCACGGCAAGGATCGCGGCGGATTCGGGAACCTCCCAGAAACAGCGCGCTGCGTCGATCGCCCGGTTTTGCGCGTCCCGGTCGGGCAGGGCCGTCCAGACATCCGATGCCATTGCGGGAACGGGATAGGGAACCGGGTTTATCCCGGTGGACAGATCGAGCCATTCCGCCCGATGCCCGCCGAAACGGGCGGCCGCCGCATCGACACCGCCGCCATGGTCGCGCTTCGCCTCTGTCACATCGCCCCCCACCGCGTTTCCGAGCGCGGGCCTGCCGCCTCTGCACCTGCACAAAGCTGAAAACGCCCTTGCGATCAAGCGCCAAGCGTTCAGCCGCGACCGTGTGGTGCTTCGAAATCTAGTATCGGGTTGATCGGGATGATCCGCTGCGGATTGATGCTGTCGTGGCTGTAATGGTAATGACGCACGATATGCTCGAAATTCACGGTCTCGGCGACACCGGGATATTGATAGAGTTCGCGGGTATAGGCCCAGAGATTCGGATAATCGACGATCCGCCGACGATTGCATTTGAAATGCTGGTGATAGACCTTGTCGAACCGCACCAGTGTGGTGAACAGCCGCCAGTCGGCCTCGGTCAGCCGCGCACCGACAAGGTAGCGTTGCTTGGAAAGGATATCCTCGATCCAGTCGAGACTGTCGAACAGCGGATAGACCGCCTCGTCATAGGCGCTCTGGCTGGTGGCGAAACCGGCCTTGTAGACACCGTTGTTGACGCTGTCATAGACCCGGTCGTTGATCTCGTCGATCTCCCGGCGCAGTGTTTCGGGGTAATAGTCGCCATCGTTTCCGGTGATGCCGTCGAAGGCATTGTTGAACATGCGGATGATCTCGGCGGATTCGTTGGAGACAATGGTATCCTGTTTCCTGTCCCAGAGCACCGGCACCGTCACCCGGCCGGAAGCCTCTTGATCGGCTCTGAGATAGATGTCGCGCAGATAGGGCAGGTCATGCAACCTGTCGCCGCTGGTGCAGGGAAAATCCTGGTCGAAGGTCCAGCCTTCGCCAAGCAGATCGGGATGCACGACAGAGACGTCGATGTGATCGGCCAGTCCCTTGAACCGGCGAAAGATCAAGGTGCGATGCGCCCAGGGGCAGGCGAGGCTGACATAAAGGTGATAGCGGCCTGATTCTGCCGCAAATCCCCCCCTGCCGCGCGGGCCGGGGGCACCGTCCGGGGTGATCCAGTTGCGGAATTGGGTTTCCGAACGTTCGAACTTGCCGCCCGAGGAATCGGTGTCATAACCCACATCCCGCCATTCGCCGTTGACCAATAGGCCCATGTTGTTCTCCTTCGCTTGTCATGGAGAACATATAGCGTGTCGAGTGCATTGCGACCTTGGCAGGCGTCGCACATGCGCGTTGCGGCAATGCACAAAGGCCGGATGTCATAAAAAATTAACTTGATTATCCCTAGGTTTAAGGCAGCCTTGAGACACAAGCTGGGGGATATCATGGAAGCGATTTTGTCAAAGGAAGTGCAGGCGGGGCTCGACGCGGCGCGCCTTTCCGCGCTGCGCAAAGCGTCTCGGTTGCGCATCGAGGTGGACGGCAAGCAGCACAAGGTGCTGCGCATGTGGAAGACAGGTTTCGCACTGGAAGCGGAGACGGCGCCGTATCTGCGCGGGCTGGTTGATCTCTATGACGGGGCCAACCACCTGTTTCAGTGTCTTATCGTGGCTTCCGACGAGGAGGCTGGCGAAATGCATTACGAGTTCAAACGCGCCACGGCGGTCGCCGATGCCGCGGCGCTGGATTTTGAGCGTCCCGATAATGCGCCGGTCGCGCTGATCGAATAGGCCGACCGGCTCGACCCTGCCGGATGCAGTAGGGCGCTTCCGGCAGGGCTATTGACGGTTGATCTCGCTATTGCAGGTCGCCGAATGCTTCTGTGAGACGTGCGCAGGCGTCCTTCACCCGCGCCCGGGGGGTCGCGAGGTTGAAGCGCAGGAAGCTTTCGCCCCCTTTCCCGAAGCTCGGCCCGTGGTTGACGGCAATTTGCGCATCCTGCTCGACACGTCGGGTGAATTCCTCTGTCGTCATGCCGGTGTCGGCGAAATCGACCCAGGCCAGATAGGTGGATTCAAGTTTCATCGAGGATACGCCGGGGATTGCGTTGACGGCGGCGTCGAAGAGCTGTCGGTTGCCGTCCAGATAGGTGGTCAGGTCATCGACCCAAGCCGCGCCCTCAGGCGAATAGGCGGCGGTGGCGGTGATCATTCCGAAAGCGTTGGGCGACAGGCCGAGCGCCGCCTGTCGCGCGGCGAAGCGGGCGCGCAGGTCGGGATCTTCTATGATCACGTTGCCGGTATGGGCGCCTGCGAGGTTGAAGGTCTTGGAGGTCGAGGTCAGCATCACCAGCCGCTCGGCGATGTCGTCGAGCAGGGCCATCGGGATATGGCTCTGGCCGGGCATCACCAGATCGTGGTGGATCTCGTCGGAAACCAGCAGCAGATCGTGGCGGCGCGCGAAATCGGCGACGCCCTGCAGCTCTTCGCGGCGCCAGACCCGGCCACCCGGATTATGCGGCGAGCAGAGGATCAGCATCTTTTCAGCGCCACTCATCTGCGCGTCATAGGTGTCGAAATCCATTTCATAGCGGCCATTGTCACTGACCAGCGGACATTCGACCACCTCGCGTCCGGCAGCGCGGATCACGCGCGCGAAAGCGTGATAGACGGGGGTGAACAGCACCACCCCGTCGCCGGGCGCGGTATAGGTATCCACGCATAGGCCGACCGCGTTCACGAGACCATGGGTCGAGGATATCCAGTCCGGTTGCACCTGCCAGCCATGGCGATGCCGCATCCACCAGCAGATCGCGGCGGTATAGGCAGAATCGTCGCCGAAATAGCCGTAGATCCCGTGATCAAGCTTCTCCTGCAGCGCCTGCTGCACCACCATGGGAGGGCGGAAGTCCATATCCGCGACCCACATCGGGATGCCGGTGTCCGGCGAGACGCCATAGACCTTCTCCATCATGTCCCATTTGCTGGAATGGCTGTTGCGCCGCTCGATCATCTCGTCGAAGCTCATCTCGGTCTCCTTTGCTCGCATCGGCCCAAGCTATCCGCTATCGCGCCGGGAGCAAGCCCTGTTGCAGCGCCGACTGGCATCGCCTAAATCAACCTCATGAAACGCCCCATTCTCCTGCACCCCGACCCGCGGCTCAAGAAAGCCTGCGCCCCCGTCGATGATCTTTCGGATGCCCGCCGCGCGCTGGCCGATGACATGCTTGCCACCATGTATGACGCCCCCGGCATCGGCCTGGCGGCGCCGCAGGTCGGCGTGCTGGAACGGCTGATCGTGCTCGATTGCGTCAAGGAGGAGGGCGAGGCGCCGCGGCCGCTGGTGATGTTCAACCCCGAAGTGATCGCCAGTTCGGAGGCGCTCAGCACCTATGAGGAAGGTTGCCTGTCGATCCCCGAGCAATTCGCCGAGGTGACGCGGCCCGCCGAGGTCGAGGTGACCTGGCTTGATCGCAACGGGCGCGAACAGCGGGAAACTTTCGCCGGGCTCTGGGCGACCTGCGTGCAGCACGAGATCGACCATCTGAACGGCAAGCTGTTCATCGATTACCTCAAGCCCCTGCGCCGCCAGATGATCACCCGCAAGATGGTCAAGATGAAACGCGAGCTGGCGCGCGGATGAGCGTGCTGCCGATCCTGACCTGGCCCGATCCGCGCCTGACCGAGACCTGTGCGCCGATAAGTGAGATCACGCCGGAGATCGAAGTGCTGGCGGCGGATATGCTCGCGACCATGTATGCCGCCCCGGGGCGCGGGCTTGCCGGACCTCAGGTCGGCGCGATACTGCGAATCTTCGTGATGGATATCGGGTGGAAAGACGGCAAGCCCGATCCACTGATCTGCATCAACCCGATGTTTCAGGAGATTGGCGAAGAGCGGGCGAGCGGACCCGAGGGCTGTCTTTCGACTCCCGGTATCAATGTCGAGGTCTGCCGCGCGCGTCAGGTGCAGATGGTCTGGACCGGGCTCGACGGGGCCCGTTACGTGCAGAGCTTCGACGGATTCGGCGCAATTTGCGCGCAGCACGAGATGGACCACCTCGATGGTGTGGTCACATTCGATCATCTCGGCGCAGAGGATCGCGCGGCGCTGATCGCGGACTATGAAGCCCGATGAGCATCCGCCGTATCATTCCCTGGCCCCATGCCTGTCTGCGCCAAGCTGCGGCACCGGTTGCCGGGATCACCGACGAGATCCGCGCGCTTTGGCAGGACATGGTCGAAACCATGGACGCGATGCCCGGCGTCGGTCTGGCCGCGCCGCAGATCGGGGTGGCGTTGCAGGTTGCGGTGGTCGATGCCTCTGAGCTGCGCAACCGGCGTATTCTGCTGGCCAATCCGGAGATCATCGACGCATCGGCGGTACTGCGCGAACATGAAGAGGCGAGTCCCAACCTGCCGGGGGTTTCGGCAAAGCTGAGCCGCCCGCGCGGGGTGACGGTGCGATTTCTTGGCGAAGACGGAGAGATCACGCAGCGCGACTTCGTCGGACTCGAGGCGACGTCCGTGCAGCATCAGATAGACCATCTGAACGGCAGGATGTTCTTTGACAACCTGAGCAAGACCAGACGGGACATGCTGATCCGCCGTGCCCGCAAGCGCAACCCGTAGGGTAGGTGCAACCCACGGCCCCCTCCCGCCCGCCTGAAAAAGGAAGCCCCACATGCGCATCATCTTCATGGGAACGCCGGAATTTTCGGTCCCGGTGCTCGAAGCGCTGGTCGAGGACGGTCACGAGATCGCCGCCGTCTATTGTCAGCCGCCCCGCCCCGCCGGGCGCGGCAAGAAAGACCGTCCGAGCCCGGTGCAGGCCCGGGCCGAGGCGCTCGGATTGCCGGTGCGCCATCCGGTAACGCTGAAGACGCCCGAAGCTCAGGCCGATTTCGCGGCGCTCGGTGCCGATGTCGCGGTGGTGGTGGCCTATGGGCTGATCCTGCCGCAGGCGGTGCTCAATGCGCCACGCCGCGGCTGTCTCAATATTCACGCCAGCCTGCTGCCGCGCTGGCGCGGGGCGGCGCCGATCCATCGCGCGATCATGGCCGGGGATGAGTGGACCGGGGTCTGTATCATGCAGATGGAAGCCGGGCTCGACACTGGGCCAGTGCTACTCTGTGAGGAGACGCAGATCGGCGAGAGCGAGACCACGGCGCAATTGCATGACCGGCTGAGCGCGATGGGGGCGGGGCTGATCGTCACGGCGCTGGGACGGCTCGATGAGCTGCGCGCCACGCCGCAGCCCGAAGCCGGTGTGACCTATGCCGCCAAGATCGACAAGGGCGAGTCACGGATCGACTGGACCCTCCCGGCGGCCGAGCTCGACCGGCGGATCCGTGGCCTGTCGCCTTTTCCGGGTGCCTGGTTCGAGCAGGACGGTCAGCGCATCAAGGTATTGGCTTCGGAACTTGCCGACGGTTCGGGTGCGCCCGGCGAGGTGCTCGACGCTGATCTGCGCGTCGCCTGTGGCAGCGGTGCCATCCGCCTGACCCGCCTGCAGCGGGCGGGCAGGGGGGCGCAGGATGCCCCGGACTTCCAGCGCGGCGCGCAGTATACGCCGGGGCTGCGGCTCGGGTAGCGCCGAAATGGCCTTGCAGGGCAAGGCCGGCCTCCGGCGGGAGTATTGCCCGGCATAAAGAGGCGGGTCAGGATTTCGGCGGGGTGCTTTTGTAGACCGGCAGGTGCCAGCCGAAATGGAGCGATCCGGCGCGCAGGATCCAGGTGAGGCAGGCGCAGGTCAGCAGCGGTACGGTCGGTGACTCGAAGTGCCCTTCGAGCAGCGCCGCGCCGGCCGCGCCGGTGAAGGCGGCGGAGACATAGAGTTCGCCCTGTTTGAGCACCAGCGGCACCTGGCCGACGACGACGTCGCGCATCAGCCCCCCCATGCACCCGGTAATCATGCCCATCAGGATGACGATCACCGGGGCCTGGTCGCGGGCCATCGCGACACCGGCCCCGGCTGCGACGGCAACGGCGAGGGCGAAACTGTCGAGCCAGATCAACGCACGCATGCGGCTTTCGAGGCGGTGGGCCGTTAAGAACACGACGACGGCGGCAGCGCTGGCGACGGCCAGATAGGTCGGGTCGGCAATCCAGAACACCGGATCGCGGTGCAGGAGCTGGTCGCGGATCGTGCCGCCGCCCACGGCGGTCAGGCAGGCGAGAAAGGCGAATCCGACCAGATCGAGCTGGGCGCGGCTGGCGACCAGCGCGCCGGTGATCGCGAAGACCAGCACCGAGGCGTAATCCAGCAGGGAGATCAGGGTCATTTCTTGAACGGCGCCATTCCCGCCCTGGCCAGCGCATCGGCGCGTTCGTTTTCGGGATGACCGGCATGGCCTTTCACCCATTTCCAGGTGACCTGATGGCGGGCGTTGGCGGCGTCGAGGCGCTGCCAGAGTTCGGCGTTTTTCACCGGATTCTTGGCCGCGTTCTTCCAGCCGTTCTTTTTCCAGCCGAAGATCCAGCCGGTGATGCCGTTCTTGACGTAATTGCTGTCGGTGACAATGGTGATCTCCGTGGGGCGGTCGAGCGCTTCGAGCGCGTTAATCGCGGCCAGGAGCTCCATGCGATTGTTGGTGGTAGCGGCTTCGCCGCCTTTGAGTTCCCGTTCCTTGACCACCTGCGCGCCGTCCTTGGCCTGCATCAGCGCGCCCCAGCCGCCGGGGCCGGGATTGCCGGAACAGGCGCCATCGGTATATGCGTAGAGTTTGGTCATCGGGTCAGTCTTTCTTGCAGTGATATCGGGTGCGCGCGGCGCGGTCAGGTGAGCCAGAGCGCGAGTCCGAGGCAGGCCAGTACCACGATGCTCAGCGGCAGACGCAGCGCCATCCACCAGGAAGGCGCCAGTGACCAGCGCCAGAAGGCGAAATCGAGGATCAGCAGCCCGGCGAAGCCCGACATCAGGTTGAGCAGGGCGCTGCTCGGTCCGGCGCCGGGGGCGAAGAACCACCAGAGCGCGGGGAGGGTGGAGAGCGCATAGGCCGCGGCGGCGCGGGTGCCGCGCGCGCGGGTGGCGAAACCCCAGAGTACGCCCGACATGAACGGCAGAATTACCGAGCCGTAGCGCAGCATCACCAGGCGGCCGTCCGTGCCGAGCGCGCGCGGCAAGCGGCCGGAGATCCCGCCATCGACGCCGAGCAGGAGCATTGCCGCCCAGAGGAAGGGCAGCAGCCCGGCAAAGCCGAGGATCAGCGCCGGGGCGGGCACGCGCTTGAGCGGGGCGAGGAACATGACCGGGATCCGATCAGGCGGGCTTGCGCAGCACGCGCGGGACTTTGAATTCGACGTTCTCCTGCGCGGTTTCGACCAGTTCGGTCGTCACTTCATAGCGCGCCCTGAAGGCATCGATCACCTCGTTGATCAGCACTTCCGGCGCGGAGGCGCCGGCGGTGATGCCGACGCTGGCGATGCCTTCGAGCGCCCGCCAGTCGATGTTTTCGGCGCGTTGCACCAGCTGGGCATAGCTGCAGCCGGCGCGCGACCCGACTTCGACCAATCGGCGCGAATTGGACGAATTGGGCGCGCCGACCACCAGCATCGCGTCGCATTTCGGGGCCATCGCCTTGACCGCCTCCTGACGGTTGGTGGTGGCGTAGCAAATGTCTTCCTTGTGCGGTCCGATGATCGCCGGGAAGCGGGATTTGAGCGCGGCGACGATCTCGGCCGTGTCATCGACGCTGAGCGTGGTCTGGGTGACATAGGCGAGGCGCTCGGGGTCACGCACCGAAACCTCGGCCACATCCTGCGGGGTTTCGACGAGCAGCACTTCGCCCTCGGGCAGTTGCCCCATCGTGCCGACGGTCTCGGGATGGCCCGCATGGCCGATCATGATCATCTGCAACCCTGCATCGGCATGGCGCTGTGCTTCGATATGGACCTTGCTGACGAGCGGGCAGGTGGCATCGACATAGACCATGTTGCGGGCCTGCGCGGCATTCGGGACCGATTTCGGCACACCATGGGCGGAGAAGATCACCGGGCGGTCGTCGGGGCATTCGGAAAGCTCCTCGACGAAGACGGCGCCCTGATCGCGCAGCCCGTCGACCACGAATTTGTTGTGCACGATTTCGTGACGCACATAGACCGGCGCGCCCCATTTCTGCAGCGCCATCTCGACGATCTTGATCGCCCGGTCCACACCGGCACAGAATCCGCGCGGGGCGGCGAGATAGAGGGTCAGGGGCGGCTTGGTCATCGAAGTCCTCCGGGGCGCAGGTGAGACGGGCCACAGGTAGGGAATTGGCGCCGCTTCGTCCAGTGCCGCTCAGCGCTTGTCGCGGTCTTCGGCGTGCAGCAGCGCCGCGACCTGCGCACGGTTGCGCACGCCGAGCTTGCGATAGGCGGCCTTGGCGTAATCGGAGACGGTATGGATCGACAGGTTGCAGATCTGTGCCGCTTCGCCGCGGCTGTGCCCTTCGGCGAGCAGGTGGATCACCTCGCGTTCCCTCGGGCTGAGGCTATCGAAAGCCGGGGGGAGGCGCTGCGGCGGTTCCGACGCAGAGGCGGCAGACGTCGGCTCGGGCGGTGTCATGACGTCTGAGAGCTCTTCCATGCGTCGATGAATGATCAGACAAAACAGTCGGAATTCCTCGGCACGGGGCATGTAACGGGCCGTGAAGGTTGCCCGGTCGAGATCGCAACCGAGCAGGAAGCCGCCGAATCGCGCGGAGCCCTTGAGCCGCATTGGCACCGCCATCCCGACCCGGAAGCCGCGCGCGCCCGCACCCTCGACGAAAGCGCGATCCTCGGCAGTGACCCGGGGGTGGCTGTCGAGGAATTCGACACCGATCGGAAGAATCTCGTAGCTGCGACAGAAATGCGCCATGAAGGGATCTTCGTGGACAGGGATCCGATCATAGAGACCTGCGAGCGTGCAGCGCACCACCGGGGCGTCGTTGTCCGCCCCGACGCTCAGATAGATCACATGATCGATGCCGACGCTGTTGAGCGTCTCCACGGTGCCCTGCCACAACGCATCCGCCGTATCGGCGCGTTCGAGCTCGGCTGCACGTTTGACCAGCATAAGTCTCCAGACGGAGGCTCCCCCTTTTTCAGGGGGTTTCACCCATAACCTCTATTTATGTACAGTCTAATGCGGGAGACGCAGAAAAAAAGACAAGCGTTTTGAATTAGTCCCATTGAATTTTCAGCATTTTCGCGCGTCAGGGCCCGAAAGGATCCTGACGCGCTATTTTGCGGAAAATCCTTGGATTACCTGTTGCCGCCGTCGCCGCCGGCAGGTTCACGTGGAGGGCGGCCTATGACATCGCGCAGATCTTCGAGCTCGATGAAATTATCGGCCTGGCGGCGCAGATCGTCAGAGATCATCGGTGGCTGGCTGCGAATCGTGCTGACCACGGAAATGCGCACGCCTTGGCGCTGCAGGCTTTCCACGAGCGGGCGGAAATCACCGTCGCCGGAGAAGATCACGATATGGTCGACATGCGGCGCGAGCTCCATCGCATCGACCGCGAGTTCGATGTCCATGTTGCCCTTGACCTTACGGCGGCCCATGCTGTCGGTATATTCCTTGGCCGGTTTGGTCACCATGGTAAAGCCGTTGTAATTCAGCCAGTCCACCAGAGGCCGGATCGGGGAATATTCGTCATTTTCGAGGAGAGCAGTATAATAAAAGGCACGCAGCAGCTTGCCGCGACGCATGAATTCCTGACGCAGAAGCTTGTAGTCGATGTCGAAGCCGAGTGTTTTAGCCGCCGCGTAGAGATTCGAGCCGTCGATGAACAACGCCAAGCGCTCATCTTTGTAAAACATAGTTATTCCCTTTCGGCGTGGGCAGTCGCCTCTGCCGCCAGATTTGTTTATTGCTTTTGCTTACAAGCACAACGTTCTGAAATTATGCCCTGTTTGCATCGGGCTCTTACGTAAAGAATTTTGTCCATGCTGCAAGTTGAAGTTCACTCGCACGGGGGTAACAAATTGGTTGACCAGAATAACAATTTTCTTATTGCACTGGGCGGAAACCTGCCGTCCGACTGCGGTGCGCCCGCCCAGACGCTGACCGCGGCGATCAAGGCGCTTGAGAATTGCGGCGCAGTGATTCGTTCCGTCAGTACATATTATCACACTCCGGCGTTTCCGAAGGGCTCCGGTCCCGATTATGTGAACGCCGCGGCGGTGATCCGCGCGCCCTGGACCGCGCAAGAGGCCCTGCGGCATCTGCACGCGATCGAGGCGCAGATGGGCCGCGAAAGAGTGCAGCGCTGGGGCCAGCGGACGCTCGACCTTGACCTGCTGGCGATGGACGACAAGGTGCTGCCGGATGCGCAGATCCAGCAGAATTGGCGCGATTTGCCGCTTTCAGAGCAGATCGGACAGGTTCCGGCGCAATTGATCCTGCCGCATCCGCGTCTGCAGGACCGCGCCTTCGTGCTTGTGCCGCTTGCGGAGGTGGCGCCGGATTGGCGTCATCCTCTGCTGGGCCGCAGTGTGGCGGAGCTGCTGGCGGCCTTGCCGGAGGCCGATCGCGCAGCCGTGCGGCCGATGGAATAGTTGCTTGTAAATTCGCCCGAAGCCGCATAAATACTGCCCTTCTGACCGAACTTTTTGAGCATTGGAGCGCCCCCATGGCCCGCGTCACCGTCGAAGATTGTGTGGATAAGGTACCCAACCGGTTCGAGCTTGTTATGTTGGCGGCGCATCGGGCCCGCGAAATCTCGGCAGGTTCGCCAGTCACCGTTGACCGCGACAATGACAAGAACCCGGTCGTCTCCCTGCGCGAGATCGCCGAGGAAACCCAGATCGCGGACGATCTGCGCGAGCGGCTGATCGAGAGCAACCAGAGCCAGATCGAGGTCGACGAACCCGAAGAGGACGCGATGGCGTTGCTCATGGGGGCCGAGCAGGACAAGCCGGATGAGGACAGCATGTCCGAGGAAATGCTGCTGCGTCAGTTGATGGCAGCGCAGGGTCAGGGCTGACGCCGCTCCCCGGGGCGGGTCTTGAGGCAGAGATGGCATGAACAACGCCGATATTGCTGCCGACGACCTGATCGCGCTTGTCCAGGGCTACAACCCGAAGGCCAATCAGGATCTCATTCGCACGGCCTTCGAATTTGGCCGCGAAATGCATGATGGCCAGTTCCGCCATTCCGGCGAACCCTATTTCACCCATCCGGTATCGGTCGCGGCGATCCTGACCGAGCAGCAGCTTGACGATGCGACGATCGTTACCGCGCTGCTGCATGACACGATTGAAGACACCAAGGCGTCCTACGGCGAGATCGAAAAGCGTTTCGGCTTCGATGTCGCCGAGCTCGTCGATGGTGTCACCAAGCTGACAAACCTGCAGCTCAATTCCACCGAAACCAAGCAGGCCGAGAATTTCCGCAAGCTGTTCATGGCGATGTCCAAGGATCTGCGGGTTATTCTGGTGAAGCTCGCCGATCGTCTGCACAACATGCGCACGATCAAATCGATGCGCCCGGACAAGCAGGTCAAGAAGGCCCGCGAGACGATGGATATCTATGCGCCGCTGGCCGGGCGCATGGGTATGCAGTGGATGCGCGAAGAGCTGGAGGATCTCGCCTTTCGGGTGCTGAATCCCGAAGCCCGCGCCAGCATCATCCGCCGCTTCATCACCTTGCAGCGCGAAACAGGCGACGTGATCCAGAAGATCACCGGCGACATGCGTCACGAGCTGGAGGCCGCGGGGATCGAGGCCGACGTCTTCGGCCGGGCCAAGAAACCCTATTCGATCTGGCGCAAGATGGAGGAGAAGGAGCAGAGCTTCTCGCGGCTCTCCGACATCTACGGGTTTCGGATCATCACCGAGAGCGAAGAGGATTGCTATCGCACCCTCGGGGCGATTCATGGCCGCTGGCGGGCGGTGCCGGGGCGGTTCAAGGATTATATCAGTCAGCCCAAGACCAACGGCTATCGCTCGATCCACACCACCGTGTCGGGGCGCGACGGCAAACGGGTCGAAGTGCAGATCCGCACCCGGCAGATGCATGATGTGGCCGAAACCGGGGTCGCGGCGCATTGGTCCTATCGCGATGGGGTCCGCTCCAAGAACCCCTTTGCCGTTGATCCGGTCAAATGGGTCGCGCAGCTGACCGAGCAATTCGACGGCGAAGATGATCACCAGGATTTCCTCGAAGCGGTCAAGCTCGAGATGTATGCCGATCAGGTGTTCTGCTTCACCCCGAAGGGCGAGGTGGTGAAACTGCCCCGCGGCGCCACGCCGATCGATTTCGCCTATGCGATCCACACCCGGATCGGCAATGCCTGTGTCGGTGCCAAGGTCGATGGCATGCGCGTACCGCTCTGGACCCGGGTGAAGAATGGCCAGTCGATCGAGGTGATTACCGCGCAGGGGCAGACCCCGCAGGCGACTTGGCTCGACATCGCCACCACCGGCAAGGCCAAGGCCGCGATCCGCCGCTCGCTGCGCGAGATGGACCGGGCCAAGTTCATCAAGCTCGGGCAGGAGCTGGCCCGCGCTGCCTTTGCCCATGTCGGCAAAAAGTCCACTGACAAGGTGCTGCGCACCGCGGCCAAGAACCTGCGCCTCGCGGGGCCCGAGGAATTGCTGGCACGTCTTGGCTCTTCCGAGGTGACCGGGCGCGAGGTGGTTCAGTCGGTCTATCCCGATCTCGCCCCGAGCAATACCGATCTGATCGACGCGCAGCGCGCGGTGGTCGGGCTCGAACCCGGGCAATCTTTCGACCGGGCGCCCTGCTGCGAACCGTTGCCCGGCGAGCGCATTGTCGGTATCACCTTTCGGGGCCGTGGGGTGACGGTCCATGCCATCGATTGCGACCGGCTGTCGGATTACGAAGGCCAACCGCAACGCTGGATCGACCTGCGCTGGCATGACGGCAACCATCCGGCGGTCTATGGCGCGACGCTGGACGTGACGATTGGCAACGGTGCCGGTGTGCTGGGCCGCATCTGCACGCTGATCGGCGAGACCTCCGCCAATATCGCAGACCTGATTTTTACCGAGCGCAAGCCTGACTTTTACCGTCTGTTGATCTATGTTGAACTGCGCGATGTGGGGCATCTGCATTCGCTGATGTCGACCCTTGAAGCCGAGAGCGAAGTCGCCGAGATTGCCCGGCGCCGCGATGTCCAGCCCGCTTCAAGGGAACCGCGCCGGATCTGAGCCGCCTCGTCACATATTCGACACTGGATTCTTGACTTGATTTTCAAACGCCGCGATCCGAAACCCACCTTGCGTGCCGTGGCCGAATTCATCTGGCCGCGCGGCGGCTGGACCCGCGCGTTTCACTACGTCAAGCACCGGATGCGGCGGCTGCCCGATAGTCCCGAGCGGATCGCGCGGGGGATCTGGGCCGGGGTCTTCACCTGTTTCACGCCGTTCTACGGGCTGCATTTCGTCATCGCGGCGCTGCTGGCGCGGATGATGCGCGGGAATATCCTCGCCGCGTTGATGGGTACGTTCTTCGGCAACCCGCTGACCTATATCCCAATCGGCCTTGCCTCGCTGAAAACCGGCTATTGGATCCTCGGCACCAGGCTCGATGAGGCGGAACATCGCTCCTTCGGGGGCAAGTTCATCGACGCGGGGCGTGATCTGCAGGAGAATTTCATCGCGATCTTCACGGATACGCGCATGGACTGGACCGGTCTGGCGGTGTTCTTCAAGCAGATTTTCTATCCCTACCTGATCGGTGGCATCCTGCCCGGCATCCTCTGCGCCTCGGTCTGCTATTACATTTCCGTGCCGGTACTTCGGGCCTATCAGAAACGTCGTCATGGGCTGATCAAGGCGAAGTTCGAGGCGCTCAAGCTGAAGGCTGCGGCAAAGGCTGACGCCAAGCGCAAAGCCGACTAACGTGGGCCGCGACTCACTGGTAAGGAAACGACATGGCGCAATCTGAAAAGCTCCGACTGGGTGTGAACATCGATCACGTGGCAACGGTGCGCAACGCCCGCGGCGGTGCCTATCCGGATCCGCTGCGCGCCGCCAAGATCGCCGAGAAGGCCGGGGCGGACGGCATCACCGCGCATCTGCGCGAGGATCGGCGCCACATCACCGATGCCGATATCGAGGGGCTGGTCGAGGTGCTTACGGTCCCGCTCAACTTCGAGATGGCGGCGACCGAAGAGATGCAGAAGATCGCCCTGCGTCACAGGCCCCATGCGGTCTGTATCGTGCCGGAAAAGCGCGAGGAGCGCACGACCGAAGGCGGGCTCGACCTGCTGCGCGAGGAAGCACGCCTAACCGATTTCATCGCGCCGCTGCGCGAGGCGGGCAGCCGGGTGTCGATCTTCATCGCCGCCGAGGCGGGGCAGATCGAAGCCGCCCATCGGATCGGGGCGCAGGTGATCGAGCTTCATACCGGAGCCTATTGCGACGCGGTGAGCGAAGCGCGGACCGAGGCGGCCGATGCGGAGCTCGACCGGCTGCGCGCCATGGCTACCCATGCTTATGGGCTCGGGCTCGAGGTGCATGCGGGGCATGGGCTGACCTATGACACCGTGACGCCGATTGCCGCATTGCCCGAAGTGCGTGAGCTTAATATCGGGCATTTCCTGATCGGGGAGGCGATCTTTCTCGGGCTCGAACCGGCGATCGCCGAGATGCGTCGCCTGATGGATGCGGCGCGCGAGCATTGAACGCATATTCTCGCGGCTTCGCCCGCGAGACATGGACCTCCTTGGGCTCTGGCGCGTTGAGTGGCAGAGCTGAAAAGGAGTAGAACATGAGTGACCATATCGACATTCTGAAGAAACTGCACACCCGCCTGATCGACAGCCGGGATGGCTATAAATCTTCTCGCGAGCAAGTCTCTGACCAGGCCAGCTATCTGGGGTTCTTCGACCGGCGTATTGCCGAGCGTGAAACCTTCCACAGCCAGCTGCACCGCCAGCTTACCGCTGAAGGGGTGGATCTGGATGACAGCGGTTCCGTTGCCGCCTCGGCGCATCGGGGTTGGCTCAAGTTGCGTGACGCGCTGACCGGGGATGATGAAGCGGTCTATGACGAAATCGTCAACGGCGAAGAGGCGCTGCTGGAGAATTACCGCGACGCCATCCAAGCGACCGCGGGCAAACCAGGCTATGACTTCCTCGAGCAGCAACGCGCCAGCGTCGAACGCGCCGTGGCCGAAGCGAAGTCCGAAAAGGCCCGCCACGCGGCATGATGGGTTAGCTGGAAGACTGACCGATATCGGCGGTCAGAGCGTTTCTCGATCAGCACCGCCCCGATCCCGCCGGATCGGGGCGGTTTTCTTGTGCTCGTTGCGACGAGCGGCTAAGCCGATTGTATGATTTTAGGCATCGGCACCGATCTTGCGAATATCGAACGTATCGAGGCAACGCTGGCGCGTTTCGGCGATCGATTCCGCAACCGGGTCTTCACGTCGGTAGAACAGGCCAAGGCCGAGCGGCGGCATGATGTGGCGGGTACCTACGCCAAACGTTGGGCGGCCAAGGAGGCATGTTCCAAGGCGCTCGGCACCGGGCTGCGCATGGGCATCGCCTGGCGTGACATGGCGGTGAGCAATCTGGCCACCGGCCAGCCGGTCATGCAGGTCACCGGCTGGGCGGCCGAGCGGCTGGAAAAGATGACGCCGCCGGGTCACGAGGCGATCATCCACGTCACCCTGACCGACGATCATCCCTGGGCGCAGGCCTTCGTTGTCATCGAGGCGCGCCCGATCGTTCCCTGACCGCCCGGCGCGGAGAGATCAGCACGGAAAGATACGCTCGGCAAATCGCGCCAAACCAAGGCCTTGAAGGCGATATTCGCCGAACGGCGCATGTCGGCCCGTTTGAGCCCCGCCCATCGCTTGACTTGCCCCCTGCGCACCCGCATGTAACGCCGGAGCAGAACAGATGGAGCGCCTGATGGCCGCGAAGGAAAAAACCGGCAATGCTTTTGTCGAAACGATCAAGACAATCGTCTATGCTTTGTTGATTGCCGGTGTGTTTCGCACCCTGTTCTTCCAGCCCTTCTGGATCCCGTCCGGGTCGATGAAGGAGACGCTGTTGATCGGTGACTTCCTCTTCGTCAACAAGATGGCCTATGGCTATTCCTATGCCTCCTGTCCGAGCCTGATGATGCCCGGTCTCGGGATCGAGATCGACGCCAAGGATGTCTGCGGCGTTTTTGACGGCGACAACGAGCGCCTGTTCGGGCGGCAGCCGGAACGCGGGGACGTGGTGGTGTTCCGCCATCCGGTCTCCGGTCGTGACTATATCAAACGCCTGATCGGCCTGCCCGGCGAGAAGATCCAGATCAAGGAAGGCGTCGTGCATATCAACGGCACGCCGGTCGAGCTGCGCGACGATGGCAGCTTTGACGAGGTGATGGCGCCCCAGGGGCCGCAGGGGCTGCGGCCGCGCTGCGAGAATGGCGCGCTCGGTGTCGGGGGTGTCTGCAAAAAGAGCCGCCAGATCGAAACCTTGCCGAACGGGGTCGAACATGCGATCCTGAATATCGCCGATCAGCAATCGGACCGGACCGGGGTCTATACCGTACCCGAAGGGCATTACTTCTTCATGGGTGACAATCGCGACAATTCCGCCGACAGCCGCCTCGCACAGCAGGTGGGAGGGGTCGGCTTCGTACCCTTCGAGAACCTGATCGGCCGTGCCGACCGGATCATGTTCAGCTCTGCCGGACGCTCGATGTTGTATTTCTGGACCTGGCGCAGCGACCGTTTCTTCAAAGCGGTGCGATGAAGCTGAGCGCAGACGTCAGGGCCTTCGAGGTCCGGATCGGACATCGCTTCGCGGAGCCGGCGCTGCTGTCGCAGGCGCTGACCCATGCGTCGATGTCCACGCCCAACCGCGAAGACAACCAGCGGCTGGAATTCCTTGGCGACCGGGTGCTGGGGCTGGTGATGGCCGAAGCGCTGCTGGCGTCGGATCCGAAGGCCAGCGAAGGGCAGCTGGCGCCGCGTTACAACGCCCTGGTGCGCAAGGAAGCCTGCGCCGATGTCGCCCGCGAGATCGACCTCGGCAGGGTGCTGCGGCTCGGACGCTCGGAGATGATCTCAGGCGGGCGGCGCAAACAGGCGCTCCTCGGCGACGCGATCGAGGCGGTGATTGCCGCGGTCTATCTCGACGCGGGGTTCGAGGCCGCCAAGGCGCTGGTGCTCCGGCTCTGGGGCGAGCGGATCAGCAAGGTCAAGGACGACGCACGCGATGCCAAGACGGCCCTGCAGGAATGGGCCCAGGCGCGCGGGCTGACGCCGCCCGATTACGTGCAGACCGCGCGGACGGGGCCGGACCACGCACCGGTCTTCACCATCGCCGCGCGGCTGTCAAACGGCGCCGAGGCCAAGGCGACCGCCGCTTCGAAACGCGCCGCCGAACAGGCTGCGGCAAAGGCGCTTTTGGCGCGATTGGAGAAAGAGACATGAGCACCCGCGCCGGATTCGTCGCCTTGATCGGGGAGCCCAACGCAGGCAAATCCACCCTGCTCAACCGCATGGTGGGGGCCAAGGTCAGCATCGTTACCCACAAGGTCCAGACCACCCGTGCGCGGATCCGCGGCGTGGCGATGGCGGGCGAAAGCCAGATCGTCTTCGTGGATACGCCCGGCCTGTTCAAACCGCGGCGCAGGCTCGATCGGGCAATGGTCGCCGCCGCATGGGGCGGGGCCGCGGATGCCGATGTCGTGGTGCTGCTGATCGAGGCGCAGCGCGGCGTTACCGAAGGGGTCGAGCGCATCCTGGAAGGGCTCGGCGAGATCGGCCTGGACCGCAAGGTGGCGCTGGCGATCAACAAGATCGACCGTGTCGAGGCGCCGGTCCTGCTTGGGCTCAGCAAGGATCTGAACGACCGCTATGATTTCGTGGAGACTTTCATGATTTCGGCCGAGAAGGGACACGGGGTCGAGGCGCTGCGCGGCTGGCTGGCACAGGAAGTGCCGGAAGGACCGTGGCTCTATCCCGAGGATCAGATCGCCGATCTGCCGATGCGGATGATCGCTGCCGAGATGACCCGCGAGAAGCTGACCCTGCGGCTGCATCAGGAGTTGCCCTATCAGCTCACCGTGGAGACCGAGAGCTGGGAGGAGCGCAAGGACGGCTCGGCCCGGATCGACCAGATCGTCTATGTGGTGCGCGACGGGCACAAGGGGATCGTGCTGGGCAATCGCGGCGAAACCATCAAGGCGGTGAGCAAGGCGGCCCGCGAGGAGCTGGAAGAATTCCTCGGGCGACGGGTGCATCTGTTCCTGCAGGTCAAGGTGCGGCCGAACTGGCTCGACGAGGCGGAGCGCTATTCCGAGATGGGGCTGGACTTCAAAGATGGCAACGGTTGAGCAGGCGGCGGCCCGGCCCTCCGGGGGGAGTATTTGCCAAAGGGTGAAACGGGCTGTCCCATGGCACGGCTGACGGCGCGGTTCTGGGTCGATGCCTATCTGGCGCGGCTGCGGCTGCGGGATATACCGGCTTTCGTGGTGGCGCATGGCGATGACACGGGCGGGGCGGTGCTGGTCAAGCAATCGACGCTGGACGGGCGCGCGCGGGTCTTTCAGCGCTCTTTCGACCTGATGAGCGGTGCGCGGCTCTGGATCGAGCTTGCGGCAGGGGAGGAGCGCGAGGTCGATGCGGCCGTGGCGCGCCAGCGCGGCTTTGATCCCGACCTCTGGGTGATCGAGGTCGAGGACAGGGCGGGGCGGCACTTGCTCGACGAGGAGGGGCTTGGCTGATGGAGTGGCGCGATCAGGGCATATTGCTGAGCGCGCGACGACATGGCGAGACCTCCGCGATCCTCGAGATGTTTACCGCTTCGCAAGGCAGGCATCTGGGCATCCTGCGCGGCGGAACGAGCCGCAAGATCGCGCCGATCCTGCAGCCGGGGGCCCAGCTCGACGTGGCCTGGCGGGCCCGGCTGGCGGATCATATCGGCAGCTTCACCGTCGAACCGCTGCGCAGCCGGGCCGCGGTGGCCATGGGCGACCGGCTGGCACTGGCCGGACTCAATGCGGTGACGGCGCTGCTGTCCTTCTGTCTGCCGGAGCGCGAGCCCCATGCACGGCTTTACCGGCGCAGCGAAGCGCTGCTGGATCTGCTCGGACAGGGGGAACTCTGGCCGCTGGCCTATCTGCAATGGGAATTGGCGCTATTGGAGGAGATGGGCTATGGGCTCGATCTGTCGCGCTGTGCCGTGACCGGGGGGCACGAGGATCTAGTCTATGTCTCGCCGAAAACGGGCCGGGCGGTCTCTCGTCGGGGGGCAGGGGAATGGGCCGAACGGTTGCTGCCCTTGCCCGCAGTGTTACGCCGCACCGGCGAGGCGCCGGACGCGGAGATTGCCGAGGGTTTCGTCACGACCGGGTATTTTCTTTCCGCGCACTTAGCCCAGGATCTCGGTGCCAGGCCACTGCCCGAGGCGCGGGCGCGGTTTGTCGAGGCATTCCGGCGCAGCTTGTGAGTTTCAGTACCGGGAGAGGTCGAGGATCGTGTCGATCAGCGTATCGAAGGTCGCGGACTGTGCCGATGTATCGCCCGGATGCAGATACGGGAGGCCGATGAGTGCCGCAAGCAGAGCATGGGCGAAATCGGGGTTGCCGAGGCCGACGCTTTCCAGCAGCTTTGTGAGATGATCGCGCCGGGCGGCGTCCACCTCGGCGAGGGCCGCGGCAACGACCACGTCATCCTGCGCCCAGACCCGCAGCCGCGCCTCGATCGGATCGGAAAGCAGCCTGTGTCCGAAATGACGCAGGCGGCGGTCGGCGCGTTCCTCCGAGGCGCGAAGTTGTGACAGATTCCTCATCGTATCCTGCTGCCAGCGGCTGAGCAGGGCCGTCTGAAAGCTGCGCACATCCTTGAAATGCCAGTAGAAGGAGCCCTTGGTGGTGCCGAGCGCGCGGGCCAGGGGCTCGGCTGCAAGTGCCTTGGGACCCTGTGCCTGCAGGGCGGCGAGACCGGCGTCGAGCCAGGCATCGGGGGACAGGCGGGCGGAGCGCATGCTGCAGGGATAGGCACCGCAGGGGCGGGACGCAAGACGACGTTGCTTCAAACGCCGCCTTGCTGGGCATTATCCGAGCAAACGCCGGGCGATGACCTGGGCCTGGATCTCCGCCGCGCCTTCGAAAATGTTCAGGATCCGCGCGTCGCAGAGCAGGCGGCTGATCTTGTATTCCAGCGCGAAGCCGTTGCCGCCGTGGATCTGCAGCCCGTTGTCGGCGGCGGCCCAGGCGACGCGGGCGCCGAGCAGCTTGGCCATGCCGGCCTCGAGATCGCAGCGGCGGCCATGGTCCTTTTCCCAGGCGCTGAAATAGGTCAGCTGACGGGCGATCATCAGCTCCACGGCCATCATCGCCAGCTTGCCGGAGACCCGCGGGAAATTGATCAGCGCCTTGCCGAATTGCTTGCGGTCCTGCGCATATTGCATCGAGATGTCGAGCGCCGCCTGGCCGACACCGATGGCGCGCGCGGCGGTCTGGATACGGGCGGATTCGAAGGTTTCCATCAACTGTTTGAAGCCGCGTCCTTCCTCGCCGCCAAGCAGGTTCTCGGCCTTTACCTCGAACCCGTCGAAGCCGAGCTCGTATTCCTTCATGCCGCGATAGCCGAGCACTTCGATCTCGCCGCCGGTCATGCCCGGTGTCGGGAAGGGATTGGCGTCATCGCCCGGGGTCTTTTCGGCCAGGAACATCGACAACCCACGATGGTCGGTCGTGTCCGGGTTGGTGCGCGCCAGCAGGGTCATCACATGGGTGCGAGCCGCATGGGTGATCCAGGTCTTGTTGCCGGTGACGCGATAGGTGTCGCCGTCCTTGACGGCCCGGGTGCGCAGGGCGCCGAGATCAGAGCCGGTGTTGGGCTCGGTGAAGACCGCGGTGGGCAGGATCTCACCGCTGGCGATGCGCGGCAGCCATTGCGTCTTTTGTTCCTCGGTGCCGCCGCAGAGGATCAGCTCGGCGGCGATCTCGGAGCGGGTGCCGAGACTGCCGACACCGATATAGCCGCGGCTGAGTTCCTCGCTGACGACGACCATCGAGGCTTTCGACAGGCCGAGGCCGCCGTGTTCTTCGGGGATGGTCAGGCCGAAGACGCCGAGCTCGGCCAGTTCCTCGATCACTTCCATCGGGATCAGTTCGTCCTTGAGGTGCCAGTCATGGGCATGCGGCTCGACCTTTTCCGTCGCATAGCGGCGGAACTGGTCGCGGATCATCTCTAGCTCTTCGTCGAGTCCGCTGGCGCCGGTGGTGGCATTGGCAGAATGTTCCTGCATCAGCTCGACGAGACGGCTGCGCGCCGACTGGGTATTTCCCGATTTCGTCAGGGTCAAAATTTCCGGGGTTTCGAGCGTGGTGAGATCCTCGGGTGCGAGGCCGAGATCCTGGGGGCGGATCACCTCGCCCTGGTTCATCTGGATGCCGCCGCGGATCTGCGAGAGATATTCACCGAAGGCGATCTGGTGCAGCAATTGCTCGGTCTCGCTAAAACGCCCATCGCCCTTCAGCTTCTCGGCCCAGGTTTGCATCTGGTGAAGCGCCTGCACATAGGTGGCAAGCCAGGCGAGGCCATGCGCGGCGGTTTGATTCGCTTCGATCAGCGCGGCGGAGACACGTCCGTCGGCGGAGACCAGATGCCGCACTGCGGCTTTGGCCCGGCCGAGCATGTCGTCCAGCGGTGCAAGACTGGCGGCGCTTGCGCTCAGCAAATCGGGGAGAATCACGGGTGTCTGCATCGTCGGGGCCTGACCGTCATGGGGCATCTGTCTCATCCTCTGCTATCACCGCACCGGGATAACCTTTTCGCAGGTGCAGCACAACAAAGATACGTTTGACTGCGCTCTTTTGGTCGATTATTGCGCGACAGATTTGCCGTGCAGGCGGCTGCATCCCTGCTATGAACCGGAACATGAACGCTATTTTTGCCCTCCTCACACCGGCCGAATTTACCGCGGCGCTGTTGATCGCCGTCTGTGCGGGTTTCGTGAAGGGGGTGGTCGGATTCGCCATGCCGCTGGTGCTGATTTCGGGCCTAACAAGTTTTGTCGCGCCGGAACTGGCCTTGGCGGGGCTGATCCTGCCGACCGTCGTGGCGAATCTGATCCAGGCATTGCGGCAGGGGCCGGGGGCGGCCTGGGCCTCGATCAAGCTGTTCCGGGCGTTCCTCTGTGCCGGTTTTGTCACGCTGGTACTATCGGCGCAGCTGGTACGGGTGATACCCGACCGGGCCCTGTTGCTCGCCATCAGTATCCCGGTGATTTTCTTCGTCGGGCTGCAGTTGAGCGGGTCCCGTTTTCATCTGAAAGGGCGGTCGCAGCGGCTGGAATTGTCCATCGGCGCTTTCGCCGGAGCGATCGGGGGCATGTCGGGGATCTGGGGGCCGCCGACGGTGGCCTATCTGACGGCTCTTGGCACCGCGAAACAGGATCAGATGCGCATCCAGGGCGTGATCTACGGACTTGGTGCGCTGACCTTGCTGGGCGCGCATGTCGGTTCGGGCATATTGCGGGCCGAGACCCTGCCATTCTCCGCCGCACTGGTGCTGCCGGGGGCCATTGGCATGTGGATGGGGGGGAAGATCTCCGACCGGATCGACCAGCATATATTCCGCCGCGCGACGCTCGTGGTCCTGCTGCTCGTCGCGCTCAACCTCCTGCGCCGGGCGATCATGCAGTGAGCTCGACCGGTGCGGGCTGAAGACCTAGCTCTGGCGCGCGACCGTCACGCCCGAGACATCCTCGATGAAGGTCACGATCCGCCCTTTGACCGCATCATCCTCGATGGCGGAAATGGCGTTGACGATCTCCATGCTGGTATCGCGTTTGGCGGGGGTGTCGCCATCGCTACTCAACCCTTCGAAGAAATAGGAGGTTTCAACCTCGAGGATCCGCGAAAGCTCGAAGAGCCGACTGGCGGCGATCCGATTGGCGCCGATCTCGTATTTCTGGATCTGCTGGAAGGAGAGGTCGAGCTTGCGCGCGACGTCGGTCTGGGAGAGGCGGCGCAGTGTGCGGATCTGTTTCAGTTTGCGTCCGACATGAATATCTACAGGATGTGACATGAAAATGGATACCTCTGGTTGAACCTGCTCCAGTCATCCAGAAATGCACCCTCCCGATCAATTGGGTAGATTTGTGCGCAATCGGACCATTGATCTTACAGCGTGGTGTGATTAATGTATGGGTAATGAGTGATTAGTTTACCATGTTGTGTCAGGGAGATCATGAATTCGGAAGCTGTTGCTATGACAACGCGTTCTGAAAAAGCGGCGGTGGAACCGCCGGCCCTGCTTTATGAAATGATGCGTTCCTTCGCGGTCCTCGCGCAGACCTTGAACCTCAGTCACGCAGTGCAACAGCTTGGCAGCACCCGACAGACGGTGCGGCGCCACATCAGCCAGTTGGAAGATTCCATGGCCGTGAAGTTGTTCGATGTGCAGGATCGCCGCTATCACCTCACGGAAGCCGGGCAGCGTGCCTTGCCCTCGGCGCAGTCGATGCTGGCGCAGGGAGCCGTCTGGCTGAACGGGCAATATGACCATGTCAACGGCATGGAGCGGTTGACCTACGAGGACGACAACGGCTGGATCTTTCATCAGCAACAACAACCCCTCAGCCGAGTGTGGGAGGGGGAGTCCGATCTTCTGAAAGCGGCGGCGCGTGGCTGGGCCGCCGCAGGCGGCGAGTTGGAGAACCCGGCCATGAAGCCGGTACGTCCCTACATCCTCGTATTCCGTGATTCGCCGGGCGGCTGGATCTGCGTAGAACTCGGCGAGGAGACGCTCTACGCCAAATGGTACGGTTGGGCCAATGCGCGCAGCAGTATCGGCCGGGCGCTCGATCAGTTTCCCGGCGGGGAGGAATTCGCCCGGCTGACCAATGTGCCCTTCCAGGAGGTGCAGGCAGGGCAGGGGATCCGGCTCGATCAGGTGCTGACCAAAATGCCGCGCGATGCGGGCGGGCCATTGCATTACATCGGTTTCTACCGCCTGATGCTTGGCATGCGGCTGCCTGATGGCAGCCCTGCGATCGTGGCCGCCGTGGACCGGGCCGACCGGCTCAGGATTACCGATGTCGATCCGACGCTGATCGAAAAGATGCCGCGCGACGCGACGGTGACCTTCGACCGGAGCCGCCTGTAAAACAGAATCGTTAACCACCTTTTTGGGTTAGACTTGCCTGCATTGATGCAATGAAGGGCAATTCTGATGAGCTTACTTTCGATGCGCAAGGGCGAGCGTTTTCTCGTCCACAGTGCCGAGATCCTGCAGCGTCACGGCGTCACGCTCGAGGTGGGGCATGACTTCGGCCTGTACCGCGAGATCCTGAGAACCGCCCGGCCCGACCATGAGCTCGGCGCGCCTTTTGATCCGGCACGTCACCGGCTGGAGGCGGACAACGCGCTCTGGATCGTCGGGCGCGACCGCGACGGCGAGGTCATGCACAGCCAGGCGCTGCGCATGCTCGATCTTGGCGGACGGAATGTCGCGCAATATTTCACCCGTCGGTTCCGAGATTTTCCGCCCTCCGGTGTGGCGCTCGACCTGCCGCGCTGTCGCTACCGGGCCGGGCCCGGGGCAGGACGGATGCGCGGGCAGGTAGCCTATCATGGTGAATTCTGGATCGGCGGGGAGGCGGGGCAGTTCCGTGGCGCGGGCCTGTCCTGCATCCTCGGGCGTTTCGGGTTCTGGCAGGCGATCCAGCACTGGGACCCGGACCACGTCATTGCCTTCATGGTCAAGGCGGTTGCCTTCAAGGGCCTGGCCGAGCGCACCGGCTGGATGCATACGGAGCCGGGCGCGCTGCGCTGGTTTCTCGCGGGCGAGTCCAAACCGGTCGAAGGGTTCATGGCCTATATGGGGCGGGAGGATCTGCGCTACGTGCTCAACCTGCCGCTCGCGGATCTGATGCCGCTGGCGGCCTAGGGATGCAGTATGGAAGAGCCACTCGGCCGGGGATGTCCGGCCGGGTGGGTCAGGTCATTGTCGCGGATCAGCTGATTGCCGCGGCTTTCACATCTTCGTCGATATAGGGCAGATATTGCTCGAAATTGTTCGAGAACATCGCCACCAGCTTGGCAGCCTGACGATCATAGGATTCCGGGTTGTCCCATGTCCGGCGCGGATCCAGCAG
Source organism: Sulfitobacter aestuarii (assembly GCF_042685005.1). NCBI lineage: Bacteria > Pseudomonadati > Pseudomonadota > Alphaproteobacteria > Rhodobacterales > Roseobacteraceae > Sulfitobacter > Sulfitobacter aestuarii. The sequence continues at coordinate 194,201 of NZ_JBHUMP010000001.1, read as the reverse complement.
GATGTCGGCGACCCCGGTGACCGAGACCGGCACTTCAAAACCGAAGTTCGGATCCTTGCGGTATTCGACATCCGCCAATGAGCCGTCGAGCGCGGCTGTGAGCAGCGCCCGCGTGGCCTTGATCGGCATCCGCGAGCCCGTGCCATAGGCGCCGCCGGTCCAGCCGGTGTTGACCAGCCAGCAGGTGGCGCCGTGCTGGGCGATCTTCTCACGCAGCAGGTTGCCATAGACCTCGGGGCGGCGCGGCATGAATGGGGCGCCGAAACAGGTCGAGAAGGTCGGTTCCGGCTCGGTGATCCCCCGCTCGGTGCCCGCCACCTTGGAGGTGAAGCCCGACAGGAAGTGATACATCGCCTGCGCCGGGGTCAGCCGCGCGATCGGCGGCAGCACGCCGAAGGCGTCGCAGGTCAGCATGATGATGTTCTTGGGATGCCCGCCGACCGCCTTCGTCGAAGCGTTGGAGATATAGTGCAGCGGATAGGCACAGCGCATGTTCGCGGTCAGCGAATCGTCGTCGAAATCCAGTTCTTTGGTCTCTTCGTCGAAGACCATGTTCTCGATCACGGTGCCGAATTTCTCGGTCGTGGCATAGATTTCAGGCTCCGCCTCACGGCTGAGATTGATGGTCTTGGCATAGCAGCCGCCCTCGAAATTGAAGGTACCGTTGTCGGACCAGCCGTGTTCGTCGTCCCCGATCAACGTGCGCTCGGGATCGGCCGACAGCGTCGTCTTGCCGGTGCCGGAGAGGCCGAAGAACACGGCCGTATCGACCGGATTGCCGGTGGCGTGGTTGGCCGAGCAATGCATCGGCATGATGCCCTTTTCCGGCAGCAGGTAGTTGAGCAGGGAGAACACCGATTTCTTGTTCTCACCGGCATATTCCGTCCCACCAATCAGGATCATCTTGCGGTCGAAATTCATCGCGATGACGGTTTCGGAACGGCAATCGTGCTTTGCCGGGTCGGCCTGAAAGCTGGGGCAGTTGATGACGGTGAAATCGGCAATGAAATCATCCAGCGCCTCGCGTTCGGGACGGCGCAGCATGGTGCGGATGAACAGCCCGTGCCAGGCCAGTTCGGTGACCATGCGCACGTTGATCGCGTGTTTCGGATCGGCACCGCCGACCAGGTCCTGCACGTAGTAATCGCCGCCTTCCATATGCTTGAGCATATCGGTGTAAAGCGCGTCGAAGCCTTCCGGCGACATCGCGGCGTTGTTGTCCCACCAGATCGTATCGGCGACGCTGTCTGTCTTGACGACATGCTTGTCCTTGGGTGAACGGCCGGTGAACTTGCCGGTGGTGACGAGGAAGGCGCCGCCCTTGCCCAGCGTGCCCTCGCCGCGGTTCAGCGCCGCCTCGACCAGGGCGGGCTCCATCAGGTTGTAATAGACATTGCCAAGTCCCCCGATACCTTGGTCTTCAAGGCGGAACTGCGGGTTTACCCGTCCAGATGTCATGTGGTGTCTCCTGTAGGCGCGCCGGAAGGGGCGTATAATGGGGTGGATCGGGCTGGCTGCCCGCGGTCCGTGAAGGGCCTGTGCGCCTCTTAGCACGAGGCTTTCAGATATGAACAGGCGAGTTGCAGGCAGTTAGCGCCACCATGGCGATCTTTGCGCGACCTACCCGAAGGAATGGTCACGATCGCCGCGCACAAGAGACTGATTCGACCGGCAAACTGCGGCAATTTAGTCATTCTTAGCCAAATTATGGTCCGAATAGGACTAACTGGCGGCGTGATTCGCAGTTAATGATTGATCCGACAGGCATTCTCACCATCAATGGTCGAAAAATTCATTGGTATGGGCAGCACAAGGAAACGGGCAATGTCGAAAATTGCGTTGGTGGATGACGACCGCAATATCCTCACGTCGGTCTCGATGACCCTCGAAGCCGAAGGTTTCGAAGTCGAAACATATAACGACGGTCAGGCGGCGCTTGATGCGTTCAACAAGAAACTGCCCGACATGGCGGTTCTCGACATCAAGATGCCGCGGATGGACGGGATGGACCTGCTGCAGCGGCTGCGCCAGAAAACCGCGATGCCGGTGATCTTCCTGACATCCAAGGATGACGAGATCGACGAGGTGCTCGGGCTACGCATGGGCGCCGACGATTACGTCAAGAAACCTTTCAGTCAGCGTCTGCTCGTCGAACGGATCCGCGCCCTCCTGCGGCGCCAAGACGCCGTCGCCACCGACGAGGTCGGAGATGCCGAAGAAACCAAAGTGATGGAACGTGGCGACCTGCGCATGGATCCGCTGCGCCATGCGGTGAGCTGGAAGGGCAAGGACGTGTCCCTGACCGTGACCGAATTCCTGTTGCTGCAGGCGCTCGCGCAGCGCCCCGGTTTCGTCAAATCCCGCGATCAGTTGATGGATGTGGCCTATGACGATCAGGTCTATGTGGACGACCGGACGATCGACAGCCATATCAAGCGCTTGCGCAAGAAGATGCGCAGTGCCGACGAGGAGTTTTCCGCGATTGAGACCCTCTATGGTATTGGTTACAGATATAACGAAGAGTGATCTGAGCTGATGGCGCTGGCCGAAAGGAGCTTCGTGCGGGATCAAGGCCCATCCATTGAGGAGGGCGCCGTTGTGCTGGGCGATGACTGGGTCGCGCCGGAGAATGGCGCTACCGAGGAACTGCGTCCGTGCCGCGAGAGCCGGGGCCTCTGGCTGCTGCGCGCCTCGCCGCTGACCCGCAAGATCATCACCTTCAACCTGATCGCGCTGAACGTGCTTGTCGCGGGTATCCTTTATCTCAATTCCTCGCGCGATTCCCTGGTAATGCAGCGTGCCGGCTCGCTGGTCTCCGAAGCCGAGCTGATCGCCGATGTGATCGAAGCGCAATTGCCAAGCGGTGCACCGGTCAACCTGGCCACGGGCGATGGTGTGGACGTTGACGGCACGCTCTCGGCGCTCGACCTGCGCAGCGGGATCGAGGTCTTCGTCTATGACCCTTCCGAAGCCCTGATCGCCCGATCCGAAGGCCAGAAGGACCTGACGGCGGAACCCACCGCTTCTCCCGCCGGGCGGACCCTGATGATCGACGGTCTGGACTGGATATGGCGCAAGATCTCGGCCCCTTTCGGAGGGTCGGACCCGTCATCCGCGCCACAGATCGAGGACGAGCTGCGCGAAATGATCGCGATGAGCCTCGAGAACGGCACCCAGATCGAGAATAATTTCGACGCCGTCGGCGGTGTCCTGCTTACCGTCGCGACCCCGATCCTGCAGGCCGGACGCCCGGTCGGCGTGGTGGCCGTGACCAGCGCCGCCGGGGAGATCGACAAGCTGGTGCGCGGCGAACGCGAGCGCGTCCTGCAGATGTTCGTAATCGCGACGCTGGTCAGCATCGGCCTGTCGCTGGTTCTCGCCTCCACCATCGCCAACCCGCTCGCCGACCTCGCCGCCGCCGCCGAACTCGGCCGCGACAAGGATGCGCGCAAGATGAATCCCGGCCGCATCCGGATCCCGGACCTGACCGGCAGACCGGATGAGATCGGTCGGCTCTCCGGCGCGCTGCGTGGCATGGTCTCGGCCCTATACAACCGCATCGACGGCAATGAACAATTTGCCGCCGACGTGGCTCATGAGATCAAGAACCCGCTGGCCTCGCTGCGCTCCGCCGTGGGCACGCTGCGCCTCGTCAAACGCGAAGATCAGCGCGACAAGCTGCTCGACGTAATCGACCACGACGTACGCCGCCTCGATCGGCTGGTCAGCGACATTTCCAACGCCTCGCGGCTCGACAGCGAATTGGTGAAAGAGGAGGAGGAGCCGTTCAATCTGCTGCAGATGCTGGGCAATCTCGGTCAGTATCTGGGAGAGGACGCGAAGCGCAAAGGCATCGACTTTATCATCGACCTGCCGGAAAAACCCATCACCGTGCACGGGCTGGAAGCGCGGCTGGCGCAGGTCTTCGTCAACCTGATCACCAATGCGATTTCCTTCTGCGAGGACGGCGACGCGATCCGGGTCTGGGCGCGCCAGCGCGAGAACCGGGTGCTGATCGTGGTCGAGGATACCGGCCCCGGCATCCCCGATCAGGCCCTGTCGAAGATCTTCAAACGTTTCTATTCGGAACGGCCCGAGGAACATTTCGGCAATAATTCCGGGCTCGGCCTGGCGATCTCCAAGCAGATCGTCGAAGCCCATGGCGGGGTGATCTGGGCCGAGAACATCCGTCCGACCGTGGCCGACATCACCTCCGAACCGCTGGGGGCCCGTTTTGTCGTCGGTCTGCCGACCTGACCTCAGGGGCGGACGCCGCGTTCCGGCGGCGCCATGACGAAGGCCTCGGTCATCCTGCATGCCACAAGCCTGCGGATCACGCAGAAGGCGGTGTTGATCATCGGGCCTTCCGGCAGCGGCAAATCCTCCCTGGCGCTTCAGCTTCTGGCGCTGGGTGCCGGTCTGATCAGCGATGACCGCACCCTCGTGTCCCGTCGGCAGGACGCCTTGCTGGCCAGCGCGCCGGAGCAGATTGCGGGCCTGATCGAGGCGCGCGGCGTCGGGCTCCTGCAGGTTCCGCCTGCGGCTCCGGCTCCGGTTGCCCTGGTCGTCGATCTGGCGATCAGGGAGCGGGACCGTTTGCCGCTGTTGCACCATCACCGTGTCCTTGGCATTGATGTGACTTGCCTTCACAATGCCGACAGCCCTCATTTCGCAGCGGCAATCATGCTCTACCTGAAGGGCAGCAGAAAAGACACGTGATGACCCGACCTGACCAATCCTCCCGCCGCATCGTGCTTGTTACCGGCCCCTCCGGGGCCGGCCGTACCTCGGCGCTCAACGTGCTCGAAGACGCCGGTTTCGAGACCATCGACAATCTGCCCCTGCGGCTGCTGACCCCGCTGCTCGACGGCACCGGCGAGCTGCGCCCGCTGGCGCTCGGCATCGATCCGCGCAACCGCGATTTCTCCGCCAACAACGTGCTCGACTTGCTGGGCAGCCTGTCGGCGCGGCCCGGACTGGTGGCCGAGCTGCTATACCTCGATTGCTCGACCGACGTGCTGCTGCGCCGCTTTTCGGAGACCAGACGCCGCCATCCGCTGGCCCCCGCCGACCGACCCGCCGTGGGGATCGCGCGCGAGCTGGAGATGCTGGCGCCGATCCGCGCGCGGGCCGACGTGCTGATCGAGACCAGCGATCTCAACGTGCATCAGCTGCGCAGCGAGGTTGAACATTGGTTCGCACCGGGGGGCGAACATCACCTCACCGTCTCGGTGCAGAGCTTCTCCTACAAACGCGGCCTGCCGCGCAGTGTCGATATGGTCTATGACTGCCGGTTCCTGCGCAATCCGTTCTGGCAACAGGATCTGCGCACCCTCGACGGTACCGATGCCGCCGTCGCGAGCTATGTGCAAGGCGATCCGCTGTTTGCCGAATTCTCGCAGAAGGTTCTGGAACTCAGCCTGCTGCTGCTCCCGGCGAGCCGCGACGAGGGCAAATCGCATATCTCCATCGCCTTTGGCTGTACCGGAGGGCAGCATCGCTCGGTCACCCTCGCGGAACATCACGCTTTGCGCCTTGCGGAGCAGGGCTGGCAGGTGTCAATTAGGCACCGTGAGTTGGACCGGCGGAACCGGGAAGAGGCGCGGACGTGATTGGAATCGTGATAGTCGCACATGGCGGGCTGGCGCAGGAATATCTTGCCGCCATCGAACATGTCGTCGGCTCGCAATTTGGCATGCGCGCCATCGCCATCCAGGCGGATCACGACCGCGCCGCCAAGGAGATCGAGATCTGCGCGGCCGCGGACGAAGTCGATCAGGGATCCGGCGTGGTGGTGGTGACCGATCTTTTCGGCGGCTCGCCATCGAATCTCAGTCTGCGGGCCTGCAAACCGCAGAATCGCCGGATCATCTATGGCGCCAACCTGCCGATGCTGATCAAGCTCGCCAAGTCGCGACAGATGGATGTCCCCGACGCCGTGCGGGCCGCGCTTGAGGCAGGCAAGAAATACATCGACAGCCAGAATGTCAGTACCGGACCACAGGGCGAAGCCACATGACCAAAGTCAGCCTCAAGATCGTCAATGAAAAGGGCCTGCATGCCCGCGCTTCGGCGAAGCTCGTCGAGGTGGTGGAGGCATTCGACGCGCGTGCAGAGGTCTGCAAGGAAGGCATGAGCGCGTCGGGCGATTCCATCATGGGACTTTTGATGTTGGCAGCCGCAAAGGGAAGCTCTATTGACGTGCATATCTCCGGGCCTGACGCCGAAGCCCTGGCTGTCGCGCTGACCGAACTGGTCGCGGACAAGTTCGGAGAAGGGGCCTGACGCCCTGCAAAATCTCCCCGGAGGGTGCTCCAACTTGATCGACGAAACACAATCCGCAGCGCCGCGCGACCTTGCCGGCCCGCCACAGCCGACGGTCAGCTTCACCCGCTATGACCGCCGCAGCCTGTCCTACGCCTCGACCTTCGACGATCCGGTGAAGGCAGGGGTGATCCGGGTCATGGAATGGCTTACCGGCAAGCTCACGGTTCTGCGCCTGATCCGCAAATTCGAGAAACGCGGCACGCCCTCAGGCCAGGCGTTCTGGCGCGCCGCGCTCGACACGATGGGCATCGAGCTGCAAACCCCGAGCGAGCAGCTCGCGCGGATTCCCCGACAGGGACCGGTCGTGGTGGTGGCCAATCACCCGCATGGCATGGTCGACGGAATGATTTTCGCCGATCTGATCGGCCGGATACGCCCCGATTACCGGATCCTGACCCGTTCGCTGCTGACCTCGCTTGACGAGGTTGCCGGAAGCTACATGATCCCGGTGCCCTTCCCCCATGACCCTGACGCACAGCGCAAGGGCGTCGAGATGCGCAGCAAGGCCATGGCCCATCTGAACGAGGGCGGCGTCGTGGCCCTGTTTCCCTCCGGCGTCGTGGCCAGTTCCGAAACCTGGTCCGGCCCGGCCATCGAAGCCGAATGGAATGTCTTCACCGCCAAGATGATCCGGCGTTCGGGTGCCACCGTGGTGCCGATCCGGTTCCCGGGCCAGAACAGCCGTGCCTATCAGATCGCCAACAAGCTCAGCCCGATCCTGCGTCAGGGCCTGTTGCTGCATGAGATCGTGCACAGCTGCGACAAGCCACAGGCGCCGATCATCGGCCACCCGATCCCGCAGGACCGGATCGAACGCTGGGCCGACGACCCGCGCGGCTTCATGGTCTGGCTGCGTGAACACACGCTGTCGCTGCAGAACTGACCGGGCACCGGGTCTCGCTTCTTTATGCGGAAAATACTCCGGGGGCGGGGGGCGGCCCCCGCTCCACCCGCGAGGATCAGCGCGTCGGCACCGGTGTCTCGCCCCGATAATCGTAGAATCCGCGTTGGGTTTTGCGTCCCAGCCATCCGGCCTCGACATATTTTGTAAGCAGAGGGCAGGGTCGGTATTTCGTATCCGCGAGCCCGTCATGCAGCACGTTCATGATCGCGAGACAGGTGTCGAGCCCGATGAAATCCGCCAGTTCCAGCGGCCCCATCGGATGATTGGCCCCGAGCTTCATCGAGGAATCGATCGATTCAACCGAGCCGACGCCTTCATATAGCGTGTAGACGGCCTCGTTGATCATTGGCATCAGGATCCGGTTGACAATGAAGGCGGGAAAATCCTCGGCCGAGGCGGCGGTTTTGCCTAGGCGTCGCACGACCTCGCGGCAGGCCGCGAAGGTCTCCTCGTCGGTGGCGATCCCGCGGATCAGCTCGACAAGCTGCATCACCGGCACCGGGTTCATGAAATGGAACCCCATGAACTTTTCCGGCCGGTCAGTGCGGCTCGCCAGCCGGGTGATCGAGATCGACGAGGTATTCGAGGTCAGGATCGTCGTCGGCTTCAGATGCGGTATCAGATCTTCGAAAATCGCCTGTTTGACGGTCTCCCGCTCGGTCGCCGCCTCGATCACAAGGTCGCTGTTGCCGAGATCGGTAAGCTGCTGTGTCGTGGTGATACGGGCCAGCGCGGCGTCCTTGTCGGCGGCGGAGATCTTCTCGCGGCTGACCTGCCGGTCCAGATTGCCGGTGATGATCTTCATCGCGTCGCTCAGCGCGGCCTCGCTCACATCCGTCAGCAGGACGTCATAACCCGCCAGCGCCATCACATGGGCAATGCCATTGCCCATTTGCCCCGCGCCCACGATGCCGATTGTCTGGATTTCCATCGTCTGTCCTTTGCTGTTCCGGCGCTACCATAGCGCTGCAGCGGGGCGCCGCAAGGGCCGGGTTTTCAGCGGTTTCATCACAAATTCGCCCGTTAAGCGAATCGAAAATGCAGATGTGCAATGTCATTCCCGGGTGTGAAAAGAAGGGTGGGTGTGATGACCTGTGACTCAAGGGGGCCGGGGGCCCTCGACCATGAGCCGTGCCGTTATGGCCGGTCGAAGCTGACGTTCCGCGGGCCAAAACGTGTGTTGGACCGGCCCTATATGGCCTTTCTGGGCGGTTGCGAGACATTCGGGCGTTTCATGCGCAGCCCCTATCCGGCGCTGGTCGAGGCGGGCAGCGGGAAGACCTGTGTGAACCTCGGTCTCGCCAATGCCGGGATTGACGCCTATCTGAACGATGGGCCGGTGATGGAGATTCTCGACCGTGCCGATCTTACAATCGTGGAGCTGCTTGGGGCGCGGAACCTGAACAATCGCTTCTACCAGGTACATACGCGGCGCAATGACCGTTTCATCGCCGCATCGGAGGCGCTGCGCGCGCTCTATCCAAAGGTCGATTTCTCGGAATTTCATTTCACCGGGCATTTGCTCGATCACCTCTATCGAACCTGTCCGGAGCGGTTCGCCACGCTGAAGGCCGATTTGCAGCGCGCCTGGCTGCGCGCGATGCGGCTGCTGCTCGGCCGGATCGGGAGCCGCTGCATGTTGCTGGGGCTCGCCGAACCGGCGCCTCGCTATCATGCCGGTATTGCCTCGGTATCGCGACGGCAAACTCCGGCGTTCGTGACCCGGGAAATGATCGCGCAGATCGCGCCTCTGGCCGACGGGCTGGTCGAAGTGATCGTCCCTCCCCGTGCGGCAGGCGCGGCAGATGACGACATGGCGTTCAGCGAGATGGAAGCCCCCGCCGCCGCGCGGATGCTCGGCGGCGCGGCGCATCGGGAAGTGGCCGCGCAGATACTGGCGCGGGTCTCTGCGAAGGTCTGAGCCGCCAAAGCCTCTCTTGCCAAAGGCGAAGGCCCGCCATAGCGGCGGGCCTTTGTAATTTCGTCGGACCGGGCCGCAGCCCGATCAGGGTCAAAGCTTCTCGATCAGCTCCGGCACGGCTTCGAAGAGGTCCGCGACCAGACCGTAATCGGCAACCTGGAAGATCGGCGCTTCTTCGTCCTTGTTGATCGCGACGATGACCTTGCTGTCCTTCATGCCGGCGAGATGCTGGATCGCGCCGGAAATGCCGACCGCGACATAGAGCGCCGGGGCGACGACCTTGCCGGTCTGGCCGACCTGCCAGTCGTTCGGGGCATAGCCGGAATCGACCGCGGCGCGCGAGGCACCGACGGCGGCGCCGAGCTTGTCCGCGAGCTTCTCGATCAGCGCGAAATCCTCTTCCGAGCCGACACCGCGGCCGCCGGAGACGACCACACCGGCCGAGGTCAGCTCGGGACGATCGCTTTCCGCGACCTTGTCCTCGACCCAGGAGCTGAGACCCGGGTTCTCGGCAGCCGAGATGGTTTCGACCGAGGCCGAGCCGCCGTCACCGGCCGCATCGAAGGTCGATGTGCGGAAGGTGATGACTTTTTTCGCATCCTTCGATTTCACTGTCTGCACTGCGTTGCCGGCATAGATCGGGCGTTCGAACGTGTCCGCATCCACGACGCCGGAAGCATCGGAGATGATCTGCACATCGAGCAGCGCGGCGACGCGGGGCATCACGTTTTTCGCATCGGTCGTAGCCGGGGCAACAATGTGCTCGTAATCATCCGCAAGGCTGACGATCAGCGCCGCGGTGGATTCCGCCAAGCGGTGACCGAGAGATTCGTCCTCGGCAACCAGCACCTTGGAAACGCCGTCGATCTTGGCAGCGCTTTCACCCGCGGCGGCGGCATGGGCGCCACAGCACAGCGCGGTCACGTCACCCAGTTTTTTTGCGGCGGTCACGGCCTTCGCGGTCGCGTCCATCGCCAGCTCGCCATCGGTTACTTCTGCAAGGAGAAGAACAGCCATTACACAGCCCCCACTTCTTTGAGTTTCGCCACCAGTTCATCAACCGATCCGACCTTGATGCCCGCGGCACGGGCTTCCGGCTCGACGGTCTTCACGATTTCCAGACGGTTGGAGACATCGACACCGTAATCTTCGGGCGTCTTTTCCTCGAGCGGTTTCTTTTTCGCCTTCATGATGTTGGGCAGCGAGGCATAGCGCGGCTCGTTGAGGCGCAGGTCGACGGTCACGATGCTGGGCATCTTGACCTCGATGGTCTGCAGGCCGCCGTCGACCTCACGGGTGACCTTGGCGGTCTCGCCCGAGATCTCGATGTCCGAGGCGAAGGTCGCCTGGGACCAGCCGAGCAGCGCGGCTAGCATCTGGCCGGTGGCGTTCATGTCGTTGTCGATGGCCTGCTTGCCGCAGAGCACGAGGCCGGGCTGCTCCTCATCGACGATCGCCTTGAGGATCTTGGCGACGGCCAGCGGCTCGATGTCCTGATGCACATCGTCGGAAGCCACGACCAGGATCGCCCGGTCCGCGCCCATCGCCAGGGCGGTGCGCAGGGTTTCCTGGGCCTGTTTGACGCCGATCGAGACAGCGATGACCTCTTCGACCTGACCGGCTTCCTTCAGGCGGATCGCCTGTTCGACGGAAATCTCGTCGAACGGGTTCATCGACATTTTCACATTGGCGAGATCCACACCCGATCCGTCCGCTTTGACGCGCACCTTCACGTTGTAGTCGATCACGCGTTTGACAGGTACCAGTACCTTCATGGGCGATTTTTCTCCTCGATTTGCGACTCGACCTTGCGGCCGGTCTCCCTAAAACTCACCACGGGTTTAACGAAGCCGGACCCGTTGAAACAGGCCAAAATCGGCAATCTGCGCCCGTTCGACGCCGCGGCATGCCGGTTTTCACCTCGCCTTGGCATTACGCATCACCGATTGGCACCCGGAACCCAGAGAACATCCTTGTGACCGCGATCATTGGCCATGCGTGCCGCGACGAAGAACCAGTCGCTCAGCCGGTTGAGATATTTGACCGCCGCCGGGTTGATTGTCTCGCTCCCGGCGAGTGCCACGGCGAGCCGTTCGGCGCGGCGCGCGACGGTCCGGCAGACATGCAGATGCGCCGCCAACCGCTCACCGCCGGGCAGGATGAAGCTGCGCAGCGGTTCGAGCTCGCTGTTCATCACGTCGATTTCCCGTTCCAGCCGGTCGACCTGTTCGGAGGCGAGCCGCAGCGGCGGATATTCCGCTTCGGCATCGGCTTCCATGTCGGGACGACAGAGATCGGCGCCGAGATCGAAGAGATCGTTCTGGATCCTCGCCAGGGCGGCATCGGTTTCGTTCTCCGCTTCGAGCCGGGCGACGCCGACGAAACAATTGAGCTCATCCGCGGTGCCATAGGCTTCGACACGGATGTCATGTTTGGCCACCCGCGCGCCATTGCCGAGCGCGGTCTCGCCCTTGTCTCCGGTGCGTGTGTAGATCTTGTTGAGGACAACCATCAGCCAGCCTTTCTGCGCAGATAGATATAGGCCAGGATCAGCAGGACCGCGATGAACTGCGCGATGATCCGCCAACGCATCAGCCTGTTGCTGTGACGCTTGTTGAATGCGCCGCCACCGGCAAAACCTCCAAGCCCCAGAACCAGTACGATGGCCACCGCGACGACGGCGAGCAGGACGATGATGAATAACGGGTCAGCGGGCATGGCGTTCCTTTCCGGCGTGTCCGAGGTGTAACGAGGCAGGATCGCGACGCAAGGTTTTTTACCGGCTCAGCACCCAGTCGAGCGCCCGTGTCGGCAGGATTCGCCGCAGAAAACCCATGAGATATGTCGGTGTTGTGACATAATATCGCGGTCTCGGACGTGGCGCCTCGACGGCATGGACGAGTTTTCGCAGCACCGCCTCGGGCGGCAGTTCGAAACGATCGGGCCGCTCGCGGCTGGCGTAGAGGCGCTTCAGTAGCTGGCTTTCGTATTGGGCGCGACGCGGTGAGGCACGCCAGTCGATCCAGCGTTCGAAATGCGGGATCGAATTGGCGCGGATCCGCGAGGTCACCGGACCGGGCTCGATCAGGGCCAGCGCGATGCCGGTACCGCGCATCTCGATCCGCAACGTGTCGCTCAACCCTTCGAGCGCGAATTTCGTGGCGTTATAGGCGCCGCGCCAGGGCAGGGTGATGAAGCCGAGAACCGAGGAACATTGCACGATGCGCCCGTGACCCTGCGCGCGCATCACCGGCAGCACCGCCCGGGTCAGGCTGTGCCAGCCGAAGAAATTGGCTTCGAAAATCGCCCGCAGCGCCTCTGTCGGCAGGTCTTCCACCGCGCCGGGCGTGGCATGGGCGCCGTTGTTGAACAGCGCATCGAGCCTGCCACCACTGGCCTTCAGGACTTCGGCGAGGGCCGCTTCGATACTGTCGCCGTCGGTGTAATCGAGCCGAGGGCTTTCGAACCCCTCCGCGCGCAGCCTGACGCAATCAGCTTCCTGACGGCAGGCGGCGAAGACGCGCCAGCCGCGTTCCCGCATCCCGTGGGCAGCGGCATAGCCGATGCCGGAGGAACAGCCGGTAATCAGGATAACGCGCTCGGACATGAAAAAAGGCCTCCGGTTGGGAGGCCTTGATCGACGCTTGCCGGGGGTTTGGCAAGCAATCAGCTGTCGGCGAGGAGGAAATCGGCCATCCAGCCGACCGGGCCGCCGTCGACCGGGCGCAGCTTGACCCAGCCATTGCCGTTGTCGCGGAGGATCTCCACCTCGTCGCCACGGCTCATCTTGTTGACAATGCTGTACTTGGTACCCGGACCGCCACGGACATTGACCCGATCCCCGGAGACGACGCGCAGGTCATGGCCGGTGTCGCTCTCAAGCGCGGCTTTCTGCACGGTACCGGCTTGCGCGGAACCGATCAGGCTCGGCAGAATGATGGCCGGAGTATCGGCACTGGACACGACGCTGCCGCCATTGGCCTTGGCATTCGGCATCCTGTCGTCGTCGCGCGCGACGGCTTTCTGTACGGGAACGCGGGTGGTCAGGTTGAGCAAGGCGGGGGTGACGCTGGCACCCATCGTCGTGTTGCTGGCAAAGGCGGCCTGGGTGACCAAGGGTTGACGGCGCTCGACATTGCGGGGCGATGTGGCGGCTGTGCTACGTTCTGCGACGACGGTTTGGGAATCGGATTCGGCTTCTGCTGCGCGGGCCAGGCGATAGGCGTCAGGGTCGAAATTCGTCCCGCCGCTCATTTCGAAAAAGGCCCATCCCAGAAAGCCGAAGGTGATAAAAATGAAACGTGCCATGTCGTGGTCCCCCAAAGTCATTTGCTTTCGAGCCCAACGCCAAAACCTCCCCAATGGTTCAATAACATGTTTCGCCGATTCCCCGCAGAGGAAAGCGAAACTGGTTAGCGATGCGTCGCCGCCGCAGGCATCTGCCGCGACGCCGCGGAAGCAAAGTGGCGCTTGCCGGGAAATTGCGGCTTGGCTACACAGCATCCATGTCTGACCTGACCGCCCCCCCGACCCCGCATCCCGGTGATCTGTCCGAACCTTTGCGCCGCGCGCTGGGGGATCGGTATCTGACCTATGCGCTCAGCACGATCATGCACCGGGCCCTGCCCGATGCGCGGGACGGGTTGAAGCCGGTGCACCGGCGTATCCTCTATGCGATGCGCGAACTGCGGCTGTCATCGACGGGCGGTTTCCGCAAATCGGCAAAGATCTCCGGCGACGTGATGGGCAATTACCATCCGCATGGCGATGCGGCGATCTATGACGCGATGGCGCGTCTGGCGCAGGATTTCAACGTCCGCTACCCGCTGGTCGACGGGCAGGGGAATTTCGGCAATATCGACGGCGACAACCCGGCCGCCAGCCGCTATACCGAGGCCCGGATGACCGCGGTCGCCGAGGCGATGCTGGAAGGGCTCAACGAAAACGCCGTTGATTTCCGCGAGAATTACGATGGCACGCTTACCGAACCGGTGGTGCTGCCCGCGCAATTTCCCAACCTGCTGGCCAATGGCTCTTCCGGGATCGCGGTGGGCATGGCCACCAATATTCCGCCGCATAACATCGCCGAGCTTTGCGACGCCTGTATCCACCTGATCAAGACCCCCGACGCGCGCGACGACACGTTGCTGAATTATGTGCCGGGACCGGACTTCCCGACCGGCGGGGTGATCGTCGAGCCGCCGGAGAACATCGCGACCGCCTATCGCACCGGCAAGGGCGGCTTCCGTCTGCGCTGCCGCTGGGAGGTCGAGGAACTGGGCCGCGGCGCCTGGCAGATCGTCGTCACCGAGATTCCCTATCAGGTCCAGAAGTCCAAGCTGATCGAGAAGATCGCCGAGCTGATCCAGACCAAGAAGATCCCGATCCTCGCCGATGTGCGCGACGAATCGGCGGATGACGTGCGGATGATCATCGAGCCGCGCAGCAAGAACGTCGATCCGGAAGTGCTGATGGGGATGCTTTATCGCAATTCCGATCTCGAGGTCCGGTTCTCGCTCAACATGAACGTGCTGATCGACGGGGTGACGCCGCAGGTCTGCTCGCTGAAGGAAGTGCTGCGCGCTTTCCTCGATCACCGCCGCGAGGTGCTGCAGCGCCGCTCGACACATCGGATGGAGAAGATCGACCACCGGCTCGAGGTGCTCGAAGGCTTCATCATCGCCTTCCTCAACCTCGACCGGGTGATCGACATCATCCGCTATGACGAGGACCCGAAGGCGGCGCTGATGCGCGAGGCATGGGGGCGTGAGCATGTCCGGGCCAGGGACGAGGCGGATTATGTCTCGCCGGGGCCGGGCAGCGGTGAGCTCAGCGAGGTGCAGACCGATGCGATTCTCAACATGCGGCTGCGCTCGCTGCGCCGTCTCGAAGAGCTGGAACTGCTGCGCGAGCAATCGGAACTGAAAGCCGAGCGGGCCGGACTGGAGGATCTGCTCGCCAGCGAGGTGCTGCAATGGGACAGCATCACTGCGCAGCTGCGCGAGACCCGCAAGCAATTCGGCAAGGATTGGCATGGCGGCGCACGGCGCACCAGCTTCGCCGAGGCCGGTGTGGTGGAGGACGTGCCGCTCGAAGCGATGATCGACCGCGAGCCGATTACCGTGGTCTGTTCGCAGATGGGCTGGATCCGGGCCATGACCGGGCATATCGACCTCAATCGCGAGCTAAAGTTCAAGGACGGCGACGGGCCGCGTTTCATTTTCCACGCCGAGACCACCGACCGGCTGTTGATCTTCGGTTCAAACGGACGGTTCTACACGTTGTCGGCGGCGAACCTGCCGGGCGGGCGTGGCATGGGGGAGCCGTTGCGGCTGATGGTCGACCTTCCGAACGAGGTGCAGATCGTCGATCTGTTCATCCACAAGCCGGGGCGACGCCTGCTGGTGGCTTCCAGCGCCGGGGACGGTTTCGTGGTGCCGGAGGATGATGTGCTCGCGCAGACCCGCGGCGGAAAGCAGGTGCTGAACGTGCGGGGCGAGACCAGGGCGCTGATCTGTCGTCCGGTCAGCGGCGATGCCGTGGCCACGGTGGGCGAGAACCGCAAGGTGCTGGTCTTCGATCTGGAGGAATTGCCGGAGATGGGCCGCGGCAAGGGCGTACGGCTGCAGAAGTTCAAGGACGGGGGCCTGTCGGATGCGACGACATTCTCGCGGGCCGAGGGGTTGAGCTGGCTCGATCCGGCAGGGCGCACGCGCACGCAGAGCGATCTTGGCGAGTGGACCGGCAAGCGCGCCGGAACCGGACGCATGGCGCCACGCGGTTTCCCGCGGGACAACAAGTTCAACTGACCCTGACGGATTAACGGATTTTACGGGCTGGAATTTTGCGAAAATTCCGGTCCGTTCTCTTTCAGAAAAACGGCTTCGTCAGACAGGTTCCGCGCTGAGCCAGACGCCGCCTTCCGGACGCAGGGTGAGGATCATCACCGGTTCGGGTTCCTTGCCCGGCACCGGGGTGAAGCGGAAGCGGGACAGCAGGGTCGCAAGGATGATCACCGCCTCCTGCAGCGCGAAGGACGCACCGATGCAGATGCGCGGGCCGTCACCGAAGGGCAGATAGGCATAGCGGTCAATGCTCTTGCGATCCGCGAATCGCTCGGGACGGAAGGCGTCGGACTCCTCCCAGAGCTGCTTGTGACGTCCGAGCGCATAGATCGGGATCATCACCGTTTCCCCGGCGCGGATCTCGCGGCCGCAGAGTTCGTCCGGCTTTCGCGCCGTGCGCGAGACGATCCCGGCCGGGGGATAGAGCCGCAGTGCCTCGTCGATGATCTGCCGGATATAGGGCAGCCGTTCGACATCCTGCGCCCCGGCCGCGCGCCCTTGCAACACCGATTGCGCCTCCGCCCGGGCCCTGTCCTGCACCTGCTGGTCAAACGCCACGAGGTACATCGACCAGGCCAGCGTCAGCGCAGTCGTCTCATGCCCCGCGACGATGAAGGTGAGCAGGTTGTCGCGCAGCTCGGCGGTGCTCATCCGGCGCTTGGTCTCGGGATCCTCGCCCGCCAGCAGCAGATCGAGCAGATCCGGCACGCCTTCGTGCTCGCGCGCGGCGCGGCTCTCGATGGCCTTGTCGGCCATCGCCTTCATCTCCTTCATCGCCTGACCCGACATGATCCGACCGGGCCGTGGCACCCAATCGGGGAAGCCGAGGATGTCGAACAGGCTGATCTTGCCGGCCTCGGCGATGTAATCGTCGATGGCGCCGTGCACCGCGTCCCGGTCGAAGGTATCTCCGCTTGAGAATGTGACATCGGAGATCACATCGAAAGTGGTCGTGACCATCTCATCGAGCAGGTCGACAGCGCGCGGCCCGGCGGCGGCGATGCGCGCGGCGGCGCGCTCTGCGGCGGCGGACATGATCGGCGCCAGGTTCTGCACGTTGCGATGCGAGAAGACCGGCGCAGCGGTGCGCCGCTGCCAGCGCCAATGGGCGCCCTCGGCGATGAACAGCGATTCCCCGATCGCCGGTTTCAGCAGGTTCTTGGTCACCACAGACTTGGGATAATCCTCGAGCCGGTCGAGCAGGATATGACGGATCGCGCCGGGGTCCATCACCATATGCCAGCGTTTGCCGGTCTTGCCGGTGACCATCGGCTGTCTTGTGGCGATCTCCGGAATGATGCGCAGCACGTTGCGACGGGCGGTGGACAGGCTCTTGAATATGCCCATCGGTGCCGTGACCAGCGGCACGCGGACTGGAATTGCGCTGTCTTGGGCCATTTTCGGCAACTCCTTTCGCCTGTCTCGGGCAGAAGGTAGGGCGGCGCGGCGCCTCTGCCAACGCGGCAATTGATTGCACCCTGCGCGGCGCTGCGGTATCGCCTGTCGATGTGTTTTTGTTCCGGGAGCCGCCGATGATCCGCCTCAGCGCCGTTTTGATGTCTTTTCTGTTTCTGGTGGCCTGCAACGGCGCCTCCGATCTTGACAAGGCACCGGTGCCGCTGGGCGATTTCAACCTGTCACATAATATCGCCGTCGCGCCGAAGGCGGTGAAGGGGCCGTTGAGCCGGGAGGTCAGCGAGGCCGAACTGACCAAGGCGCTGACCGATGCGGTGGCGGAGCGGTTCGACCGCTATGACGGGGAGCGTGCCTATCATTTCGGCATGAGCGTCGAAGGCTATGTGCTGGCGCAGCCGGGAATTCCGTTGGTCTTCGCGCCGAAATCGATCCTGATCGTCAACCTGACCGTCTGGGATGATGCCAAGGGCATCAAGCTGACCCCGAAGCCGCATCAGATCACGGTGCTGGAATCGCTCGACCAGGGGCCGATTGTCGGGTCGGGCTATACCAAATCCGCCGCGGAGCAGTTGAAGAACCTCAGCCAGAACGCCGCCAAGTCGATCGAAAGTTACCTTGTCGAGCAGAATGCCGAAAAGGGCTGGTTCAACAACGGCGTACCGGTCGCGGCGCCGGGTGCGGCGGAGAGCCGGGGCAAGTGAGCCGCGGGGTCCGCCGAGGGCTGCGGCCCGAAACCGCCCCCGATCGGGCATAATGCCAAGACCTGCTTGATTTTACGGCCCAGACCCAATACATCGCGCGCCAGTTAGGTAAGGGTCCCCGGCGGGGCCCGGCAATGTAAAGGGCGCCCAATCATGGCAAAGGCAAAGTTTGAACGTACCAAACCGCACGTCAACATCGGCACGATCGGCCACGTTGACCACGGCAAGACCACGCTGACAGCAGCGATCACCAAGTATTTCGGCGATTTCCGCGCCTATGACCAGATCGACGGCGCGCCCGAAGAGAAGGCCCGCGGCATCACCATCTCGACCGCGCATGTCGAGTATGAGACCGAAGCCCGTCACTACGCGCATGTCGACTGCCCCGGCCACGCCGACTACGTCAAGAACATGATCACCGGTGCAGCGCAGATGGACGGCGCGATCCTGGTGGTGAACGCGGCCGACGGCCCGATGCCCCAGACCCGCGAGCACATCCTGCTCGGCCGTCAGGTCGGTATCCCGAACATGGTCGTCTACATGAACAAGGTTGACCAGGTCGACGACGCCGAGCTGCTCGAGCTGGTGGAAATGGAAATCCGCGAGCTGCTGTCCTCCTATGACTACCCGGGCGACGACATCCCGGTGATCCCGGGCTCCGCCCTGGCCGCCATGGAAGGCAACAACCCGGAGATCGGCGAGGAATCCATCCGCAAGCTGATGGCCGCCGTGGACGAGTATATCCCGACGCCCGAGCGCGCCGTGGACCAGCCCTTCCTGATGCCGGTCGAGGACGTGTTCTCGATCTCCGGCCGCGGTACGGTTGTGACCGGCCGTGTCGAGCGTGGCGTGATCAACGTGGGTGACGAGATCGAGATCGTCGGCATCCGCGACACCAAGAAGACCACCTGCACCGGCGTGGAAATGTTCCGCAAGCTGCTGGACCGCGGTGAGGCGGGCGACAACATCGGCGCGCTGCTGCGCGGTGTCGACCGTGACGGTGTCGAGCGTGGCCAAGTGCTCTGCAAGCCGGGCTCCGTGACCCCGCACACCAAGTTCGAAGCCGAAGCCTATATCCTGACCAAGGATGAAGGTGGCCGTCACACGCCGTTCTTCGCCAACTACCGTCCGCAGTTCTACTTCCGCACCACGGACGTGACCGGCACGGTCAACCTGGCCGAGGGCACCGAGATGGTCATGCCGGGCGACAACGTCTCCTTCGGCGTCGAGCTGATCGCACCGATCGCCATGGAGCAGGGCCTGCGCTTCGCGATCCGCGAAGGCGGCCGCACCGTCGGCGCCGGCGTGGTCTCCAAGATCACGGAATAAGAGGCGACGCGGATCTGGGTCCGCTAAGTCATGAAGGGGGCCGGGTGATCGCAGGATCGCCCGGCCTTTTTCTTTTCGTGCGCTGGCGGGCTTCGTTCAGCCGCCGTCGGTTTGCCTATGGCACCGACCAGGCCGAGAAATCGTGATGTGACATGCCGCGCACCGAATCTGCCGGACCTGCCGAGACCCCGGACATCGGATAGCGGCTTTCATTGGCGCAGCCCGATAACAGCAAGGCGGCGATGGCGAATGTGACGATGGCCCTGAACCTCATGATGAACCCCTTTCGTGGAGATCGGGCACGGGAGGTGTCATTCGTTATCGAGGCCGGTCGTTATACGCCGTGCGGTCTGATGGATTAAAGCGCCACAGCTTGCAGAAACCGGGCGCCGGTGAGGATCCATAGCATTTCGGGGTAGGGTGGTCTGTGAGACATGTCACAGAAGATGTAACCTTTTTCGTCGAAGGACGCCGGGGAAGGACGCCGGGGAAGGACGCCGGGGTCGGCTTTTGCCTGTCTGACCGTCCTCGTTTCGCAGTCGGCCCGCTGCGGGGCCGACTGCGATCGCTTGGAAGTAGCGTTCAGCTCGCCTTGTCGTTGATGCCGCCCTTGGTGGCGATCTCCGTCATGTGGCGGTCGCCGTCATAGGTATGATCAAGCAGGTTCTGCAGCCGCGCGCCGTCGTCATCCTTGCCGAGACGGTTGGCAAAGGCAACGAGACAGCCATAGCCCGCCAGCGCGTAATGGACCATGCGCTGATACTGGGTGATGATCATCGCATCGCGGGTCGCGTCATCGCTGAAACTTTCCTCGAGCGCATGTTTGCGGGCTTCGGTCGCGAGACCCTCCATGCCCTTGCAGTGCTCGCCTTCGGGATCGATGTCATTCTCCGCGCAAAGCGATTTCAATTCGTCCATGCCGCGGCTGATACCCTGGCTGCCCGATTGCAGCGCCTTGCTGAGGTCGCTGTCACTGGCGGCGCGGCCGAGTTCCGTGGTGACTTCGAGGGATTGCTTGCAGGCCGAATAGAGATCCTGAAGCTGATCGTGATAGACGTCGGTCAGATTGTTGAGTGTCATCGGTCTCTCCTGTGTGGTTGGGCTGAGGATTCAGCGAAGAAACGTGTCCCTCGGGCGCAATGTTCCGCCCGGGGCGGATAAATGGCCGATCCATGCCGATCTCCTCTTGATCCGGCGGGCATTTGCGACTACCCCAAGCCCCGGCACAGGGGTTTAGCTCAGTTGGTAGAGCATCGGTCTCCAAAACCGAGGGTCGTGGGTTCGAGTCCCTCAGCCCCTGCCACTTTCCCGCGGTGATGGATCTATTCGGCAGAAGTTGCCAAAGGCGGTGTTTGGGAAGGCGCTCCAGGCTGTGGCACAGCGGCTGCCCGCCTGTCGCCAGCAGGCTTGAAACCGCCGGGCTTTGCCGTTACATCCGGCCAATCTGGCAAAACAGGATACGCGACATGGCCACCACTAATCCGCTTCAGTTCATTCAGCAGGTCCGGGCCGAAGTTGCCAAGGTCGTCTGGCCGACCCGCCGTGAAGTGATGCTGACCACTGTCATGGTGTTCATCCTTGCCGCTTTGACCGCGATCTTCT
The DNA here is from genome assembly GCF_042685005.1 of Sulfitobacter aestuarii. NCBI lineage: Bacteria > Pseudomonadati > Pseudomonadota > Alphaproteobacteria > Rhodobacterales > Roseobacteraceae > Sulfitobacter > Sulfitobacter aestuarii. Next base: position 173,156 of record NZ_JBHUMP010000001.1, on the reverse strand, counting down.
TCGCGCTGGTCGATATCGCGATCCGCAGCGGCCTGACCGCCGTGCTGAATATCTTCAGCTGACCGTGCGGGTCACTAAAATCGCGTTGAGCACTTGAAAGATCGGGGCGTGCGGGCTATTCGCAGGCCTCACCTGACATAAGGGCGTGCGGCGATTCGTGTTGCGCGCCGATTTTTTGTTCAGGGCGCGGACCGAATGTCCGGGCAGAAGCAGAATTCCGCATGGGTCCCCGGGCCGTGCAAGAGACAAGGACCAAGGATCAAATGGCAAAAAGGTGGTATTCGGTCAGCGTCCTGTCGAACTTCGAGAAGAAGATCGCCGAGCAGATCCGCACATCCGTGGAAGAGCAGGGCCTCGAGAATGACATCGACGAGGTGCTGGTCCCGACAGAAGAGGTGATCGAGGTGCGGCGCGGCAAGAAGGTCTCGACCGAGCGCCGTTTCATGCCGGGCTATGTGCTCGTCCATATGGAGATGTCCGACAAGGGCTATCACCTGATCAACTCGATCAACCGGGTCACCGGCTTCCTCGGCCCGCAGGGTCGTCCGATGCCGATGCGCGATGCCGAGGTTCAGGCGATCCTTGGCCGCGTGCAGGAAGGCGAGGATGCGCCGCGTACGCTGATCCATTTCGAGATCGGCGAGAAGGTAAAGGTCGCCGATGGCCCGTTCGAGGATTTCGACGGGATGATCGAGGAAGTCGACGAAGAGAACCAGCGCCTCAAGGTGTCGGTCTCGATCTTCGGCCGGGAGACTCCGGTCGAACTGGAATTCACTCAGGTCAACAAGCAGATCTGAGTGGGACGATGGGTGCGAGCACCCATCCTACGGTTTAACGACCGTTCATTTGTGGGAGGCGAGGCTACGCGTAGCCGGACCAGACCACGCTAGCCAAGGGCCGCGACGCGTTGCGGTCACGTAGGGTGGGATCGATCCCACCGATGACATAGGAGAAGGCCAATGGCCAAGAAACTCGTCGGTACGATGAAGTTGCAAGTCAAGGCGGGGCAAGCCAACCCGTCCCCGCCCGTCGGTCCCGCTTTGGGCCAGCGCGGCATCAACATCATGGAATTCTGCAAGGCGTTCAACGCCAAGACCGCAGACATGGAGCCGGGCGCACCGTGCCCGACCGTGATCAGCTATTATCAGGACAAGTCCTTCACCATGGACATCAAGACGCCCCCGGCGGCTTATTACCTGAAGAAGGCTGCCAAGGTGAACTCCGGCGCCAAGACGCCGAGCCGCGAGACTGTCGGCACCATCACTGCCAAGCAGGTCCGCGAGATCGCGGAAGCGAAAATGGCCGATCTGAGCGCGAATGACGTTGAATCCGCGATGAAGATCATTCTGGGCTCCGCCCGCTCCATGGGCATCGAGGTGAAGTAAGATGGCAAAAATCGGAAAACGCACCCGCGCCGCACGTGAAGCTTTCGCCGGTAAGGAAGACCTGACCGTCGAGGAGGCCGTGAGCCTGATCAAGTCGAACTCGAGCGTCAAATTCGACGAGACCATCGAGATCGCGATGAACCTCGGCGTCGATCCGCGCCACGCTGACCAGATGGTCCGCGGCGTCGTGGGCCTGCCTAACGGTACCGGCAAGACCATGCGCGTTGCCGTGTTCGCACGTGGCGCCAAGGCTGAAGAGGCCGAGAAGGCCGGTGCCGACATCGTCGGTGCAGAGGACCTGATGGAGACCATCCAGAGCGGCAAGATCGACTTTGATCGCTGCATCGCGACGCCCGACATGATGCCGATCGTCGGTCGTCTGGGTAAGGTTCTGGGCCCGCGCAACCTGATGCCGAACCCCAAGGTCGGTACCGTGACCATGGATGTTGCCGACGCCGTGAAAGCGGCCAAGGGCGGTGAAGTGCAGTTCAAGGCCGAAAAGGGCGGTGTCGTCCACGGAGGCGTTGGCAAGCTGTCCTTTGACGAATCCAAGCTGGCCGAGAACATCCGTGCCTTCGTCGGCGCAGTTTCCAAGGCCAAGCCGACGGGTGCCAAGGGCACCTATCTGAAGAAGATCAACCTGAGCTCCACCATGGGCCCGGGCGTGTCGGTCGCTGTCGAGAACGCGATCGCCGAGTGATTTCGCGGGGAGGGCTTCGCCCCTCCCTGCACCTGAGATCTGTCGGGTTCGCCCGTCAGATGAGCGGGGCCAGAGTATCGGCCCAGCTTCTGTCCGAGACGGAGGGTGCGGCGCAAGCTGCATAATTCCTTCCTGAGATGGGAAACCGGGAATTTACTGCCTTCGGGTGGTTTTGGCCGGGACCCTGACATTGGACCCGAATGGGATGCAAGAGTACGCATCCTGAACTGAGCCGGGGGGAAACCCCCAAATTTGGAGTGAAACTGTGGATAGAGCACAAAAAGAACAGCTGGTCGACGAACTCGGCCAGATCTTTGAAAGCTCTGGCGTCGTTGTGGTCAGCCACTACGTCGGCCTGACAGTTGCTGAAATGCAGGACCTTCGGGCGCGCGCACGCGCTGCCGGTGGGGCCGTGCGTGTTGCCAAGAACAGGCTCGCCAAGATCGCCCTTGAGGGCAAGCCGTGCGAAAGCATTGCCGACCTTCTGACGGGTATGACCGTTCTGACCTATTCCGAAGACCCCGTGGCAGCAGCCAAGGTGGCCCAGGAATTCGCCAAAGAGAATCAGAAATTCGTGATTCTCGGCGGTGCAATGGGTGAGAACGCTCTGGACCAGGCCGGTGTCGAAGCCGTGTCGAAGATGCCCTCGCGCGACGAGCTTATCGCTCAGATCGCAAGCTGCATCGGCGCACCTGCATCGAACATCGCCGGGGCCATTGGCGCACCTGCAAGCAATATCGCATCCATCCTGTCCACCATCGAGGACAAGGCGGCTGCGTAACGCAATTCGTCAAGCTGGCGTTCGGTTGCATACCGGCGTTGGAACACACATATCGTTAACGGAAAGAGCTAAACATGGCTGATCTGAAGAAACTGGCAGAAGAGATCGTTGGTCTGACCCTGCTTGAGGCACAAGAACTGAAAACCATCCTGAAAGACGAGTACGGCATCGAGCCCGCCGCTGGCGGCGCAGTGATGATGGCCGGCCCTGCCGAAGGTGGCGCTGCCGAAGAAGAGAAGACCGAATTCGACGTCGTTCTGAAGAACGCCGGCGCTTCCAAGATCAACGTGATCAAGGAAGTCCGCGGCATCACCGGTCTGGGCCTGAAAGAAGCCAAGGACCTGGTCGAAGCCGGTGGCAAGATCAAAGAAGGCGTGGACAAGGCCGAAGCAGAAGACATCAAGAGCAAGCTGGAAGCAGCTGGCGCCGAAGTCGAGCTGGCCTAAGCCGGGGGTGCGCGTCGCGCACCATTCAAAAGAGGGCTGGACGGGGGCAATCCCTGTCCAGCCTGACCTGTTTTGACGAATGTTCCACGGGGAACATTCCTCTGGATAGGTCCAAATGGTCGGAAGAGCGGCGGTGGGACGCCACTCGAGAATTGACCCGGATTTTCCGCTCTTATGGGCGCGCACCACGGCCCCGGTGGTTGATGCGCTCGGCAAGAGACACGAAAGGTGACACGACACATGGCACAATCCTTCCTTGGCCAGAAACGTCTACGTAAATATTATGGCAAAATCCGCGAAGTGCTGGAGATGCCGAATCTGATCGAGGTTCAGAAATCCTCCTACGACCTGTTCCTTAATTCCGGCGATGCCGAGACCCCGACCGACGGGGAAGGGATCATGGGCGTTTTCCAATCGGTCTTCCCGATCAAGGATTTCAACGAGACTTCGGTCCTGGAATACGTCAAATACGAGCTCGAGAAGCCCAAGTATGACGTAGAGGAATGCCAGCAGCGGGACATGACCTACAGCGCGCCGCTGAAGGTCACCCTGCGGCTGATCGTGTTCGATATCGACGAGGACACCGGCGCCAAGTCGGTCAAGGACATCAAGGAGCAGGACGTCTTCATGGGCGACATGCCCCTGATGACCCCGAACGGCACTTTCATCGTCAACGGCACCGAGCGGGTCATCGTTTCCCAGATGCACCGCTCGCCCGGCGTGTTCTTCGACCATGACAAGGGCAAGACCCATTCCTCGGGCAAGCTCCTGTTCGCCTGCCGCATCATCCCCTACCGCGGCTCCTGGCTCGATTTCGAATTCGACGCCAAGGACATCGTCTATGCCCGTATCGACCGGCGCCGCAAACTGCCGGTGACGACCCTGCTCTATGCCCTGGGGCTGGACCAGGAAGGCATCATGAATGCCTATTACAATACCGTCACTTTCAAGCTTGAGAAGAACAAGGGCTGGGTCGCACCCTTCTTCCCCGACCGGGTGCGCGGCACCCGTCCGACCTATGACCTGATCGACGCCAGCACCGGCGAGATCCTTTTCGAAGCCGGCAAGAAGGTCACCCCCCGGGCCGTCAAGCAGCTGATCGACGAGGACAAGGTCAAGGAGCTGCTGCTGCCCTTCGATCACATCGTCGGCAAATTTGTCGCCAAGGACATCATCAACGAGGAAACCGGCGCGATCTATGTCGAGGCCGGTGACGAGCTGACGCTTGAGTATGACAAGGACGGCGATCTGATCGGTGGCACCGCGAAGGAGCTGATCGACGCGGGCATCACCGAGATCCCGCTGCTCGATATCGACAACGTCAATGTCGGCCCGTACATGCGCAACACCATGGCAAACGACAAGAACATGAACCGCGACACCGCGCTCATGGACATCTACCGGGTCATGCGTCCGGGCGAGCCGCCCACCGTCGAAGCCGCCTCGGCGCTGTTTGACACGCTGTTCTTTGACAGCGAGCGTTATGACCTCTCTGCCGTCGGCCGCGTCAAGATGAACATGCGTCTGGATCTCGACAAGCCCGACACCCAGCGCACGCTCGACCGTGACGATATCGTCGCCTGCGTCAAGGCGCTGGTCGATCTGCGCGACGGCCGTGGCGACATCGACGATATCGACCACCTCGGCAACCGCCGGGTGCGCTCGGTCGGTGAGCTGATGGAAAACCAGTACCGCGTCGGCCTGCTGCGCATGGAGCGTGCGATCAAGGAGCGGATGTCTTCGGTCGAGATCGACACGGTGATGCCGCAGGATCTGATCAACGCCAAACCCGCCGCCGCAGCCGTGCGCGAGTTCTTCGGCTCCTCGCAGCTGTCGCAGTTCATGGACCAGACAAACCCGCTCTCCGAAGTGACGCACAAGCGTCGCCTCTCGGCGCTCGGGCCGGGCGGTCTGACCCGTGAGCGCGCCGGTTTCGAAGTGCGCGACGTGCACCCGACCCACTATGGCCGGATGTGCCCGATCGAGACGCCGGAAGGCCCGAACATCGGTCTGATCAACTCGCTGGCGACCTTTGCGCGCGTCAACAAGTATGGCTTCATCGAAACGCCCTACCGGAAGGTTTCCGGCGGTGTGGTTTCCGATGATGTCCAATACATGTCCGCGACCGAGGAAATGCGTCACACCGTGGCGCAGGCGAACGCCAACCTCGACGAGAACATGAAGTTCGTGAACGACCTCGTCAGCACCCGCCAGTCGGGTGACTACACGCTGGCCCCGTCCGAGAACGTGGACCTGATCGACGTCAGCCCGAAACAGCTGGTCTCGGTAGCGGCCTCGCTGATCCCGTTCCTTGAAAACGACGACGCCAACCGTGCTCTGATGGGCTCGAACATGCAACGCCAGGCCGTGCCGCTGCTGCAGGCGGAAGCACCGCTGGTCGGGACCGGTATCGAAGAAGTCGTGGCCCGGGATTCCGGTGCTGCAATCATGGCGCGCCGCGCCGGTGTCATCGACCAGGTCGATGCCAGCCGGATCGTGATCCGCGCCACTGAAGACCTCGAGCTGGGCGACGCGGGTGTGGACATCTACCGCATGCGCAAGTTCCAGCGCAGCAACCAGAACACCTGTATCAACCAGCGCCCGCTGGTGAAGGTGGGTGACACGGTCCAGAAGGGTCAGGTCGTTGCAGACGGTCCGTCCACCGACATGGGGGAACTGGCGCTCGGCAAGAACGTCGTCGTCGCCTTCATGCCCTGGAACGGCTACAACTACGAGGACTCGATCCTGATCTCCGAGCGCGTCAGCCGGGATGACGTCTTCACCTCGATCCATATCGAGGAATTCGAAGTCGCCGCCCGGGACACCAAGCTGGGGCCGGAAGAGATCACCCGCGACATCCCCAACGTCGGCGAGGAAGCCCTGCGCAACCTCGATGAGGCGGGCATCGTCTATATCGGTGCCGATGTGGAGCCGGGCGACATTCTCGTCGGCAAGATCACTCCGAAGGGTGAAAGCCCGATGACGCCGGAAGAAAAGCTTCTGCGCGCCATCTTCGGTGAGAAAGCCTCCGACGTGCGCGACACCTCTTTGCGGGTGAAGCCGGGCGATTTCGGCACCGTTGTCGAAGTCCGCGTCTTCAACCGTCACGGCGTCGAGAAAGACGAACGTGCGCTGCAGATCGAGCGTGAGGAAGTCGAACGTCTGGCCCGTGACCGGGACGACGAGCTGGCGATCCTCGACCGCAACATCTATGCGCGTCTCCGGGACATGATCCTCGGCAAGGTCGCGGTGAAAGGTCCGAAAGGCGTGAAGGCGCACAGCCAGATCACCGAGGAGCTGCTCGAAAGCCTGTCTCGCGGTCAGTGGTGGCAGCTCGCCCTCGAAGGCGAGGACGACGCCAAGATTGTCGAGGCCCTGAACGAGCAATACGAGATCCAGAAACGGACGCTCGATGCGCGCTTCGAGGACAAGGTCGAGAAAGTACGTCGTGGCGACGATCTGCCCCCGGGCGTGATGAAGATGGTCAAGGTCTTCGTGGCGGTGAAGCGCAAGCTGCAGCCAGGCGACAAGATGGCCGGTCGTCACGGGAACAAGGGTGTAATCTCGAAAGTGGTGCCGATGGAGGACATGCCGTTCCTCGCCGATGGTACCCCGGTCGACTTCTGCCTCAACCCGTTGGGTGTGCCGAGCCGGATGAACGTCGGTCAGATCCTCGAAACCCACATGGGCTGGGCCGCGCGCGGTCTCGGGATCAACGTGGACGAGGCGCTGCAGGAATACCGTCGTTCCGGCGACCTGACTCCGGTGCGCGAGGCGATGCACCACGCCTATGGCGATGATGTCTACGAAGAAGGCATCAAGGACATGGACGAGGCCACGCTGGTAGAGACTGCCAAGACCGTCGTGCGCGGCGTGCCGATCGCGACGCCGGTCTTTGACGGTGCCAAGGAAGCCGATGTGAACGACAGCCTCACGCGGGCCGGTTTCGACACGTCGGGTCAGTCGGTGCTGTTCGATGGCCGGACCGGCGAGCAGTTTGCCCGCCCGGTGACCGTCGGCGTCAAGTACCTGCTGAAGCTGCACCACCTGGTGGACGATAAGATCCACGCGCGTTCGACCGGACCCTACAGCCTCGTCACACAGCAGCCGCTGGGTGGTAAGGCGCAGTTCGGTGGTCAGCGCTTCGGGGAAATGGAGGTCTGGGCTCTGGAAGCCTACGGTGCCGCCTATACCCTGCAGGAAATGCTGACCGTGAAGTCGGACGACGTGGCCGGGCGGACCAAGGTCTATGAAAGCATCGTCAAGGGCGAGGACAATTTCGAGGCGGGCATTCCGGAGAGCTTCAACGTTCTCGTCAAGGAAGTCCGCGGTCTCGGCCTGAATATGGAACTCCTGGATGCGGAGGAGGATGAGTGAGGCACTGATCGGGATTTTTCAAAAATCCCGGTCCGCTTTCTTTTTAAGAAAACGGTTCCCCTCGACCCCAACGCACCCCTTTCAAGGATTTGAAAATGAACCAGGAACTGACAAACAACCCGTTCAACCCGCTCACGCCGCCCAAGGTGTTCGATGAGATCAAGGTCTCTCTGGCCTCGCCGGAGCGGATCCTCAGCTGGTCCTTCGGCGAGATCAAGAAGCCCGAAACCATCAACTACCGCACGTTCAAACCCGAGCGTGACGGCCTGTTCTGCGCGCGTATCTTTGGCCCGATCAAGGATTACGAATGTCTCTGCGGCAAATACAAGCGGATGAAATACCGCGGCGTCGTCTGTGAAAAGTGCGGCGTCGAAGTCACCCTGCAGAAGGTGCGCCGCGAGCGCATGGGCCATATCGAGCTGGCCTCGCCGGTGGCGCATATCTGGTTCCTCAAGTCGTTGCCGTCGCGCATCGGCCTGATGCTGGACATGACCCTGCGGGATCTCGAGCGGGTGCTTTATTTCGAGAATTACGTGGTGATCGAACCCGGCCTGACGGACCTCACCTACGGTCAGATGATGACCGAGGAAGAGTATATGGACGCGCAGGATGCCTATGGCATGGACGCGTTCACGGCCAATATCGGTGCCGAAGCGATCCGGGAGATGCTGGCGGCGATCGATCTCGAAGCCGAGGCCGACCAGCTGCGCGCCGATCTTAAGGAGGCGACAGGTGAGCTGAAGCCGAAGAAGATCATCAAGCGTCTGAAAGTGGTCGAATCCTTCCTGGAATCCGGCAACCGCCCCGAGTGGATGGTGCTGACCGTGATCCCGGTAATTCCGCCGGAACTGCGCCCGCTGGTGCCGCTCGATGGCGGTCGTTTCGCGACCTCCGATCTCAACGATCTCTATCGTCGGGTGATCAACCGGAACAACCGTCTGAAGCGTCTGATCGAGCTGCGCGCGCCTGACATCATCGTGCGCAACGAAAAGCGGATGTTGCAGGAATCCGTCGATGCTCTGTTCGACAACGGCCGCCGTGGCCGCGTCATCACCGGTGCCAACAAGCGTCCGCTGAAGTCGCTGTCTGACATGCTGAAAGGCAAGCAGGGTCGCTTCCGTCAGAACCTTCTGGGTAAGCGAGTCGACTTCTCTGGCCGTTCGGTCATTGTGACCGGCCCGGAGCTCAAACTGCACCAATGCGGTCTGCCCAAAAAGATGGCCTTGGAACTCTTCAAGCCGTTCATCTACTCGCGGCTTGAAGCCAAGGGTCTGTCCTCCACCGTGAAGCAGGCCAAGAAGCTGGTCGAGAAAGAGCGCCCCGAGGTCTGGGACATTCTGGACGAAGTGATCCGTGAACATCCCGTCATGCTGAACCGCGCGCCGACGCTGCACCGTCTGGGCATTCAGGCGTTCGAGCCTGTTCTGATCGAGGGCAAGGCGATCCAGCTCCATCCGCTGGTCTGCTCGGCCTTCAACGCCGACTTTGACGGTGACCAGATGGCCGTGCACGTCCCGCTGAGCCTCGAAGCCCAGCTGGAAGCGCGTGTTCTGATGATGTCGACCAACAACGTGCTTTCGCCCGCCAACGGCGCGCCGATCATCGTGCCGTCGCAGGATATGATCCTCGGTCTTTACTACGTGACCCTGGAACGCGACGGCATGGTTGGCGAAGGCTCGGCGTTCGGCTCGGTCAACGAGGTGCAGCACGCGTTGGAAGCCGGTGCCGTGCATCTGCATTCCAAGATCAAGGCGCGGATCAAGCAGATCGACGAAGAAGGCAACGAGGTGGTCAAGCGTTATGACACCACCCCTGGCCGGATTCTGCTCGGTGCGCTGCTGCCGCTCAACGCCAAGGCGCCGTTCGATCTCGTAAACCGTCTGCTGCGCAAGAAGGAAGTGCAGCAGGTCATCGACACCGTCTACCGCTACTGTGGTCAGAAGGAATCGGTGATTTTCTGCGACCAGATCATGACCATGGGCTTCCGCGAAGCCTTCAAGGCCGGCATCTCCTTTGGCAAGGACGACATGCTGATCCCTGACAATAAGTGGAATCTGGTCGACGAGACCCGCGAACAGGTCAAGGATTTTGAACAGCAGTACATGGACGGTCTGATCACCCAGGGTGAGAAGTACAACAAGGTCGTCGATGCCTGGTCGAAATGTAACGACAAGGTCACGGACGCGATGATGGGGTCGATCTCGGCCACCACCTATAACGACGACGGGTCCGAGAGAGAGCCGAACTCGGTCTATATGATGGCCCATTCCGGTGCGCGTGGCTCGGTCACCCAGATGAAGCAGCTCGGCGGGATGCGCGGCCTGATGGCCAAGCCGAACGGCGACATCATCGAGACGCCGATCATCTCGAACTTCAAGGAAGGTCTGACCGTTCTCGAATATTTCAACTCGACCCACGGTGCGCGGAAAGGTCTGTCGGATACGGCGCTCAAGACCGCGAACTCGGGTTACCTGACCCGGCGTCTGGTGGACGTGGCGCAGGACTGCATCGTGCGCATGCACGATTGCGGTACCGAGACCGCGATCACCGCCGAGGCGGCGGTCAATGACGGCGAGGTTGTTTCCTCGCTGGCCGAGCGTCTGCTTGGCCGGGTGACGGCAGATGACATCCTGCGTCCGGGCACCGACGAGGTGCTGGTGCCGGCGGGCACGCTGATCAACGAGCGCATGTCCGACCTGATTGACGAGGCTGCCGTAGCCTCGGCCCGGATCCGCAGCCCGCTGACATGTGAGGCCGAAGAGGGCGTCTGCGCCATGTGCTATGGTCGTGACCTGGCGCGCGGTACGCTGGTTAACCAGGGCGAGGCCGTCGGTATCATCGCGGCGCAGTCGATCGGTGAACCGGGTACGCAGCTGACGATGCGGACCTTCCACATCGGCGGCGTTGCCCAGGGTGGTCAGCAGTCCTTCCTCGAAGCCAGCCAGCCCGGCAAGATCGTGTTCGAAAACGCGCAGACCCTTGAGAACACCGCCGGTGAGATCATGGTGATGGGCCGGAACATGAAGCTGTCGATCCAGGACGAGAACGGCGAGGAACGTGCCAGCCACAAGGTCGGCTACGGCACCAAGCTCTTCGTCAAGGAAGGCCAGGACGTGCAGCGTGGCGACAAGCTGTTCGAATGGGACCCCTACACCCTGCCGATCATCGCCGAGAAATCCGGTACCACGAAATTCGTCGACCTCGTGTCGGGGATCGCGGTGAAGGACGAGACCGACGATGCTACCGGCATGACCCAGAAGATCGTGATCGACTGGCGCGCGGCCCCCAAGGGCAACGAGCTCAAGCCGGAGATCATTCTGGTCGGCGAAGACGGCGAGCCGGTCCGCAACGATGCGGGCAACCCGGTGACCTATCCGATGTCGGTGGACGCGGTCCTGTCCGTCGAGGACGGCACGCAGATCTCGGCTGGTGACGTGGTCGCACGGATCCCGCGCGAAGGCGCCAAGACCAAGGACATCACCGGCGGTCTGCCGCGTGTGGCCGAACTCTTCGAGGCGCGCCGCCCGAAGGATCACGCCATCATCGCGGAGATCAACGGCTATGTGCGCTACGGCAAGGACTACAAGAACAAGCGCCGTATCGCGATCGAGAGCGCCGATGATCCGGATCACAAGGTCGAGTACATGGTGCCCAAGGGCAAGCACATCCCGGTGGCCGAAGGCGACTATGTGCAGAAGGGTGACTACATCATGGACGGGAACCCCGCGCCGCATGATATTCTCGCCATCATGGGTGTCGAAGCCCTGGCGGAATACATGATCGACGAGGTTCAGGACGTCTATCGCCTGCAGGGTGTGCGGATCAACGACAAGCACATCGAAGTCATCGTGCGCCAGATGCTGCAGAAATGGGAAGTCCAGGACAGCGGCGACACCACGCTGCTCAAGGGCGAGCATGTGGACAAGCAGGAATTTGACGCGGCCAACGAGAAGGCCATTTCGAAGAACGGCCGCCCCGCCAAGGGCGAACCGATCCTGCTCGGCATTACCAAGGCGTCGCTGCAGACCCGCAGCTTCATCTCGGCGGCGTCCTTCCAGGAGACCACCCGCGTGCTGACCGAGGCTTCGGTTCAGGGCAAGCGCGACAAGCTGGTCGGTCTCAAGGAGAACGTCATCGTCGGCCGCCTGATCCCGGCCGGTACCGGTGGGGCGACCCAGCAGATGCGCAAGGTGGCGGCGGATCGCGACAACGTCGTGATCGAGGCGCGCCGGGAAGAGGCGGAAGCCGCGGCGGCCTTGGCAGCACCGACGGCGGATGCCGACGACGTGGTCGGCGGCGATGTCTTCAACACGGTGATCGTTGACGAAGACAGCCGCGATTGATGCAACCGCGCCATAGTTGAAACCGGCCCTCGCACTGTCATGGTGCGGGGGCTTTTTTTATGTCGCGCCACATCCTAGCGTGACCTGCGGACGGGGCCGCACCTGCGCCGCTTCGGGATCTGCAGAGGGCCTTGCCATGTCTCCCAATCTCGGCGGCGCGCTTTTGATGATGGCCTCGATGGCGGCCTTCACGCTCAACGATACCTTGATCAAGCTGACCGCTGGAGCGCTGCCGCTGTTTCAGCTCATTTTCCTGCGCGGGGTGATCACCAGCGCATTGATCCTCGCGCTCTCGGGGCGGCTCGGGCCGATGCATCTGCGCATCGACAGACGCGACTGGGGTCTGATCGCCCTGCGTAGCCTGTCGGAGATCGGCGCGGCCTATCTGTTCCTGACCGCGCTGATCCACATGCCGCTGGCCAATCTGACGGCCATCCTGCAGGTGGTGCCGCTCAGCATCACGCTGGCGAGTGCGCTGGTCTTCAGGGAGCCGGTGGGCTGGCGGCGGATGCTGGCGATCGCGGTCGGTTTCACGGGGGTGCTGCTGATCGTCAAGCCGGGGGCGGAGGGCTTCACCATCTGGTCGCTTTATTCACTTTTGGCGGTGCTCTGCATCACCCTGCGCGACCTGACAACCCGGCGCCTGTCACGCGGCGTGCCGTCGATGTCGGTCACGCTGGTGACCTCGCTGGTGGTCATGACGGCGGCCGGTCTCGGTTCGCTGAGCGATCCCTGGGCGCCGGTCACCGGGGAGCTGGCATTGCTGATCTGTAGTGCCTCGGTTTTCGTGCTCGGCGGGTATTTCTTCAGCATCCAGGTCATGCGGGTCGGCGAGGTCTCCTTCACCGCGCCGTTCCGCTATACGGGCCTGATCTGGGCGCTGCTGCTCGGTTGGCTGGTGTTCGGCGACTGGCCCGGCCCGCTGACCCTGATCGGGGCGGCGATCGTCGTTACCACCGGCCTTTTCAGCCTCTATCGCGAACGCAGGCTGCTTGCCTCCTGAAGCGGCGAGAAGGCGCGTTTCACGGCTTCGTTGTCGATGTTGAACCGGGCCTTGATGTGCCGTTCCCCTGCCGCGTCGAGCAGGGCCAGATGCGGGGTCTTCATCCCCGGCTTCTGCCGTGAATCGTTGAAGGCGTTGTAGCCGCGGATCAGCATGTCCCGTCCGGTGAAGGTCAGCGTCGGCATTTTCTGGGCCAGCTTGCGATGCGCGAAATTCATCACGCTGAGCTGCAGTTCCGGGCGCAGCATCAGCGCCAGCGCGGCCGTGGTATAGGGCGCCTGGGTGGGCGCGACTTCCAGACCCGGCGCTCCGGGCCGCGCGATATAGCCCTGATTGAAGTCGATTGCCACGTGCCGGTGACGTTGCAGCAGGCCTCGTACCTGCTGCGCCGCGGCGCGCAGCTCGGCGACGAAATCGACCGATACGGCGTCATCGTCGTCCATGCGGAACTGCAGGCAGGGCGCGCCGTCGATGCGGCGTTGCTCATTAATCGCTGCCTGCATCACCTGCCGGTGCGGCCCGGGCGGGCGCGCCACCATCACGGCCTGTGGCAGATCGGCCAGCAGATGTTCCAGCCTTGCGCGGTATTCGGGCGGAAGACTGTCGCCGATGACCACCAGCAGGGTGAAATCCGCATCGCTCTGGGCGCGCAGGGGCGGCAGCGTCATGGTCTCGAAACTGGCGAAACGCTGGGCCATCCGCTCGGGCGCATAGAGATAGGCGATCCGCTCGGCCAAGGTCCGGTGTTCGACCTGGAAGCCGCCCTCGCCGGGGTAGGAAAAGCGGCAGATACCGATTACTTGCATGACAGCCGGGCCTTTGTGCGGGGCAGGGGAGCGCGCAGCATTGCAGCGCACCGGGCCGGGCGCAAGACGGGCAGGGCTGTTGACACCGCCTGCGACTCCTTCTATACGCCCGCTATCTCGGAGGTGGGGGTCGCCCCACGAGCCCGATATCATAACTGAAGTGGTCACGATCCGGTCTAATGCTGACCCGATCCTCTGTTACCTCACCGCCTCGTTTTCCTCGGTACGGAAACGTTGCGGTCATTTCGCTTTGCGGACGTGTAAAGTGAGCGATTTTTGAAACCGCATGAGGGTCATCCTCGTGCACACATATGTGAGCTACACGGGGATAATACCGGAATGCCAACGATCCAACAGCTGATCCGCAAGCCGCGGCAGCCCAAAGTCAAACGTTCGAAATCGATGCACCTGCAGGAATGCCCGCAAAAGCGCGGCGTTTGCACACGGGTTTATACCACCACTCCGAAGAAGCCGAACTCGGCGATGCGGAAAGTGGCCAAGGTCCGCCTGACCAATGGCTTCGAAGTGATCTCCTATATCCCGGGCGAAAGCCACAACCTTCAGGAGCACTCTGTGGTTCTGATCCGTGGCGGCCGTGTGAAAGACCTTCCCGGTGTGCGTTACCACATCCTGCGCGGTGTTCTGGATACTCAGGGCGTCAAAGACCGTAAGCAGCGTCGTTCGAAATACGGCGCCAAGCGTCCGAAGTAAGAGGAATCATCAATGTCTCGTCGTCACGCCGCTGAAAAACGCGAAGTTCTGCCCGACGCCAAATATGGCGATCTGGTGCTGACCAAATTCATGAACAACCTGATGATCGACGGCAAGAAGTCGGTCGCAGAGCGTATCGTCTACAACGCGATGACCCGCGTTGAGGACAAGATCAAACGCGCCCCGATCGAAGTCTTCCACGAAGCCCTCGACAACATCAAGCCCTCCGTCGAAGTGCGCTCGCGCCGCGTTGGTGGTGCCACCTATCAGGTCCCGGTCGAAGTGCGCCCCGAGCGTCGCGAAGCCCTGGCGATCCGCTGGCTGATCAAGGCTTCCCGCGCCCGCAACGAGCACACCATGGAAGAGCGTCTCGCCGGTGAGCTGCTGGATGCGGTGCAATCCCGCGGTACCGCGGTGAAGAAGCGCGAAGACACCCACAAGATGGCCGATGCCAACAAGGCGTTCAGCCACTACCGCTGGTAAATTCGAAGATCAGGGCCTCCGCCGTGGAGGCCCTGATGATTTTGACGCAGACACACCTGAGGAAGCAGCCCCATGGCACGCGACTATCCGCTCGATCATTACCGTAACTTCGGCATCATGGCCCATATCGACGCAGGCAAGACCACCTGCTCGGAACGGATCCTTTTCTACACCGGCAAGAACCACGTGATGGGGGAGACCCACGCGGGTGCCTCGACGATGGATTGGATGGAGCAGGAACAGGAGCGCGGCATCACCATTACCTCCGCCGCGACCACCACGTTCTGGCAGCGTCAGGAGGAGCCCACCAAGGAGGGCACCGCCGAAACCAAGTACCGGATGAACATCATCGACACCCCCGGCCACGTGGACTTCACCATTGAAGTCGAGCGTTCGCTGGCGGTTCTTGACGGTGCCGTGGCCGTGCTGGACGCCAATGCCGGCGTCGAGCCGCAGACCGAGACCGTCTGGCGCCAGGCCGACCGCTACAAGGTGCCGCGCGTCGTTTTCGTCAACAAGATGGACAAGATCGGCGCCGACTTCTTCAACTGCGTACGCATGATCAAGGACCGCACCGGGGCGACCCCGGCGCCGATCCAGATTCCGATCGGTGCCGAGAACGAGCTCGAGGGCGTTGTCGATCTGGTGACCATGGAAGAATGGGTCTGGGTGGGCGAAGACCTCGGCGCGAGCTGGGAAAAGCGCCCGATCCGCGAGAGCCTGCAGGAGCTGGCAGCCGAATGGCGCGCCAACCTGATCGAGATCGCCGTCGAAATGGACGACGAGGCGATGGAGAACTACCTGATGGATGGCGCCGAGCCGGACGTCGATACGCTGCGCGGGCTGATCCGCAAGGGCACGCTGGCGATCAAGTTCATTCCGGTGCTCTGTGGTTCCGCGTTCAAGAACAAGGGCGTGCAGCCGCTGCTCAACGCCGTGGTCGATTACCTGCCGAGCCCGCTCGACGTGGTCGATTACATGGGCTTCAAGCCCGGCGACGAGACCGAGACCCGCAACATCGCGCGTCGCGCCGATGACAACATGGCCTTCTCCGGTCTGGCGTTCAAAATCATGAACGACCCCTTCGTCGGTTCGCTGACCTTCACCCGCATCTATTCGGGCCACCTGAAGAAGGGCGAGACGCTGCTGAACTCGACCAAGGGCAAGAAAGAGCGCGTCGGTCGGATGATGATGATGCACGCCATCAACCGCGAAGAGATCGAAGAAGCCTTTGCGGGCGACATCATCGCGCTGGCAGGACTGAAGGACACTACGACCGGTGACACGCTCTGCGCGATCAACGATCCGGTGGTGCTCGAAACCATGACTTTCCCGGATCCGGTGATCGAGATCGCGGTCGAGCCGAAGACGAAGGCCGACCAGGAGAAGATGTCCACCGGTCTGGCGCGTCTGGCCGCCGAGGACCCGTCCTTCCGCGTGGAGACCGATCTTGAATCCGGTCAGACCATCATGAAGGGCATGGGCGAACTTCACCTCGACATCCTCGTCGATCGTCTGAAGCGCGAATTCAAGGTCGAGGCCAACATCGGTGCGCCGCAGGTGGCCTATCGTGAGACCGTGAGCCGTGAGGCGGAGCATACCTACACCCACAAGAAACAGTCGGGTGGTTCGGGTCAGTTCGCCGAGGTCAAGATGATCATCACCCCGACCGAGCCGGGCGAAGGCTTCTCCTTCGAGAGCCGCATCGTCGGCGGCGCGGTGCCCAAGGAATATATTCCGGGCGTTGAAAAAGGTGTGAAGTCGGTCATGGATTCCGGTCCGCTGGCAGGCTTCCCGGTCATCGACTTCAAGGTCGCGCTGATCGACGGCAAGTTCCACGACGTTGACTCCAGCGTCCTTGCCTTCGAAATCGCCGCCCGCCAGTGGATGCGTGAAGCGATGAAGAAAGCAGGCGCCAAGCTGCTCGAGCCGATCATGAAGGTCGAAGTGGTGACGCCGGAAGAATACACCGGTGGCATCATCGGCGACCTGACCTCGCGTCGCGGTCAGGTGCAGGGACAGGATACACGCGGCAATGCCATCGCGATCGACGCCTTCGTGCCGCTGGCCAACATGTTCGGCTACATCAACACCCTGCGGTCGATGTCGTCGGGTCGTGCGAACTTCACCATGCAGTTCGATCACTACGAGCCGGTGCCGCAGAACATCTCCGACGAGATCCAGGCCAAATTCGCATAAACGGGATGGCGGGGTGAACCCCGCCCTACCCACCAACCGTAGGGCGGGGCCCACCCCGCCACCCACGAAAGTAAAAGGAGCCATACCATGGCAAAGGCAAAGTTTGAACGTACCAAACCGCACGTCAACATCGGCACGATCGGCCACGTTGACCACGGCAAGACCACGCTGACAGCAGCGATCACCAAGTATTTCGGCGATTTCCGCGCCTATGACCAGATCGACGGCGCGCCCGAAGAGAAGGCCCGCGGCATCACCATCTCGACCGCGCATGTCGAGTATGAGACCGAAGCCCGTCACTACGCGCATGTCGACTGCCCCGGCCACGCCGACTACGTCAAGAACATGATCACCGGTGCAGCGCAGATGGACGGCGCGATCCTGGTGGTGAACGCGGCCGACGGCCCGATGCCCCAGACCCGCGAGCACATCCTGCTCGGCCGTCAGGTCGGTATCCCGAACATGGTCGTCTACATGAACAAGGTTGACCAGGTCGACGACGCCGAGCTGCTCGAGCTGGTGGAAATGGAAATCCGCGAGCTGCTGTCCTCCTATGACTACCCGGGCGACGACATCCCGGTGATCCCGGGCTCCGCCCTGGCCGCCATGGAAGGCAACAACCCGGAGATCGGCGAGGAATCCATCCGCAAGCTGATGGCCGCCGTGGACGAGTATATCCCGACGCCCGAGCGCGCCGTGGACCAGCCCTTCCTGATGCCGGTCGAGGACGTGTTCTCGATCTCCGGCCGCGGTACGGTTGTGACCGGCCGTGTCGAGCGTGGCGTGATCAACGTGGGTGACGAGATCGAGATCGTCGGCATCCGCGACACCAAGAAGACCACCTGCACCGGCGTGGAAATGTTCCGCAAGCTGCTGGACCGCGGTGAGGCGGGCGACAACATCGGCGCGCTGCTGCGCGGTGTCGACCGTGACGGTGTCGAGCGTGGCCAAGTGCTCTGCAAGCCGGGCTCCGTGACCCCGCACACCAAGTTCGAAGCCGAAGCCTATATCCTGACCAAGGATGAAGGTGGCCGTCACACGCCGTTCTTCGCCAACTACCGTCCGCAGTTCTACTTCCGCACCACGGACGTGACCGGCACGGTCAACCTGGCCGAGGGCACCGAGATGGTCATGCCGGGCGACAACGTCTCCTTCGGCGTCGAGCTGATCGCACCGATCGCCATGGAGCAGGGCCTGCGCTTCGCGATCCGCGAAGGCGGCCGCACCGTCGGCGCCGGCGTGGTCTCCAAGATCACGGAATAAAGCGACAGGGCCGGGGCGTAATCCCCGGCTTAGCGCTTGCATATTCGGGTGCCGGGTAATACTGGCACCCAATACTTTTCCGGGGTCCGCTCCGGAATCATCGCAGACGCGATGAAGGGCAGCGATGAGGTTGCCCTTCCTCTCCGTTTAAAGACCCCGAGCAAGGGAAAAGAAAAAATGGCCATCCAAAGCCAAAATATCCGCATCCGCCTGAAGGCGTTTGACTATCGGGTGCTGGACGCGTCCACACAAGAGATCGTCAACACCGCCAAGCGGACCGGTGCATCTGTTCGCGGCCCGATTCCGCTGCCGAACAAGATCGAGAAATTCACCGTTCTGCGTGGTCCCCACGTTGACAAGAAATCCCGTGACCAGTTCGAGATCCGCACGCACAAGCGCCTGCTGGACATCGTTGATCCGACCCCCCAGACCGTGGACGCGCTGATGAAGCTCGACCTCGCCGCTGGCGTGGACGTCGAGATCAAGCTGCAGTCGTAAGCCAGGGAGGGTAATATCATGTTGCGCTCAGGCGTTATTGCAAAAAAAGTCGGCATGACCCGGCTGTTCCTGGAAGACGGCAAGCAGATCCCTGTGACCGTTCTCCAGCTCGACAAACTCCAGGTTGTGGCACAGCGCACCGTTGACCGTGACGGCTATACCGCCGTTCAGCTCGGTGCCGGTACCGCGAAAGCCAAGCGGACCAGCCAGGCCATGCGCGGCCATTTCGCCGTCGCGAAAGTGGAACCCAAGCGCAAGGTCGCCGAGTTCCGGGTCGACGAGGACGCGATGATCAATGTCGGTGAAGAGATCACCGCCGATCATTACTTCGCCGGTCAATATGTCGATGTGGCGGGGACTTCGATCGGTAAGGGTTTTGCCGGTGCGATGAAGCGTCACAACTTCGGCGGTCTGCGGGCGTCGCACGGTGTGTCGATCAGCCACCGTTCGCATGGTTCCACCGGTCAGTGTCAGGATCCCGGCAAGGTTTTCAAAGGCAAGAAGATGGCCGGTCACATGGGTGCCGCCCGTGTCACCACGCAGAATCTCGAAGTCGTCAAGACCGACAG
Source organism: Sulfitobacter aestuarii (assembly GCF_042685005.1). Classification (NCBI taxonomy): domain Bacteria; kingdom Pseudomonadati; phylum Pseudomonadota; class Alphaproteobacteria; order Rhodobacterales; family Roseobacteraceae; genus Sulfitobacter; species Sulfitobacter aestuarii. The sequence continues at coordinate 153,592 of NZ_JBHUMP010000001.1, read as the reverse complement.
TGCCCGTGGCCTGATCATGGTCAAAGGCGCCGTTCCGGGTTCCAAGGGTGGCTGGGTGACGGTCAAGGACGCGGTGAAGAAGCCGTTCCCCGAGAACGCGATCCTGCCCGCCGCGCTTAAATCCGCAGCAGAGGAAGCCGCGAAAGCCGCTGAGGAGGCCGCAGCCGCTGCCGCCGCTGAGGCCGAAGCAGAAGCCAATCGTCTGGCCGAAGAGCAGGCCGCGCAGGAAGCCGAAGCCCTGAAGGCGGCGGAAGCCGAAATCAAGGCCGAAGGCTCGGATGCGGACAATTCCGACGCTGACAAGAAAGAAGGTGACGCATGAAACTCGATGTCATCAAACTCGACGGCGGCTCGGCCGGGTCGGTAGACCTGGACGAGGCCCTGTTCGGCCTCGAGCCGCGCGCCGACATCCTGCACCGCGTCGTGCGCTGGCAGCGTAACAACGCGCAGCAGGGCACGCACAAGGTCAAGACCCGGTCCGAGACCAGCTACTCGACCAAGAAGATCTATCGCCAGAAGGGCACCGGCGGCGCACGCCACGGTGACCGGAACGCGCCGATCTTCCGCAAGGGTGGTATCTACAAGGGCCCGACCCCGCGCAGCCATGGTCACGAGCTGACCAAGAAGTTCCGCAAGCTGGGTCTGCGTCACGCACTGTCCGCCAAAGCCAAGGCCGGTGCGCTGGTAATCATTGACGAGGCAACATCCGAGGGCAAGACCGCCGCTCTGGCCAAGCAGGTTTCGAACCTGGGCTGGAAACGCGCTCTGATCATCGATGGCGCCGCCGTCAACGAGAACTTCGCACAGGCTGCACGCAACATCGAAGGTCTAGATATCCTGCCGTCGATGGGTGCGAACGTCTATGACATCCTCAAGCGTGACACCCTAGTGATCACCAAGGCGGGGATCGAAGCACTGGAGGCCCGTTTGAAATGACCGCCAAGCACCAACATTATGACGTGATCCGCAAGCCGATCATCACTGAGAAGGCAACCATGGCGTCCGAACAGAACGCCGTCGTCTTCGAAGTGGCGATCGACAGCAACAAGCCGATGATCAAGGAGGCCGTCGAGGCGCTCTTTGGGGTCAAGGTGAAGGCCGTGAACACGTCCATCACCAAAGGCAAGGTCAAGCGTTTCCGCGGCCAGATGGGCAAGCGCAACAACGTTAAGAAGGCCTATGTAACGCTCGAAGAGGGCAACACGATCGACGTATCGACCGGCCTCTAAGCTGACGTTAGAATGATCTTCAAGGGCCCCCGCAATCGCGGGGGCCTTTTTGGTTTTCAGGGACTTGCGCGGGGTCTTCCTATTCAGGATGCGGCGAAAGGTGTCGCAAACGCGTACTGGCCGTACATGTTCCCAATTTATTCTCACAAAAATGTCGGAACGGAGGTCTCGGCAACTTGTTGCTTTCCTGTGAATGAACTCGAGCCATCCGCTTGAACATGCAACCTGGGAGACGACCTTTGACCTATTACAAGAGCACCTTGCTGGCCGGCGCCTCGGCCATCGCAATGCTGGCGGCCACCCTGCCGGTAACCGCGCAGACCGCAGCCGATCCGGAAACCGAAACCGAAGCAGACATGGATGCGGATCCCGCCGCGACTGCGGATGTGGCCGGTGGCCAGGTCGTTGTCGAGCAGGAAGAAGCAACGGTTGACGTGACTGTTCCCGACCCGAATGTCGAAGTGAGCCAGGGTCAGCCCGTCGTGACCGTCGAACAGCCGCAGCCGGAAATCACCGTTGTTGTGCCCGAGCCGACCGTGCGCGTGCAGCAGCAGGCACCGATAATCACCGTCGAGCAGGCCCAGCCGCAGATCACCGTGCGCATCCCCGAACCGGTCGTGACCGTGATGGTGCCGAACCCGCAGGTCGATGTGGAGACCGGCGAGCCGATCGTGGATCTGAACCAGCCCGAACCGGTCGTGCGCTTTGTGCGTCCCGAGCCGAAGATCACCATCGAAGAAGCCGAGCCCCGTGTTTCTGTCGAGCAGGCCGACGCGAACATCAATGTGGATGAAGCCGCCGAGGCCGAGGTCAACGTGGAACAGAGCGAGGCTCAGGTGAATGTCGAGCAGGGCGAAGACGCGAATGTCGTCGTCGAGGAGGCTCAGGACCCGCAGGTTGACGTCGTCGGCGGCGGAGAGGCCCAAATCGAGGTTGATCAGGAGCAGGCCCGCGTAGTCATGGAAGAGTTCAATGCCGATGAAGAGGGTCGCATGCAGGAAGAGGACCGCGCGCGCTATCAGGAGAGCGTGCAGGCCCTGCCGATCTTCAATCTGCGCAGTGACCAGCTGGTCGGCCGCAGTGTCGCGACCGAACGTGGCGAAGACGTCGGCGAGATCGATTTTATCGGCAAGCGCGGTGACACTCTGGTCGCGATTGTCGGTGTCGGCGGTTTCCTCGGGATGGGTGAGAACGAAGTCGCGATCCCGCTGCAGCAGCTGATCCTGCGTGAAGATGAGGTCATCGTGCCCGGCGTGACAGAAGAGCGTCTTGAAGCGATGCCTGAATTCAACGAAGCCGAAGTCGAACTTCTCGACCCCGGTGTTCGTCTCGCCGAGCATATCGGTCTCGATTGATCGGGTGCTGACAATATGAAGAATATGAGAAGGCGCCTCGGCGCCTTCTTCTTTTTTGGACCGACGCTTTCCTGTCTTGCCACTTGCTTCGTCCAGAACCGGCTGCGAGAGCGCATTATCCGCTTAAGCGGTTGACCCTCCCGACGTCCTCGCCTAAACGACCCCATCGGCAAGGCCCCGGATTCGTCCGGGGCTTCGCCGTTGTTCGCAAGGACATGAGATTGGGGACCTTCGGGGCCCTATAACCAACGCGCCCACATCACGTTGCGGGCGTGCCAAGCAAACGGAAGACAGAGAACATGGCACTCAAGTCGTACAAACCGACGACGCCAGGCCAGCGTGGACTGGTACTGATCGACCGTTCGGAGCTGTGGAAAGGCCGCCCGGTCAAAGCCCTTACTCAGGGTTTGACCAAATCTGGCGGTCGGAACAACACCGGACGGATTACAATGCGTCGCACAGGCGGTGGGGCAAAGCGCCTTTACCGTATCGTTGATTTCAAGCGTAACAAGCTGGACATGTCCGCTGTTGTCGCGCGGATCGAATATGACCCCAACCGGACCGCTTTCATCGCACTGATCCAGTACGAAGACGGCGAGCAGGCCTACATCCTGGCCCCCCAGCGTCTGGCCATCGGCGACAAGATCATCGCCGGCGCCAAAGTAGACATTAAGCCGGGCAACGCGATGCCTTTCTCCGGCATGCCGATCGGTACGATCGTCCACAACATCGAGATGAAGCCCGGCAAGGGCGGTCAGATCGCACGTGCCGCCGGTACATACGCCCAGTTCGTGGGTCGTGACGGCGGCTACGCCCAGATCCGTCTGAGCAGCGGCGAGCTGCGTCTCGTGCGTCAGGAATGCATGGCCACCGTCGGTGCCGTGTCCAACCCCGACAACTCCAACCAGAACTACGGTAAAGCCGGCCGCATGCGTCACAAGGGCATCCGTCCTTCCGTGCGTGGTGTCGTGATGAACCCGATCGACCACCCGCATGGTGGTGGTGAAGGCCGTACTTCCGGTGGTCGTCACCCGGTAACGCCCTGGGGCAAGCCGACCAAGGGTGCCAAGACCCGCAACAAGAACAAAGCGTCCAGCAAGCTGATCATCCGCTCGCGGCACGCCAAGAAGAAGGGGCGTTAATAGATGTCTCGTTCAGTCTGGAAAGGCCCTTTTGTAGACAGCTACGTGCTGAAAAAGGCCGAAGCGACCCGCGAAAGCGGCCGCAGCGAAGTGATCAAGATCTGGTCGCGCCGTTCAACGATCCTGCCCCAGTTCGTGGGTCTGACGTTTGGCGTGTACAACGGTCACAAGCACATCCCTGTTAACGTGTCAGAAGACATGATTGGTCAGAAGTTCGGTGAGTATTCCCCGACCCGGACCTATTACGGTCATGCTGCCGACAAAAAAGCGAAGCGGAAGTAAGCCATGAGCAAGGATAAGAATCCCCGCCGCGTGGCAGACAACGAAGCAATGGCGAAACTGCGCATGCTCCGTACCTCCCCGCAAAAACTGAACCTCGTCGCCGCGATGATCCGTGGCAAGAAGGTGGACAAGGCCCTGACGGACCTGACCTTCTCCAAGAAGCGGGTCGCACAGGACGTGAGGAAATGCCTCCAGTCCGCCATCGCCAACGCCGAGAACAACCACAATCTTGACGTGGATGAACTGGTGGTTGCCGAGGCCTATGTCGGCAAGAACCTGATCATGAAGCGCGGCCGCCCCCGGGCCCGTGGCCGGTTCGGCAAGATCATCAAGCCGTTTTCCGAGATCACGATCAAGGTGCGTCAAGTTGAGGAGCAAGTCTGATGGGTAACAAAGTAAATCCGATCGGCATGCGCCTGCAGGTGAACCGCACCTGGGACAGCCGCTGGTATGCCGACACGAAGGATTATGGTGATCTTCTGCTGGAAGACCTCGCCATCCGTGCCTTCATCAAGGAAGAGTGCAAGCAGGCCGGTGTCGCCCGCGTGATCATCGAGCGTCCGCACAAGAAGTGTCGCGTCACGATCCACACGGCCCGTCCCGGCGTCATCATCGGCAAGAAGGGCGCGGATATCGAGACGCTGCGCCAGAAGATCGCCAAGATGACCAACTCGGAACTGCATCTCAACATCGTTGAGGTCCGCAAGCCCGAGCTGGACGCCGCCCTCGTCGGTGAGAGCATCGCTCAGCAGCTCGAGCGCCGTGTGTCCTTCCGTCGCGCCATGAAGCGTGCCGTGCAGAACGCGATGCGCATGGGCGCCCTGGGGATCCGGGTGAACGTCGCCGGTCGTCTGGGCGGTGCGGAGATCGCGCGGACCGAATGGTACCGTGAGGGCCGGGTGCCGCTGCACACCTTGCGTGCCGACATCGATTACGCGCATGTCGAGGCGACCACCGCCTATGGCATCATCGGGATCAAGACCTGGATCTTCAAAGGCGAGATCATGGAGCATGACCCGGCCGCGCGTGACCGCAAGGCACAGGAACTCCAGGATGGCCCAGCACCTCGCGGTGCCGGCGGTCGTCGCTAAGGGGGAATGACAAATGCTTCAACCAAAGCGCACTAAATTTCGCAAGCAGTTCAAAGGCTCGATCAAGGGCATGGCGAAGGGCGGGTCTGACCTGAACTTCGGCACCTACGGCCTGAAGGCGCTGCAGCCGGAGCGGGTTTCCGCCCGGCAGATCGAAGCCGCACGCCGTGCCATGACGCGTCACATGAAGCGTCAGGGCCGTGTCTGGATCCGGATCTTCCCGGACGTGCCGGTCACTGCGAAGCCCATCGAAGTTCGTATGGGTAAGGGCAAGGGCTCGGTCGACCGTTGGGTCGCCAAGGTCAAGCCCGGCCGCGTGATGTTCGAGATCGACGGCGTGTCCGAAGACGTGGCCCGCGAAGCGCTGCGTCTGGCTGCGATGAAACTGCCGATCAAGACCCGCGTCGTGGTTCGCGAAGATTGGTAAGAACATGAAGGAGGGCGGGGGTAGCTCCGCCTCTCTTCGGTCAAGAAGAAGCCCCTGCCGAGTGATCGGCGGGGGCTTTTTTAATGTGGTGTATTGTTTGGGTGGTGGGTGCAAGCACCCATCCTACCGGTTTATTTGCAGGAGGATGAGGGGGCGGCGTAGATGGTGCTCTTACCCATCACCCCGCACCAACCCGAACCGTCATTCCCAACCGTAATTGAAACTCACCGAAATCCGATCATCCTCGGCCATGTTCATCGGCACCTCGTGGCGCAGCCAGCTTTCCCAGAGCAACACATCGCCGACCTTCGGCGCGACGTAGACGAACTGCTGCAATTCTTCAGGGGCGCTCTTCTTGCGCCCCGGCGCTGCCATCATCATCGCCAGCCGCGGGTCCTCGAATTTGATCGCGCTCGTGTCTTCCGGCATCGCGACATAGGTGGTGCCGCTGATCACCGAATGAGGGTGGATATGGGCGGTGTGGATGCCGCCTTCGGGCAGGATGTTGATCCACAGCGAGTCGAGCTTGAGCTTCTTGTCTCCGAGATCGAACCCCAGGTCCTGCGCGAAGCTGGCGACATGGCGATCGAGGGCATCAACCACGTCCTTGAAGATCGGAAAGCGCCAGGGCAGGTCGCTGAGCGAAGCATAGCTCGTATAGCCGGGGAAGGCGTTCTGCTCGCACCAATCCTGCCCGGCGTCGTCGTCCTGGGCGATCGACAGGCAGGAGGCTTCGAGTTCGGCCGGATCGACGCCCGGGCCGAAATCCGACAGGGCGGCTTGATAGAGCCGGGTGACAAAGAGGGATCTGATCTGTGACATGACCCTGTCTTATCGCAGCCAAAACCGCCCCGCCAGCGGATAAGATCCGGTTACGGGGGCATTTGCCCCTTGCAGGGGTTGCTTTATGCGGACCCGCAGCGTATTGGCAGCCTTCATCATGAACTCCACCAGAATCATGGTCACCCTACAGGGGCCTACTGGTGATGTTGAAAGGAAGAGGCCGTGAAAGCCAGCGAACTGCACGACAAGACGCCGGACCAGCTCCGCGACGAGCTTGTGAACCTGAAAAAAGAATCCTTCAATCTGCGTTTCCAGCAGGCCACCGGCCAGCTGGAGAACCCCGCACGTCTGAAGAGCGTCAAGCGTGATGTGGCCCGTGTCCACACCGTGCTGAACCAGAAAGCCGCTGCTGCGGCAGCCGAATAATAGGAGCCTGAAACATGCCCAAGCGTATCCTCACAGGCACCGTGACATCGGACGCCAACGCCCAGACCATTTCAGTATCCGTCGAGCGTCGCTTCACGCATCCGGTTCTGAAGAAGACCATTCGTAAGTCCAAGAAATACCGGGCTCACGATGAGAACAACACGTTCAAGGTGGGCGACAAGGTCCGCATCATCGAATGTGCACCTCGCTCGAAAACCAAACGTTGGGAAGTGCTGACTTCGGACCAAGCCGAAGCCTGAACATCCCCAATTAATCGAAACCCTGGGACAGGGGCCGCATCGCCCCCCAGAAGGTCGGGAGAAACCAAATGATCCAGATGCAGACCAACCTGGATGTTGCTGACAACAGCGGCGCGCGCCGTGTTCAGTGCATCAAGGTATTGGGTGGTTCCAAGCGTAAATACGCGTCCGTCGGCGACATCATCGTCGTGTCGGTCAAGGAAGCCATCCCGCGCGGCCGCGTGAAGAAAGGTGACGTCCGCAAGGCCGTCGTCGTGCGCACCGCCAAGGAAGTTCGTCGTGAAGATGGCACCGCCATCCGTTTCGACCGCAACGCCGCCGTGATCCTCAACAACAACAACGAGCCGGTGGGTACGCGTATCTTCGGGCCGGTTGTGCGTGAGCTGCGGGCCAAGAACTTCATGAAAATCATCTCGCTCGCTCCGGAGGTGCTGTAATCATGGCTGCTAAACTTCGCAAAGGTGACAAGGTCATCGTGCTGGCAGGCAAGGACAAGGGCAAGACGGGTTCGATCTCGTCGGTTGATCCGAAGTCCAACAAGGCCGTCGTTGATGGCATCAACATCGCCATCCGCGCCACCCGGCAGACCCAGACCTCCCAGGGCGGGCGCATCCCCAAGGCAATGCCGGTCGATCTGAGCAACCTCGCGCTGGTCGATGCCAACGGCAAGGCCACCCGCGTCGGCTTCCGGATCGAGGGCGACAAGAAAGTCCGCTTCGCAAAAACCACGGGGGACGTGATCGATGCTTGATAATGCAAACTACACACCCCGCCTGAAGTCGGTTTACGTGGACACGATCCGCGCCGCGCTGAAGGAAGAATTCGGCTACAAGAACGATATGCAGATCCCGCGTCTGGACAAGATCGTTCTGAATATCGGCTGTGGTGCCGAAGCCGTGCGTGACAGCAAAAAGGCCAAGTCGGCTCAGGAAGACCTGACGCTGATCGCCGGCCAGAAGGCGCTGACCACCGTCGCCAAAAAATCGATCGCCGGCTTCAGGGTGCGTGAGGAAATGCCTCTGGGTGCGAAAGTGACCCTGCGCGGCGAGCGCATGTATGAATTCCTTGATCGTCTGATCACGGTTGCAATGCCCCGTATCCGCGACTTCCGCGGCATCAACGGCAAATCTTTCGACGGGCGTGGCAATTATGCCATGGGCCTGAAAGAGCACATCGTGTTCCCGGAAATCGACTTCGACAAGGTCGACGAGACCTGGGGAATGGACATCGTCATCGCCACCACGGCGAAAACCGACGCAGAAGCCAAGGCGCTGTTGAAGCATTTCAACATGCCCTTCAATTCGTAAGCGCGGGAAGGATTAGATATGGCTAAGAAATCCATGATCGAGCGCGAGAAGAAGCGCGAAGCAATGGTCAAGAAATACGCGGCAAAGCGCGCCGCGCTGAAGGACATCGTCAGCGATGAAAGCAAGCCGATGGAAGAGCGTTTCCGCGCCTCCCTGAAGCTCGCGAAACTGCCGCGCAACTCCAGCGCCGTGCGTCTGCACAACCGCTGCCAGTTGACCGGCCGTCCGCATGCTTACTATCGTAAACTGAAAATTTCGCGGATCGCGCTGCGTGATCTCGGCTCGCAAGGCCAGATCCCCGGCATGGTCAAGTCGAGCTGGTAAGGAGCGCATCAGATGAACGATCCTATCGCAGATATGCTGACACGCATCCGTAACTCCTCGCTGCGCGGCAAGTCCACCGTGGTCACACCGGCCTCCAAGCTGCGTGCCTGGGTGCTGGATGTGCTGGCCGACGAGGGCTACATCCGTGGCTACGAGAAGACCACCGGGGCCGATGGCCATCCGGCGCTCGAAATCAGCCTGAAATATTACGAGGGCGAGCCCGTCATTCGCGAGCTGAAGCGGGTCTCCAAGCCCGGTCGTCGCGTCTACATGGCCGTCAATGACATTCCGGTGGTCCGTCAGGGCCTCGGCGTGTCGATTGTCTCCACCTCGAAAGGGGTGATGTCGGACGCAAGCGCGCGCAGCCAGAACGTTGGCGGCGAAGTGCTCTGCACCGTATTCTAAGGAGGGCGTAATGTCTCGTATTGGTAAAAAGCCGGTCGACCTGCCCAACGGTGTTTCGGCATCGGTCAGCGGTCAGACCATCGAAGTCAAAGGGCCGAAAGGCACCCGCAGCTTCCAGGCCACGGATGACGTCACCCTCGCGGTCGAGGACAATGTCATCACCGTCACACCGCGTGGCAAGTCCAAGCGCGCGCGTCAGCAGTGGGGCATGTCCCGCACGATGATCCGCAACCTGGTCACCGGTGTCTCCGACGGCTTCAAGAAGGAGCTGGAGATTCAGGGCGTTGGTTATCGTGCCGCGATGACCGGCAACACGCTGAAGCTGAACCTGGGCCTGTCTCATGACGTTGACTACACGCCGCCGGCGGGAGTCACAGTGACAGCGCCGAAACAGACCGAGATTGTGGTTGAAGGCATCGACGAACAGCTTGTTGGTCAGGTTGCCGCGAACATCCGCGCTTGGCGCAAGCCCGAGCCCTACAAGGGCAAAGGCATCCGCTACAAGGGCGAGTTCATCTTCCGCAAAGAAGGCAAGAAGAAGTAAGGACGCACAAGATGGCAAACAGCAAAAGAACCCTGTTTCTGAAACGCCGCCTGCGCGTTCGGAACAAGCTGCGCAAGGTCAATGCCGGGCGCATGCGCCTGTCGATCCACCGCAGCAACAAGAACATCAGCGCTCAGCTGATCGACGATGTGAACGGCGTCACCCTGGCGTCGGCCTCCACCCTCGAGAAAGATCTCGGCGTTGTGGGCAAGAACAACATCGAAGCGGCCACCAAGGTCGGCTCGGCAATCGCCGAGCGCGCCAAGAAGGCCGGTGTCGAGGAAGCCTATTTCGACCGGGGCGGCTTCCTGTTCCACGGCAAGGTGAAGGCTCTGGCCGACGCTGCCCGCGAAGGCGGCCTGAAGATCTGAGGCGCCGGGCGGTCATGGCCGCCCGACACCGCTTCTCACAGGCAGACGACCGGGTGGGGGTCACCCCGCCGAAACCAAGTCCGAAGACGGCCCTTGCGGGGCCGTCTCGATGATCCGGGAGCTGGCAGCCGCCACTCACCTGGATTGACCAACCTTGGCGCAGCCGCGCCGAACCGAAAGGATGCCAAATGGCAAGAGATGACAATCGTGGGGGCAACCGCCGCAATCAACGCGACGAAACCCCGGAATTCGCCGACCGCCTGGTCGCGATCAACCGCGTTTCCAAGACCGTAAAGGGTGGTAAGCGCTTCGGCTTCGCCGCACTTGTCGTCGTCGGCGACCAGAAGGGCCGCGTCGGCTTCGGCAAGGGCAAGGCCAAGGAAGTGCCCGAGGCGATCCGCAAGGCCACCGAACAGGCCAAGCGCCAGATGATCCGCGTGCAGCTGCGCGAAGGTCGCACCCTGCATCACGACATGTCCGGCCGCCACGGCGCCGGCAAGGTGATCATGCGCTCCGCACCGGAAGGTACCGGAATCATCGCCGGTGGTCCGATGCGTGCCGTCTTCGAAATGCTCGGCGTCAAGGACGTCGTGTCCAAGTCGGTCGGTTCGCAGAACCCCTACAACATGATCCGCGCCACCATGGACGGTCTCATGAAGGAACAATCGCCCCGCGCGGTTGCCCAGCGTCGCGGCAAGAAGGTCGCTGACATCCTGCGCAGCCAGGACGGCCCGAAAATCAGCGGCGAACAAGCCCCAGTGGTTGAGGAGGCATAAACATGGCCAAAACCATCGTCATCAAGCAGATCGGCTCGCCGATCCGCCGCCCCGCCAAGCAGCGCGCGACGCTGATCGGCCTGGGCCTGAACAAGATGAACAAAACCCGCGAACTGGAAGACACACCTTCCGTGCGCGGCATGATCAACGCGATCCCGCACATGGTGCAGATCGTCGAAGAAAAGGGCTGAGGCTTGGGATGGGTGGTTTTCCACCCCTCGGCCGAGACCGCCTACTTTGATGGGTGAAATCACCCATCCTACTTAGCATACCGTAGGATGGGTGGTTCCCACCCATTACTCTCCCAAATCGATCGAACACCCCGCAGGAAACTGCGGGGTGTTTTCCGTTCACACCACCACGATCACCCGACAGCCAACCCCGCCACTCGGTCAGCCGCGCCACCGGCGCCCCAACCCCCGCGCCTCCTGTCCCGCCGCCGACCCCTTGATCCTCCCGCGGCCTTCGCCTATACGCCCCCGGTGGCCTCCGTTCTGGCCACCAGAATCGTAAACGCCGCGTTTGGCCGCTCCCGTCGCTGGGGGTCACATCCGGCAAAGAGGAGAAGCGACATGAAACTGCACGAACTTTCCGACAACGAAGGCGCCGCCAAGAAACGCATGCGCGTCGGTCGCGGCCCCGGCTCCGGCAAGGGCAAGATGGGCGGCCGTGGTATCAAGGGTCAGAAGTCCCGCTCCGGCGTGGCGATCAAGGGCTTTGAAGGCGGCCAGATGCCGATCTACCAGCGCCTGCCCAAGCGCGGCTTCACCAAGCCGAATCGCAAGTCCTACGCTGTCGTCAACCTGGGCCTGATCCAGAAGTTCATCGACGCGGGCAAGCTCGACGTCAAGAACGCCATCGACGGAAAGGCGCTGGTCGCCTCCGGTCTGGTGCGTCGCGAGCTCGACGGTATCCGGGTTCTGGCCAAGGGTGAATTCACCTCCAAGGTCGAACTGACCGTGGCCGGCGCTTCCAAATCCGCCATCGAAGCCGTCGAAAAGGCCGGCGGCACGCTCACCGTCACCGCCCCGAAAGCGGCTGAAGCGGCAGAGTAATCGGCCTCAAGGCTTGTGAGCGGGACGCGTCCCGCTTACATAAACCCGAGTTTTCCCGAACGCCGCCCGCCGGAAAACGGTCTGGGCGGCGTTTTCGCAACAGAAAAGAGCCCCATTCATGGTATCTGCCGTCGAAAACATGGCCGCCAACACCAGCTGGTCCGCGCTGGGTAAGGCGACCGACCTTCGCAACCGCATCCTGTTCACGCTCGGCCTGCTGATCGTCTACCGCCTTGGCACCTTCATCCCGGTGCCGGGCATTGACGGCGGTGCGCTGCGCGAGTTCATGGAGAGCGCCGGGCAGGGGATCGGCGGCATGGTGTCGATGTTCACCGGCGGCGCGCTGGGGCGGATGGGAATCTTTGCTCTGGGCATCATGCCCTATATTTCGGCCTCGATCATCGTGCAGCTGCTGACCTCGATGGTGCCCTCGCTGGAACAGCTCAAGAAAGAGGGCGAGCAGGGCCGCAAGAAGATCAACCAATATACCCGCTACGGCACCGTCGCCCTCGCGACGCTGCAGGCCTATGGTCTCGCCGTTTCACTCGAAGCGGGCGACATCGCCGCGGACCCCGGCATGTATTTCCGCATCGCCTGCATGATTACCCTCGTGGGCGGCACCATGTTCCTGATGTGGCTCGGCGAACAGATCACCGCCCGTGGCATCGGCAACGGCATCTCGCTGATCATCTTCGTGGGCATCATTGCCGAGGTCCCCGCAGCCATCGCGCAATTCTTCGCCTCCGGCCGTTCCGGCGCGATCTCCCCGGCGGTGATCGTCGGCGTGCTGGTGATGGTGATTGCCACCATCATGTTCGTGGTCTTCATGGAGCGCGCCCTGCGCAAGATCCACATCCAGTACCCCCGCCGCCAGGTCGGCATGAAGATGTACGACGGCGGCTCATCGCATCTGCCGGTCAAGGTCAACCCGGCGGGCGTGATCCCGGCGATCTTCGCCTCCTCGCTGCTGCTGCTGCCGGTGACGATCAGCACCTTCTCGGGCAATTCCACCGGCCCGGTCATGTCGCTGCTGCTCGCCAATTTCGGTCCCGGGCAACCGCTCTACCTGCTGTTCTTCGTCGCGATGATCGTGTTCTTCGCCTATTTCTACACGTTCAACGTCAGCTTCAAACCCGATGACGTGGCCGACAACCTGAAGAACCAGAATGGCTTCGTCCCCGGGATCCGCCCGGGCAAGAAGACCTCGGAATACCTGGAATATGTCGTCAACCGCGTGCTGGTGCTCGGCTCGGCCTATCTCGCGGCGGTCTGCGTCATGCCCGAGATCCTGCGCGGCCAGTTCGCGATCCCGTTCTATTTCGGCGGCACCTCGGTTCTCATTGTGGTCTCCGTGACAATGGATACGATACAGCAGGTACAGAGCCATTTGCTGGCGCATCAGTACGAAGGTTTGCTCGAACGCTCGCAGCTGCGCGGCAAAGGCGCCGGCAAAGGCAAAGCTACACGCAAGAAACGGAGCCCGATACGTCGATGAATATTATTCTGCTTGGGCCTCCGGGGGCCGGTAAGGGAACGCAGGCACGCCACCTGGTCGAAACCCGCAACATGGTCCAGCTCTCGACCGGCGACATGCTGCGCGACGCCAAGGACAGCGGTACCGAGATGGGCAACATGGTCGCCGAGGTCATGGCGCGCGGCGATTTGGTCACCGACGAGATCGTGATCGGCCTGATCCGCGAGAAGCTCGAAACCGCGGGTGAGCATGGCGGCTATATCTTCGACGGGTTCCCGCGCACCCTGGCCCAGGCCACGGCGCTCGGCGAATTGCTCGAGGAAACCGGCCAGAAGCTCGACGCGGTGATCGAATTGCGGGTCCGCGACGAGGCGCTGGTCACCCGGATTGCCGGGCGCTCGACCTGCGGCCAATGCGGGGAAGTCTATCACGACGTGACCAAGCCGCAGCCCGCGGATGGCAAATGCATCACCTGCGGGGCCTCCGATTTCCGTCGCCGCGCTGATGACAACGAGGAAGCCCTGCGCAACCGGCTGATGGAGTATTACAAGAAGACCTCGCCGCTGCTCGGCTATTACTATGCCCATGACCTGCTGCGCCGGGTCGACGGGCTGGCCGAGATCGCGGTGGTCCAGGCCGCCATCGCCGCCATTCTCGACGCCTGAACAACGCCGAATCCGCGACTTCAGGATGCTGAAGTTGTCGGGGCGATGCGGCCGACCGCTTCGCCCCTGCGCTTCTCCGGGCCGGAAATACCTCGGGGGTCCGGGGGCTGGCCCCCGGGGGCGCCATCCCCGCCGAAGCTGCGGGTTGACCTCCCCCCGAAAAGCCCCTAACCAGCCCTATCTCGCGAGAGAATCAAACTGCCAGGGTCCCGATCAGGCCCGGTGCAGTATTACCTGATCAGCTGTAGCCCGACGGCAGAGCGCCTCGGGCTTCACGTTGTGAAAAAAGGGTCTGGTATCACGGATCCGCAACGAAAAGGAACATGACACGTGGCACGTATTGCCGGCGTAAACATCCCGACTGCAAAGCGGGTTCCCATCGCCCTCACCTATATCACCGGAATCGGTAATTCCTCCGCTCAATCGATCTGCGAAGCCGTGGGCATCGACCTGACGCGCCGCGTCAACGAGCTCAGCGACGCCGAAATCCTGAAGATCCGCGAGCATATCGACGAGAACTTCACCGTCGAAGGCGACCTGCGCCGCGACACGCAGATGAACATCAAGCGTCTGATGGACCTCGGCTGCTACCGTGGCCTGCGTCACCGCCGCAACCTGCCGGTGCGCGGTCAGCGGACCCACACCAATGCTCGCACCCGCAAAGGCCCCGCAAAGGCCATTGCCGGCAAGAAGAAATAAGGGGGGTCTGATCAATGGCACGCGATAAGACGAAGACGAAGCGCAAGGTCAGCAAGAACATCGCCGCGGGTGTGGCGCATGTGAACAGCTCCTTCAACAACACCAAGATCCTGATCTCCGACGTTCAGGGCAACGCGATCTCCTGGTCCTCGGCCGGCACGATGGGTTTCAAGGGGTCGCGCAAATCGACTCCCTATGCCGCCCAGATGGCCGCGGAGGATGCGGGCCGCAAGGCCCAGGATCACGGCGTCAAGACGCTGGAAGTCGAAGTGCAGGGCCCCGGTTCGGGCCGCGAGAGCGCCCTGCGCGCCCTGGCTGCCGCCGGTTTCAACATCACCTCGATCCGTGATGTCACCCCGATGGCCCACAACGGCTGCCGCCCGCCGAAGCGCCGCCGCGTCTAAGCGACAAATGTATCGGGAGCCGCGTGTCTGGCGCGGCTCCCATCCGCTTTTTTTAAACCTCGAGCGTTTGTGCTTTTGGACATGAGGCATGAACAAGGATGGAGGGACGCATGATCCACAAGAATTGGGCTGAATTGATCAAGCCGACACAGCTTGACGTGAAGCCGGGGAATGATCCCGCACGCCAGGCCACCGTGATTGCTGAACCGCTGGAGCGCGGCTTCGGTCTGACCATGGGCAATGCGCTGCGCCGCGTGCTGATGAGCTCGCTGCAGGGCGGCGCCATCACCTCCGTGCAGATCGACAACGTATTGCATGAGTTTTCCTCCGTCGCCGGTGTGCGCGAGGACGTGACCGACATCATCCTGAACCTCAAGGGCGTCAGCCTGCGCATGGAAGTCGAAGGGCCCAAGCGCCTGTCGATCTCCGCCAAGGGTCCGGGCGTCGTCACCGCCGGTGACATTTCCGAAAGCGCCGGGATCGAGATCCTGAACCGCGATCATGTCATCTGCCATCTCGACGACGGCGCCGATGTCTATATGGAGCTGACCGTCAATACCGGCAAGGGTTATGTCTCCGCGGACAAGAACAAGCCCGAGGACGCGCCGATCGGCCTCATTCCGATTGATGCGATCTATTCGCCGGTCAAGCGGGTCTCCTATGACGTGCAGCCGACTCGCGAGGGCCAGGTGCTCGATTATGACAAGCTGACCATGAAGGTCGAGACCGACGGCTCCATCACCCCGGATGACGCCGTGGCCTTCGCCGCACGGATCCTGCAGGACCAGCTCGGCATCTTCGTGAACTTCGACGAGCCGGAATCGGCCTCGCGTCAGGACGACGACGACGGTCTGGAGTTCAACCCGCTGCTGCTCAAGAAGGTCGACGAGCTCGAGCTTTCGGTGCGCTCGGCAAACTGCCTGAAGAACGACAACATCGTCTACATTGGCGATCTGATCCAGAAGACCGAAGCCGAGATGCTGCGCACCCCGAACTTCGGCCGCAAGTCGCTCAACGAGATCAAGGAAGTGCTTTCGGGCATGGGTCTGCATCTCGGGATGGACGTCGAGGATTGGCCGCCAGACAACATCGAGGACCTCGCCAAAAAGTTCGAGGATTCGTTTTAAAATCGGTGGGTGCGAGCACCCATCACCCCGCATCGGCCCAAACGACCGATGCAATACCGACGTCGAACAGAGGTCGGAAGACCGGGCCCCGCGCCCCAAGGAGAGCCGGTGACACGCATCACCGACCGGACAAAGCAAAACAGCCCGTAGAGGGCCACACTATTGGAGACAAGACATGCGTCACGCACGTGGATACCGCCGCCTCAACCGCACACATGAGCACCGCAAGGCGCTCTGGGCCAACATGGCCGGCTCGCTGATCGAGCATGAGCAGATCAAGACCACCCTGCCCAAGGCAAAGGAACTGCGCCCGATCATCGAGAAGCTGATCACCCTCGGCAAGCGTGGCGACCTGCATGCCCGCCGCCAGGCGGCCGCGCAGCTCAAGGAAGACCAGTATGTCGCCAAGCTCTTCGACATCCTCGGACCGCGCTACAAGGAACGTCAGGGTGGCTATGTGCGTATCCTGAAGGCCGGTTTCCGCTATGGCGACATGGCGCCGATGGCGATCATCGAATTCGTCGATCGCGACCGTGACGCCAAGGGTGCCGCCGACAAGGCCCGCGTCGCCGCTGAAGCCGACGCCGAATAAGACACGCGCAAGTTTGCCTATGAAAGCCCTGCCTCTGGCGGGGCTTTTTGCTGTTTGGGGGCGCGCAGAGGTATTTTCAGTCAGAAGAAGCCGGAAGGATTGCGCTTCTTGGCGGGCCTGCGCATATCTGGGCCATGAGAATGCTATTGCTTGTCCTGGCGATGCTTGCCGCCCCCCTGGCGGCGCAGCAGGTGCCGCATTCCGCCGCGCAGATGCAGCTGAGCTTCGTGCCGCTGGTCAAGCAGGCGCGCCCCGCGGTGGTCAATATCTATGCCCGCAGCATCGTGCAGAGCCGCCGCACGCCATTGCAGATGGATCCGTTCTTCGAGCATTTCTTCCGCAGTCCCGACGCCGGGCGGCCCCGGGTGCAGAATTCGCTGGGCTCGGGGGTGATCCTGTCGCCCGACGGGATCGTGGTGTCGAATTACCATGTGGTCGGCATGGCCACGGATATTCGGGTCGTCCTTTCGGACCGGCGCGAGTTTTCCGCCCGGGTGCTGCTCAGCGATGCCGACAGCGATCTGGCGATTCTGAAGCTCGAGGGGGCGGCGGATCTCAGCTTCCTTGCGCTGCGCGATTCCGACGCCGTCGAGGTAGGGGAGCTGGCGCTGGCGATCGGCAATCCCTTCGGGGTGGGGCAGACGGTGAGCAGCGGTATCGTTTCGGGTCTGGCGCGCTCGGGCGGGCCGAACGGCGGCGGGCAGGGCTATTTCATCCAGACCGACGCGCCGATCAATCCCGGCAATTCCGGTGGCGCGCTGATCGACATGGCGGGCAATCTGATCGGCATCAATACGTCGATCCTGACCCGGTCGGGCGGCTCCAACGGCATCGGTTTCGCAATTCCCGCCAATCTGGTCGCCGCCTTCGTCGCGCAGGCGCGGCAGGGGGAGACGCGTTTCGCGCGGCCCTGGGCGGGGCTCAGCGGTCAGTCGGTGGATGCGGATATGGCGGCGCCGCTGGGCCTCGACCGGCCCGGCGGGATCATCGTTTCGGGGCTGCATCCTGTTAGCCCGTTCAGCGATGCCGGACTGGCGGTCGGCGACGTGATACTCGCGGTGGACGGGCAGGAGGTGCACAGCCCGGCCGAGATGATCTACCGGATGAGCGTGATCGGGTTGGGCGGGCGCGCGCGGATCACCCGGCTGCGCGACGGCGTGTCCGGCGAGATCGAGGTGCTGCTCATGGCGGCGCCGGAGAACCCTGCGCGCGATGCGCTGACGCTGGGCGCGCACAGTCTGCTGCCCGGGCTGACCCTGTCGCGGATCAATCCGGCGGTGATTTCCGAGCTTAACCTGCCGCTCGAGGCGGAGGGGATCGCGGTGCTCGATGCCGGACGCTACGGACCGCGGATCGGGTTGCAGCAGGGCGATGTCATCCTTGCGATCAATGGCGCGACGATGGCCGAGCCGAAACAGGCGCTGGCGGCGCTTGACCGGCGCGCGGGGCGGATCGAGATAATGGTCCAGCGGGGCGCGCAGCGTCTGGCCCTCCGGTTCCGGAGTTAGGCCATGGCGGATCTCTTCGACAATGGCGCAGAGGCGCGCGAGAGCAGGCATCGTCCGCTGGCGGACCGGCTGCGGCCCAAGGCGCTGGCGGAGGTGATAGGCCAGGAGAAGGTGCTTGGTCCCGAGGCGCCGTTGACGGTGATGCTGGCATCCGGTGCGCTGTCATCGCTGATATTCTGGGGGCCGCCCGGGGTCGGCAAGACCACGATCGCGCGGCTGCTGGCGGACGAGACCGATCTGCATTTCGTGCAGATCTCGGCGATTTTCTCCGGCGTTCCGGAGCTGCGCAAGGTTTTCGACGCGGCGAAGATCCGGCGCCAGAACGGGCAGGGCACCTTGCTGTTCGTCGACGAGATCCACCGGTTCAACAAGGCCCAGCAGGACGGTTTCCTGCCGCATATGGAGGATGGCACGATCCTGCTCGTCGGGGCGACGACCGAGAACCCCAGTTTCGAGCTCAACGCCGCCGTGCTGAGCCGCGCACAGGTGCTGGTGCTGGAGCGGCTACCGCTCTCCGATCTGGAGCGGCTGGCGCAACGGGCCGAGGGCGAGCTGGACCGCGCATTGCCGCTGGATGGCGAGGCGCGCGAGGCGCTGCTGGAGATGGCCGATGGCGATGGCCGGGCACTGCTCAACCTGATCGAGCAGGTCGCGGCCTGGAAGGTCGAGGGCAAGCTCGGCAAGACCGCGCTGGGGCAGCGGCTGATGCGCCGCGCGGCGCAATATGACAAGGGCGGTGATGCGCATTACAACCTGATCTCGGCACTGCACAAATCGGTGCGCGGTTCGGATCCGGATGCGGCGCTCTACTGGTTTGCGCGGATGCTGGAGGGGGGCGAGGACCCGCGTTACCTGGCGCGGCGCATCACCCGCATGGCGGTGGAGGATATCGGCCTCGCTGATCCGCAGGCGCAGGCGATCTGCCTGCAGAGCTGGGAAACGTTCGAGCGGCTGGGCAGCCCTGAGGGCGAGCTGGCGCTGGCCCAGGCGGTGACCTATCTGGCGCTAGCACCGAAATCCAACGCCGGATACGTCGCCTACAAGGGCGCGCGCAAGGCGGCGAAACAGACCGGTTCGGAACCGCCGCCGCGGCATATCCTCAACGCGCCGACCAAGATGATGAAGGAACAGGGCTTCGGGGCGGGCTATGCCTATGATCATGATGCCGAGGACGGGTTTTCGGGGCAGAATTATTTCCCCGAGACGATGAAACGCCCGGTGCTCTATGCGCCGGTCGAACGCGGGTTCGAGCGTGAGTTGAAAAAGCGGCTGGATTATTTCAGCAAGCTGCGGCTGAAGCGCGACGACCAGACGTAAGAACCAGGCAAACTTGACATTGCCGCGGATAGGCGAGACAGACCGCGGATGATTTCGACCCTCACACTCGTTGCGCTCGGCGGCGCGATTGGCGCCTCGCTGCGCTATCTTTGCAGCGTGGCAATGCTGCGGCTGACCGGGCCGGGGGAGTTTCCGCTGGCGATCCTGAGTGTCAACATTCTGGGGTCGTTGCTGATGGGGGTCTTTGTCATTGTAACGGCACAGCGCGGGCTTGCGCCGCTCGGTCCCTTCGTGATGACCGGGCTGCTGGGTGGATTCACCACGTTCTCGGCATTTTCGCTGGAGACGGTAACATTGATCGAACGCGGGCAATTCGCCTCGGCAGGGCTTTACGTGGCGCTGTCCGTGGTATTGTCGGTGGCGGGGCTGTTCATTGGCCTGTGGCTGGCGAGAGGGATATTTCTATGAGCAGGGTCCAGATACGCAGCGTCGAGGAGGGCGATGGCGAGCAGCGGCTCGATCGCTGGTTCAAGCGGCAGTTTCCGCAGATCTCGCAGGGGCTGGTCGAGAAAATGTGCCGAAAGGGCGACATCCGTGTTGACGGCGGGCGGGTCAAGGCCTCGACCCGGCTTGAGGTCGGCCAGCAGGTGCGGATCCCGCCATTACCCGACAGTGATGCGCCGCCGCCGCCGAAACGCACGCGGGTGACGGATGCGGATGCCAAGTTCATCCGTTCCTGCGTGATCTATCGGGACGATTACGTGATCGCGCTCAACAAGCCGCCGGGACTGCCGGTGCAGGGTGGCTCGGGTCAGTCGGATCGGCATGTCGATGCGCTGGCCGAGGCGCTGATGTTCGAACTCGACGAAAAACCGCGGCTGGTGCATCGGCTCGACAAGGACACGTCGGGCGTGTTGATCATGGCGCGCACCCGCAGTATCGCCGCCGCGCTGACCGCGAGTTTCCGGCACCGCGAGACCCGCAAGATCTACTGGGCCGCCGTGGCCGGTGTGCCGCATCCAAAGAACGGGCAGATCAAGTTCGGTCTGGTCAAGGCGGGCGGCCATGGTGCGCGCGGTGAGGGCGAGAAGATGCATTGTGTGCATCCGCGTGACATCGACGCGACCGAGGGCGCCAAGCGCGCCACGACCGATTACGCCGTGCTCGCGCAGGCCGGGACGCGGACCTGCTGGGCGGCGCTGATCCCGGTGACCGGGCGGACCCATCAGCTGCGTGCCCATATGGCGGAAATCGGTCATCCGATTGTCGGGGACGGTAAATATGGCGGTTCCGGGCAGGACAACCTGGGCGATGGCTGGGGCGCGCAGCTCGGCGGTGACATTTCAAAGAAGCTGCATCTGCACGCACGTTCGCTGACGCTGGAACACCCGGTGACCAAGGCGCGGCTCAACCTGATTGCGCCGATGCCCGAACATATGCAGCGCACTTGGGACACGTTCCAATGGTCGCCTTCGGACGTGCCTGCCGACCCGTTCGAGGAGGATTGGGCGTGAGCGCCCCGCTGCGGCTGGTGATCTTCGATGTCGACGGGACGCTGGTGGATAGCCAGGGTGACATCGTGGCGGCGATGGGTGCGGCCTTTGCGGCAGTCGGTTTGCCCGCACCGAAACGCGAGGCGGTGCTGTCCATCGTCGGCCTGTCGCTTGACGTTGCGGTGCCGCGGCTGGCGGCAGGGGGATCGGCGGCGGACCATGCGCTGATGGTGCAGGGCTACAAGGATGCCTATATGGGCCTGCGCGCGCAGAGTGGCGTGGCGGCTTCCTCGCCACTCTATCCCGGCGCGCTTGACTGCCTGGAACGTCTGCATGCGATGCCGGATGTCCTGCTTGGAATCGCCACCGGCAAGTCCAAACGCGGGCTCGACAAGCTGATCGAAGGGCACGGGCTCGAGCATTTCTTCATAACCCGGCAAGTCGCCGATTTTCACCCGTCCAAACCGCATCCCTCGATGATATTGGAGGCGATGCGCGAGACCGGCGTCGCGCCCGAACATACGCTGATGCTGGGCGATACCAGCTATGACATGGAGATGGCCGCTGCCGCCGGAGTGCGGGGCGTCGGGGTGAGCTGGGGCTATCATCCGAAGGAGCAGCTTTGCCGCGCCGATCACCTGATCGATGATTTCGCTTCGCTGTCCGGTCTCATCGAAGAAATGTGGAGCCTTGGGGCATGAGTGAATGGAAAGCCAAGCGATTCTGGACAAATGCTAGTATCGTGGCGCGGGAGGGCGGCTTTGGCGTCGAACTTGACGGTCGTACGGTCAGGACACCGGGCAAACGGCCGCTGACCCTTCCGACGCAGGCAATGGCGGCGGCTGTCGCGGCGGAATGGCAGGCGCAGGAGAAGGCGATCGACCCGACGACGATGCCGGTGACCCGGACCGCCAATGCGGCGATCGACAAGGTTGCCGTGCAGCATGACGAGGTGGCCGACATGCTTGCCGCCTATGGCGATGCCGACCTGCTCTGCTACCGGGCCGAAGCCCCCGCAGAGCTGGTGGCGCGGCAGGCAGAGCTTTGGGATCCGCTGCTCGACTGGGCGCGCGATGCGCTTGGCGCCGAGTTGGCGATTCGCACCGGCGTCATCCACGCGCCACAGGACGCCGCGACGCTCGCGCGGTTGCAACAGAAAGTCCGGCAGATGAGCGATTTCGAACTCGCCGCCTTTTACGATCTGGTGAGCCTTTCGGGCTCGCTGATCATTGGATTTGCGGCCGCCGAGGGCGCGCGGGAAGCGGAGGATCTCTGGGATATCTCGCGGCTCGATGAGGCCTGGCAGGCCGAACAATGGGGGCAGGATGATGACGCGGAAGCGGTCGCGGCCCTCAAGAAACAAAGTTTCCTGCACGCAAAGCGCATGTTCTCCCTCGCCAGCGCACAATAAGGGCGAGTTTACCTAGGGTGATGTGCTCAGACGCAAGGTAACTCGGCCATCGCGCCCTTGACGACCTGTCGGAATTCCGCCCACACTGACGCGACTGAGCAGGCGATTTTCTGCCAGTATCGCATCCGGTTTGCGAATGAACCGGTTTAACCGCCCGACTACGTGGCGGAAATATCAGGAAGAGGTAAAAATGAAAAAAACCGTAATTTTTGGCACGTTGACTGTCGCGGGCCTCGTGGCCGGCGCTGCGGCGGCCGGAACCTTGGAAGATGTCCAGGCACGTGGCAAGCTGAACTGCGGCGTAACCACCGGGCTCGTCGGTTTCGCGGCACCGGACGCGAATGGCGAATGGAACGGTTTTGACGTCGCCGTCTGCCGCGCCGTCGCCGCCGCCGTGCTGGGCGATCCGCAGGCCGTCGAGTTCATTCCGACCACCGGCAAGACCCGCTTCACCGCGCTTGCCTCCGGCGAGATCGACCTGCTGGCACGCAACACCACCTGGACCTTCAGCCGTGACGTCGACCTGAAGTTCGATTTCGTCGGTGTGAACTATTATGACGGGCAGGGCTTCATGGTGCCCAAGGAGCTGGGCGTTTCCTCGGCCAAGGATCTCGACGGGGCCACCGTGTGCATCCAGACCGGCACCACCACCGAGCTGAACCTCGCGGATTTCTTCCGTGCCAACAACATCAGCTATGAGCCGGTGCCGATCGAGACCAATGCCGAGGGCCAGCAGCAATATCTGGCGGGTGCCTGTGACACCTATACCACCGACGCATCCGGTCTGGCCTCGACCCGCGCGACTTTCGAAACCCCGGGCGACCATGTGCTCTTGCCGGAGATCATCTCCAAGGAGCCGCTCGGCCCGCTCGTGCGCCATGGCGACAACGAATGGGGCGACGTGGTGCGCTGGACCCTGAACGCGCTGATCGCCGCCGAAGAGCTGGGCGTGACCTCGGCCAATGCCGAAGAGATGGCCGGCAACACCAACAACCCCGAAGTGGCGCGTCTGCTCGGCACCGAAGGCAACCTCGGCGAGATGCTGGGCCTCGAAGCCGGTTGGGCCAAGGACGCGATCCTGGCTGAGGGCAACTATGGTGAGATCTTCGCCAAGAACATCGGTGAAGAGACTCCGATCGGCCTTGCACGCGGGCTGAACGCACAATGGACCGATGGCGGCCTGCTGTACTCGCCGCCGTTCCGCTAAATCCTGAGCTGAAGGGCGCACCAGTTGCGCCCTTCAGCACCTGGACGACACGACAATAAACACCGGACCGACCGTGCCAGCAAAGGCACGCAAGAAAACAAGGCCGGGTTACAGGGAAAATACAGATGACAACTCTCACCGATCCCCCCAGGGAGTCGTTCCGTCTCTCTATGCTGCTCTACGACACCCGGTATCGGTCGATCACGATCCAGGTAGTGGCGCTGATCGGGGTGCTGACGCTGGTCGGCTTTTTGATCAACAACGCATTGACCAATCTCGACGCGCTCGGCAAGGAGATCGATTTCGGCTTCCTGACAGAGACGGCCGGCTATGACATCAACCAGCGGCTGCTCGATTACAATTCGCAGGACAGCCACTTGCGCGCCGCCTTCCTGGGGGTTCTGAACACGCTGCTGGTCGCCGTGATGGGCTGTGTGCTGGCGACCATACTAGGCGTTCTGATCGGGGTCGCGCGTCTGTCGAAGAATTGGCTGGTTGGTCGGCTGATGACCTTCTACGTCGAATTCTTCCGCAACATTCCGGTGCTGCTCTGGATCATTCTCGCGATGGCGATCATGATCGAGATCCCGCCTGCGCCCAATGCCTTCCGCGGCGAGGATCCGGCCGCTTCGATGGTGCTGTTTGATTCCGTCGCGATCACCAATCGCGGTGTCTATGCGCCCGAACCGCTGTTTTCGCGCAGCCTCGGGGATGTGCATCTGTTGGGCAATTCGCCGCTGCGCTTTGATGTCAGCCTCGATCTGATCGCCATCGTGATCGTATTGGTCGCCAGCTTCTGGGCCTCCGCGCAGATCAAGCATCGCGCCGAACGCCTTCAGGAAAAGACCGGGCGGCGCCCGACCACCTGGTATCTGCGGCTCGGCGTCGTGGTGCTGCCGATCCTGGCGCTGCTGATCGCGCTCGGGTTTCACCTCGGCTATCCCGAACTCAAGGGCTTCAACTTCCGGGGCGGTACCTACATGCGCAATTCGCTGATTGCGCTGTGGCTGGCCCTGTCGCTCTATACAGCTGCCTTCATCGCCGAAATCGTGCGCGCCGGTATCATGGCCATCAACAAGGGCCAGTCCGAAGCCGCCGCGGCGCTGGGACTGCGCCCCAAGCGCGTGATGAACCTGGTGATCCTGCCACAGGCGCTGCGGGTGATCATCCCGCCGCTGATCTCGCAATATCTCAACCTTACCAAGAATTCCTCGCTGGCCATTGCTGTCGGCTACATGGACATCACCGGGACGCTGATGGGGATCACCCTCAACCAGACCGGACGCGAACTTGAATCGGTGATGCTGGGGATGCTGATCTATCTGGTTATCTCGCTCATCGTATCGAGCTTCATGAATTGGTACAATAATCGCATGCAACTGGTGGAGCGGTAACATGAGCGACACACATGCAGAAACGGTCGCCTATGTCCGCGACACGATGGTGCCGCAGAAGGCACCGCCCCCCTCGACTGTCGGCCTGATCGGCTGGGGACGGGAAAACCTGTTCTCCGGCTGGGTCAACACGCTGATGACCATCGTATCGAGCGCGGTAATCCTCCTGGCGCTTTACAAGTTGGTGCCGTGGTTCATCTCGCCCACCTGGGAGGCCGCCTCGCTTACCGAATGCCGCGAGATCCTCGCCGCGCTCGGCCGGGGCGGCGAACATGGCGGCGGCGCCTGCTGGGGCGTGATCCGCGACCGTTGGCAGCAGCTGATGTTCGGTTTCTATCCCTCGGATCTCTACTGGCGTCCGGTGCTGGCCTTCGCGATCTTCCTGCTGGCAATCACACCGGTGCTCTTTCACCGCGCCCCGCGGGCGCTGCTCTATCTGCTGCCGGTGTTTCCGTTCATCGATGTCTGGCTGCTCTGGGGCGGGTCGATCTGGCATCCGGTCTCCGCGCTGATGGGCTTCGTGATCGGCTATGGCGTCTTCATCCTCGTCTCGCGCTGGACCAGCAGCCTGATCGGGGTGATTGCGGCGGTGATCGTGCCGGTGATCTGGTGGCTCTACCTCGGCCCGGCAATCGCCACCGATCTGGCAAGGATCGTGCCAATGCGCATCGAGTCGGTGCAATCCCGCGAGTTCGGCGGCTTCATGCTGTCGATCACCATCGGCGTCACGGCGATCCTCGCGGCCTTTCCGCTCGGCATCATCCTGGCCTTGGGACGGCGGTCGGACCTGTTCATCGTGAAATCGCTCTGCGTGGGGTTCATCGAGTTCATTCGCGGCGTGCCGCTGATCACGCTGCTCTTCGTGGCCTCGGTGCTTCTCAACATCTTCCTGCCGCCGGGCACCAATTTCGACATCATCCTGCGGGTGATGATCATGGTGACCCTGTTCTCGGCCGCCTACCTGGCCGAGGTGATCCGCGGCGGGCTCGCGGCGCTGCCGAAGGGTCAGTACGAAGGCGCCGATTCGCTCGGGCTCGATTATTGGCAGGCGCAGCGGCTGGTGATCATGCCGCAGGCGCTGAAGATCTCGATTCCGGGCATCGTCTCGACCTTCATCGGGCTCTTCAAGGATACCACCCTGGTCTCGATCATCTCGATGTTCGACCCAGTCGGACTGGCCTCGGCGATCCGCGCCGATACCGCCTGGAACGGTATCTACTGGGAGCTTTTCATCTTCATCGGAGCGGTGTTCTTCGTCTTCTGTTTCTCGATGTCCCGTTATTCCATGTACCTTGAGCGCAAGCTCAAGACATCTCACTAAAGGAGCTGAGCCATGGCTGAGCCGGCAACAAGCAACGTGATCGACCCGACCAAGCTGGAAGTCTCCGACGAGATCGCCATCCAGATCACCAACATGAACAAATGGTACGGCAGCTTTCACGTCCTGCGCGACATCGACCTGACGGTGCATCGCGGGGAGCGCATCGTCATTGCCGGGCCTTCGGGCTCGGGCAAATCGACGCTGATCCGCTGTATCAACCGGCTGGAAGAGCACCAGCAGGGGCAAATTATCGTCGACGGGACCGAACTGACGTCGGATCTGAAGAACATCGACAAGATCCGCTCCGAGGTCGGCATGTGCTTTCAGCACTTCAACCTGTTTCCGCATCTGACGATCCTTGAGAACTGCACGCTCGCGCCGATCTGGGTGCGCAAGACGCCCAAGAAAGAGGCCGAGGAAACCGCGATGCATTTCCTCGAAAAGGTGAAGATCCCCGAGCAGGCGCATAAATATCCCGGTCAGCTTTCGGGCGGTCAGCAGCAGCGCGTGGCGATCGCCCGGTCGCTGTGCATGCGTCCGCGCATCATGCTGTTTGACGAGCCGACCTCGGCGCTTGACCCGGAGATGATCAAGGAAGTGCTCGACACGATGATCGAGCTCGCCCACGAGGGGATGACCATGCTTTGCGTCACCCACGAGATGGGCTTTGCCCGTCAGGTGGCGAACCGGGTGATCTTCATGGATGAGGGCCAGATCGTCGAGCAGAACGAGCCAGAGGAGTTCTTTAACAATCCCCAATCGCCGCGCACCAAGCTGTTCCTTAGCCAGATCCTCGGCCATTGACACCGGTAGGGCGGGGGCAACCCCGCCCTAGCTGTCCGCTGCGGGAAGGTCGCGCGGCACCACGAAGTCGCAGCAGACGCCACTTCCCCAGCGCAGATCCTGCCATTTATCGATATCGAAATCCGCCACTAGCGTCGCGCCGGTCGGGTAGGCGCTGAAACGCGGATGCTCCGGCACCTGCGCCAGAAGTCGCCGCGCCGTGATGCTGCTGCCCGGATTATGCGCCAGCATCAGCACGCAATCGCCAGTGGCGCTGCGCAGCACCGCGAGCATCTCTTCGGGCTCGGCCAGATAGAGATCACGGGTGAGGGTCACGGGCAGGTCTTCGGGCAGGCTCAGCCGGAGCAGTGTTTCGTGGGTGCGTATGGCGGAGGAGCAGAGCACCTGATCCGGCTCCAGTTCCTGTTCGCGCAGCCAGTCCCCCAATGCCGCGGAGCTGCGTCTCCCGCGCTTGTTGAGCGGGCGCTCATGATCCGAGTTCGGCCCCCCGGACCAGTCGGACTTTGCATGACGCATCAGGATCAGGCGTTTCATCTTGTTCTCCGAGAAAGGCGCGCATGTGAAAGCCCGATTGCGCCGGGTTGCGGTCGAAATTCTGACTGATCGGGCAGGCACGGCGTAGTTCGCACCCCTCGCTCATACAAGATCGCCCCGCCGCTGTCGCCAGGAATGCCTTGCAGCGGGGCACGTCGTAAAGGTGCCGATCCGACAGGGCATCGACCGGGCAGGCATTGATACAGGGTCGGTTGGCGCAGCGCTCGCAGGGGTGTTCTGCGGTCGCTGCAGGAAGGAGCAGTTCCTGTTGGAAGGCCAGTGCTCCGCGCAGGGAGATCATCAGCCCGGCGCGCTCATGCACCATCATCCCGGTCGGGCTATGAAAGAACCGTCCCGAAGCCAGCGCCCAAGCGATGAACGGTGCATAAGGGGGGCCGTCAGAGGGAAAGATACAGCGATAGCGAAGCCCGGGCAGCAAAGATGCCAACACCCGCTTTGACCAGCGATCGAGCGGGTCGGCCCGGCCATCGAAATATTCCGGCGCGGACGTGAAAATTGGCCAGCAGCCCGGCCCGGCGCCGATCAGCACGAGTGTTCCGCAGGTTTCGGCAAGCCCGACATGGCGGCGCGGATGCAGCGCGCCCATCACGATCAGACCCTGCGCTGCCGCGGCGTGCTCGATATCGTCGAGGCTCATCTTCGGGTGAACGGCAGGGCCAGCGACCAGAGCAGCCGCGCCGGGCGGCCGTCCTGCCATTTCAGGCCCGTGACCATGCCTTGGTGACCGTCGCGCGGCTGGGCGCGGTAGGTGCCGAAGAGGCGGTCCCAGATCGAGAGCGCAAAACCGTAATTGCTGTCATGCTCGACGCGATGCACCGAATGATGCACCCGGTGCATGTCGGGAGTCACGAACACCCTGCGCAGCAGCGCATCGAGCGGCAGCGGCAGACGCAGGTTGGCATGGGTGAACAGCGCCGTGCCGTTGAGCAGGATCTCGAACAGAATCACCGCAAGCGCGGCCGGACCGAGCAGATAGGCCAGCCCTATCTTCAGCAGCATCGACAAGGCGATCTCGACCGGATGGAAGCGGATCGCGGTGCTCACATCCATATCGACATCGGCGTGATGCACCCGGTGCAGCCGCCACAGCAAGGGCACCTTGTGGGTGATCAGATGTTGCAGCCAGATCGCGAAGTCGAAGATCAGCACCGCCAGCAGGATTTCCAGCCAGATCGGCCAGTCGAGCCGGTTGAACAGGCCCCAACCCTGCGCCGCCGCATCGAGCGCCGCCCCTACCGCCAGCAACGGCAGAAAAAGCGCCAAAAGGCGCAGGCCGAGGGTGCCGAGGATGAGGATGCTCCAGTTTGTCAGCCAGCGCCGCGCTTGTGGCTGACGTCGGTCCCGGCGCGGCATCCATGCTTCGGCCCCCGCCAGTATAGCGAACAGGCCGAGAAAGATGGCCAGCCGGATCAGCGCCTCATGTTCCATACCCGCAGGATAGGCCGATCAGGGCAGGGCGCAATGGCTACTCAGCCCTTGCGGATGATACTGCCCGCGCCATGTTCGGTGAACAGCTCCAGCAGACAGGCATTGGGCGCACGCCCGTCGAGGATCACCGCCGCCCGGACGCCGCCTTCTAGCGCGGCAAGCGCGGTCTCGGTCTTGGGGATCATGCCGCCCGCGATGGTCCCGTCGGCGACCATCTCGCGAATCTGGCTGGCGGTGAGCTCGGTCAGGACCTCGCCCGCGCCATTCTTGACGCCCGCGACATCGGTGAGCAGTAGCAGCCGGTCGGCCTTGAGCGCCGCGGCAATGGCCCCGGCGGCCGTGTCGCCGTTGATGTTGAAGGTCTCGCCACCGCGTCCCATGCCGAGCGGTGCGATCACCGGGATGATACCCTTCTCCGCGAGGTCGCGCAGCAGACGCGGATTCACCTCGGAAGGTTCGCCGACAAGACCGAGGTCGGGGTCTTCCTGATCGCAGATGATCAACCCGCTGTCCTTGCCCGACAGGCCGACACAGCGCCCGCCCTGCGCCGAGATCGCCTGCACGATCTTGGCATTGACCCGCCCGGCCAGTACCATCTCGACCACTTCCATGGTCGCTTCGTCGGTGACCCGCTTGCCGTTCCTGAAATCCGACTTGATCTGCAGCCGGTCGAGCATTTCGTTGATCATGGGCCCGCCGCCATGGACGATCACCGGATTGACCCCGACCTGACGCATCAGCACCACGTCGCGGGCAAATTCCTCCATCGCGGCATCGCTGCCCATGGCGTGACCGCCAAGCTTGATGACCACGGTGGCATCGGCATAGCGCTGCAGATAGGGCAGAGCCTGTGACAGGGTGCGGGCGGTGGCGATCCAGTCGCGGTTCATGTCTTGTGTTCTCATCTCTTGACCTTCGGGAAACGCAGCATAGCGCGGCGGACCAGCTATTCCAGCGTTGCGATGGTGGCGCGCAATGTCGGGATGCCCCAGCCCTTCTCAGAGGAGGTGACGATGATCTCGGGATAGGCCGCCGGATGTCTGGCCAACGCTTCGCGCACCTGGTCGAGCACTTTCTGACGTTCCGCCTCCTTGACCTTGTCGGCCTTGGTCAGCACCGCCTGAAAGGTCACCGCCGAGCTGTCGAGCAGCGACAGGATTTCCTCATCCACCTTCTTGACGCCATGGCGCGCGTCGATCAGCACAAAGGCGCGGCGCAGCGTCTGACGACCGGACAGGAATTGCTTGAGCAGTCGCTGCCATTTCTCGACGACCGGCACCGGCGCATTGGCATAGCCATAGCCCGGCAGGTCAACGAGATAGAGCGCCTCACCGGCGGTGAAATAGTTGATTTCCTGCGTACGCCCCGGCGTGTTGGAGGCACGCGCCAGCCCCTTCCGCCCGGTCAGCGCGTTGATCAGGCTCGACTTGCCGACGTTGGAGCGCCCGGCGAAACAGACCTCGAGCCGGTCGGGCTCTGGCAGTCCCGACATCGCCACCACGCCCTTGACGAATTCGGTCTCACCGGCAAACAGCAGGCGGCCCTTTTCGGCGGTGAATTGATCGGGCTCTTCGGCGACGGGGAAGGGGAGTTTCATGTCAATGCACCTTGATCTTGTCGCCCCGGGCGACAGTGCCGCTCCGGATTACCTCGGCATAGATGCCGAAATCCTGATGATTCCAGGTTGAGTTGAGGGTCCCGAGCGTATCGGCATCGCGCTTCCCGGTCTCGGGGTTGGCCGCGGTGGCCAGGCAACGGCGGATCCTGTCGCGGATACGCAGAAGGGTGTCGCCGATGCTGATCTCGCGTCCGAGAAGGTCGAATTCCTGCCAGGGGGCGAGCCCGTCGATCCAGAAATTGCTGCGCCAGCGCGCCCGCGCAAGCGGCTGACCAAGCTGGGCTTCGACTTCGCGAAGCGAGGCGCTGTTGCACAGGCTCACGCAAGGATAGGGGCTGTCGGTGAATCCGCGCTTGTCGAGCCGCACAATACCCATCGGCTGCGCCCGGTCCGACGGCATCAAAGGCGCGATCCACTCGAGATACCGCGCCTCTTCACTGTCCGGATCGAAGCAAAGTTCGGGGCGTTCCGGATGGCTCAGGGTCAGCATGTCGCTGTCCTGATCGAACGCGGCGCGGATCGCCATCAGCGTTGGCACCTTGGCGGCGCGGCTGAAATTGGCGCAGGGCGCCCATGCGCCCGGGCTCACCTTGGCCGCCTCATGCGCGACGGCCCAGATGCGGTCGAAGGGCATCGACTGCCCTTCGTGCAATGTCACGTCGCGCAGCTCTTCCTCACCATGGGCTTTCAGCGGATGGCGGAAAATCTGGGCGACCTGCATCACTTTTTCGGATCCGGCTTGGACTTGCGGGTGAAACCGCCTTTGATGTTGCCGAGCAGGTCGGGTTTGTAGCCCTGGCTGCGCATGATCAGGTATTGCTGGATGAAGGTGATCGTGTTGTTCGCGATCCAGTAGACCACCAGCCCGCTGGCAAAGCCGCCGAGCATGAACATGAACACCCAAGGCATCCAGGCGAAGATCATCTGCTGGGTCGGGTCCGTGGGCGCCGGGTTCAGCTTCTGCTGCAGCCACATGGAAATACCCAGGAGCAGCGGCAGGATGCCGATGAAGATCAGCGCCATGAAGGAGCCGGTTTCCGGCGCTGTCCAGGGCAGCAGCCCGTAGAGATTGAACAGCGAGGTCGGATCCGGGGCCGAAAGATCGCGGAACGGGCCGAAGAAGGGCGCGTGGCGCAGTTCGATCGTGACGAAAATCACCTTATAGAGCGAGAAGAAGATCGGGATCTGCAGCAGGATCGGCAGACAACCCGCGGCGGGGTTTACCTTCTCGCGCTTGTAGAGCTCCATCATGCCCTGCTGCATCTTCTGACGATCGTCGCCCGCTTCCTTCTTGAGCTTCTCCATCTGCGGCTGAAGCTCTTTCATCTTGGCCATCGAGACGTAGGATTTATAGGCCAGCGGGAACAGCAGCGCCTTGATCAACAGGGTCAGGCCGATGATCGCCAGGCCCATGTTGCCGATGAGCTGGTTCAGGTGATGCAGCAGCCAGAAAATCGGCTTGGTGAGGAAGAAGAACCAGCCCCAGTCGATCGAATCGATGAACTTGGCCACGCCCTTGGCTTCGTATTCGCGCAGCGTTTCCCATTCCTTGGCCCCGGCGAAGAATTGCGAGGTGACTTCGGTGCTGGCACCGGGGGCCACGGTCTCCGTCGGCATGGTCGCGAAGGCGCGGTAGATATCCGAGCGCGGATCATAGGTCAGCGCCTGATCGAAGCTCTGGCCTGCGCCGGGGATCAGCATTGCCTGCCAGTAGTGGTCGGTAAAGCCGATCCAGCCTTCCTGCACATCATCGGTGACGATGGCCGGGCGGCCCAATTTCGCATCGACCTCGGCATCGGGGATATTGTCCCAGTCGATCTCGCTCAGCTCACCATCGGCCATCGCCACGGCGCCTTCGTGCAGGATGAAGAAGCTCTTCACGTCCTGCGGCTCGCCATGCTGGGCAATCATCCCGTAGGGGGCAAGGCTGACCGGCGTCTCGCCTTCGTTGCGCACCGATTGGCTCACGGTGAACATGAAATCCTCGTCAACGGCGATCCTGCGGGTGAAGATCAGCCCCTGACCATTGTCCCAGGTTAGGGTGATCGGCTTGTTGACGCCAAGCGTGTCGCCTTCGGCGAGGGCCCATTCCGTGTCGAGACCGGGCACCGAAGCAGCATCGAGCTCGGCGCCGGGCGCCCAGCCGTGCATCGCGTAATAGGCATCGTTCGATCCCGCGGGGGAAAGCAGTTCGACGATCGGCGCGTCCTCGTCGAGCGAGGTACGGTAATCGTTGAGATAGAGTTCGTCGATACGTCCGCCGAGCAGGGAGATCGAGCCGCTGAGCCGTTCGGTCGCGATTGCCACCCGCGGGGCGTTGTCGAGCGCCGCGCCCTGCGCGCTGCTGTCGGCAGGCTCCTCGGTCGGTGCTGCGGCGTCGCGTGCGGCGCTCGGCACGGGAGTGGCGGCGGAGGGCGCGCTCTCGCTGCTTTCGATGCTGCTTTCCAGTGGCGCTTCCGGCTCCGGGGGTGGGAAGACAACGAACCAGACCAGGATCACCAGAAAGCTGAGAACCGTAGCGAGGATGAGATTCTTGTTCTGCTGGTCCATGGGGACGTTCACCTGATGCCTCTTGATATCAGCGTGGGTTCAACAGAGTGCGGCGGCAAAGGTCAAGGGGAAACCGGGTAAACTTGCCGCGCCGGACGGGACGGCAGCACTTCTCGGCACGGCTTTGCGCGGAAATGGGCGTGACGCTCACGTGGTCTTGCCATCCATGATCCGCGGCACATCGCGCAGTTTCGCCCTGTGTCGCGCGATCCAGTCCAGCGTCTGTTCGAAGGGCATCGGCCGGGCGATCCCGTATCCCTGCACATGATCGCAGCCGAGCTGGGCAAGCAGCACATGTTCGCCAACGCTCTCGACACCTTCGGCCAGGGTCTCGAGATCGAGCCGCTCGGCCATGGTCAGGATCGCGGAAATCATCCGCTGCTGCTCGGGATCGCGATCCGCCTTGATGACGAAGGAACGGTCGATCTTGATACGGCTGACCGAGAAGCGGCGGATCGACGCGATCGAAGCATGGCCGGTACCGAAATCGTCGAGATCGATGCGGCAGCCGAGCGCTCCGAGCGCGTTGATATTGCGGGTGATCATGTCGTCAGGGGCGCTGGCCACGACGGTTTCCAGCACTTCGACAGCCAGCCGGTCAGGACTGAGATCGAAACGGTCGAGCTCCCATTTGATCTTGTCGAGCAGCCGCGGATTGTTGAGCTCCGATCCGGCGAAATTGACACCGACCTGCGGCACTTCCGCATCGGCGCCGTCCCAGGCTTTGAGCGCCGCGAAACTGTGATACATCATTACCTCGGCCAGCCGTTCCAGCAGCCCGGCCTCTTCTATCGCGGGCAGGAAATCGGACGGCGAGATCATGCCGCGGGACGGATGGTTCCAGCGTGCCAGGGCCTCGAACCCGGTGATCTCTCCGGTGTCGGTGGAGATTTGCGGCTGGAACCAGGGTTGAATCTGACCCGCTTCCAGCGCCCGGGCAACGTCTTCGCGCAGTTCCGCCCGGCCTTGCGTATCGCGGCGCATCTGCTCGGAGAAGGCCCTGACCGCCGAGGGGCCGTGGCGCTGCGCCTTGCGCAGCGCGGTGGCCGCAGCTTGCAGCCAGTCCTCTGGCGCGGTGCCGGGGGCGCGCGACAATTGGCAGAAACCGACGGAGGCCGAAACATAGATCGAAAGCCCGTCGACCGAGATCGGCTCTTCGAGCGCGGCCTGCAGCCGTCCGGCCATCTGGATGCAGAGCTCCAGATCGAGCTGGCGCACCGGGGCGAGGCAGACGGCGAAACGTGCATCGCCCATCTGTCCGACATTGTCATCAGCGCGCAGCACCGCCAAGAGCCGTTCGCCGCTACGCTGTATCGCGATGTCGGCGGCGGTCTGGCCGAAACGCTCGCTGAGCTGATCGAAATCCTCGATCGCCACGTAGAAGGTGGCCGAATGGCGGCCCTGTGCGCGGCTGCGGGTGCAGATTTCACTTACCAATTCCTCAAAGGCGGCGCGCTGAAACAGGCCGCTTATATCGTCGCGTGATACGCGGCCGGGCAGGGCGGCACCCCATCTGACCCAGAGCAGGTAGAGCAGGGGCAGGCAGACCGCGACCGCGATCAACGCCGCCTCGCCGCCGAACCAGAAGGCGGCCAGCGTGAGCGCTGGAATGAAGGCAAGCGCCTGCGGACTCGATATCAACGACGCGAGGCGCCCCTGCCGCCCCGTCGGCGCCTGGCTCTTGCTCCATGACATCGCGATCCTCCACCAACGGCGCCCCAAGGCGCTCAGACAGGAGTGATGTAGCCCAAGCCGGGTTCGGCGCGGGTTAATCGCCCGGGACTTTGTCCTGAGGATTTTCCTCAATCCCGCCACAATCGCGCTGCAGCCCGGCAAAATCGAATAATTTCGCATCGAGCAGATGCGAGGGCCGGGCGTTGGTCAGGGCGCGGAACATTACCTGTCGGCGGCCGGGGGAATTGCGTTCCCAGCCGTCGAGGATCGCTTTGACCTGCTGACGTTGCAGACCGTCCTGCGAACCGCAGAGATCGCAGGGAATGATCGGATACTTCATTGCCGTGGCAAATTTTTCGCAATCGGCTTCCGCGACATGCGCAAGCGGACGATAGACAAAGAGATCGCCTTCCTCGTTGAGCAGTTTCGGCGGCATCGTCGCCAGACGCCCGCCGTGGAACAGGTTCATGAAAAAGGTTTCCAAAATATCGTCGCGATGATGGCCGAGTACCACGGCGGAACAGCCCTCTTCCCGTGCGATGCGATAGAGATTGCCCCGGCGCAGGCGACTGCAAAGTGCGCAGAAGGTGCGCCCCGCCGGGATCTTGTCCATGACGATAGAATAGGTGTCCTGATATTCGATCCGATGCGGCACGCCCATCTTTTCGAGGAATCCCGGCAATACGGTCGCCGGGAAACCGGGTTGGCCCTGATCGAGATTGCAGGCCAGCAGGTCGACCGGCAGCAGGCCACGCCATTGCAGCTCGTGCAGCACCGCGAGCAGGGTATAGCTGTCCTTGCCGCCCGAGAGACAAATCAGCCATCGCGGCTTTTTCGCATCCACGTCGGCCGCCGGGTCGATCATGCCGTATTGCTCGATCGCCTCGCGGGTCATCCGTACGATCCGCTTGCGCAGCTTGCGAAACTCGGTGCTCTGCGGCGCGCCGTAAAACAGCGGGTGGATGTCGTCGGGTTGATCCAGCATCGGGGGTCCTCGGTTATGTTCGACTCTTCACTAGAGCGATTCTGCGCCAGTCCATAGGTGCCATCACCGGTCCGGTACGTTGTCGATGCCGCTTCGTCCCCAGGGATGGCAGCGGGCAATGCGCCGCAGCGCCAGCCAGCCGCCCCGCAAGGCGCCGTGTTTTTCGAGCGCTTCCAGCGCATAGGCGCTGCAGGTCGGATGGTAGCGGCAGTTGAACCCGACCCAGGGGCTGAAGACCAGCCGGTAGAGGCGTACCGGCAGGGCGAACAGCCGGGCGAGCGGGCTCATCTGCGCTTGCCATGCAGGACGCTCAGCGCCTTCACCAGATCGGCGCGGAGCAGGTCGAACGGACGGGTGGCTGTGACGTCCTTGCGGCCGACGAGCACATAGTCGCAACCGTCCTGTCCCGCGAAGGGCAGGGTCAGCCGAGCGATCTCTCGCAGGCGGCGCTTGGCGCGGTTGCGGGCGACCGCATTGCCGACTTTCTTGGAGCAGGTATAGCCCACGCGAATGCCTTCGGCTTCGTCGGGCGCGCGCCTGCGCATCTGCAGGATGAAGCCGGGCATCGCCGTGCTCTGCGCCCGTGTGGCGCGTTGGAAATCGCGGCGTTGGCGCAGTGTCCGTACGCGAAATGACACCGCCGGTGGACTGTCCCCGCTGGCGGCGTTGCTGCCTGCTGGGAATGCCTCCGGCGGTGTCATGCTGCTCTGGTCCACGAAGCGCGGATTACGCGCTCAGCGACTTCCGGCCCTGTGCGCGGCGTGCGTTGATGATCTTGCGGCCGGCCTTGGTTGCCATGCGCGCACGAAAACCATGGCGCCGCTTGCGCACGAGGTTCGAAGGTTGAAAGGTGCGTTTCATCGCGCCGTCTCCACAAATTCAGTTAAGCGCCGCCACGGAATCGCAGCGCCTTAGATCAATTCAGGCCCGTGCTCTAAAGCCGCGAGGCGGCCAAGTCAAACCCTTCGGGCACAAAATCGGCGTGAGCTGCAAGAAATTTTCCCGAAGTCGCGGGAAATATTTCAGCTTTCCGCCGCGATTGCTCTTTGAGCCGCGATTCCCACACCTGCGATCAAGCGCGCGTGAAACCCCTGTGCAGCGTCGGGCTTCCGGGCCATCTTGAGGGAAAGCGGCGGCTCCCGGCGCTGGTTCCTTGCGCGGAAAGAGTTCACATGCCCGATAACGATGCCGAGAACAACAGTGCAGACAGCCAGAGTGCAGGGAATGGCGATGCGACTGAAAGGGACGGGAAAAAACCGACATTGATCCGGTATCTGCCGCTGATCGTCATCGCACTGGTCGCTGCCGTCGGGGCGTTTACCTTGCGCGATTACCTCAGCTTCGAGACATTGCGCGACAACCGCGAGGCGTTGATCGCCTTTCGCGACGATCATTATCTGCTGACCGTCGTGGTGTTCATCGTCGCCTATGTCGTTATCGTGGGCTTCTCACTGCCGGGTGGCACGATCGCGACGCTGACCGGCGGGTTTCTCTTCGGCACCGTCTTTGGGGTTATGTTCAACGTGACCGGAGCCACGATCGGCGCGATGCTGATCTTCACGGCGGCGCGATTCGGACTTGGGGAGCAGCTCAAGCAGCGGCTCGATGCCTCGGAGGGGATGGTACGCAAGGTCAAGCGCGGGCTCGATGAGAATCAATGGTCCATGCTATTCTTCATCCGGCTGGTGCCGGCGGTGCCCTTCTTCGTTGCCAATCTGATTCCCGCCTTCCTGGCGGTGCCGCTCTATCGTTTCGCGATCTCCACCTTTCTCGGCATCATTCCCGGCGCGCTGATCTTCACCTCCGTGGGGGCGGGGCTCGGTGCGGTCTTTGCACGTGGCGAATCCCCCGATCTCGGGATCATCTTCGAACCTCATATCCTGTTGCCGCTGCTGGGCCTCTGTGCGCTGTCGTTGTTGCCGGTACTGATCAAGGCCGTGACCGGCCGGAAGGAATTGCTCAAATGAAGCGGATAAAGACGGATGTTCTGGTCATCGGCGCAGGGTCCGGCGGCCTGTCGGTGGCGGCCGGCGCGGTGCAGATGGGTGCCGATGTGGTGATGCTTGAAGGCCATGAAATGGGCGGGGATTGCCTCAATTACGGCTGCGTGCCATCCAAGGCGCTGCTGGCCAGCGCCAAGGTGGCGTACGGCCAGCGCCACGGCGCAGCCTTTGGGGTCGAGAATGCACCCGGCGCCGTCGATTACGCGGCCGCCAAGGACCACGTGCAGCAGATCATTGCCAAGATCGCCCCGGTGGACAGCAAGGCACGCTTTGAAGGGCTCGGCGTCAATGTGATCCGCGAATACGGGCGTTTCATCTCCGAAAGCGAGGTGCAGGCGGGCGATACGATCATTACGGCAAGGCGCATCGTGATCGCCACCGGCTCCTCGCCGCTGGTGCCGCCGATCAAGGGGCTCGCCGATGTTCCATATGAAACAAACGAGACCCTCTTCGATCTGCGCGTCAAGCCCGAGCACCTGCTGATCATCGGCGGTGGGCCGATCGGGATCGAGATGGCGCAGGCGCATCGGCGGATGGGCTGCGAGGTCACCGTGATCGAAGGCGACAGGGCGCTGGGCAAGGATGACCCCGAGCTCGCTGCGCTGCTGCTGCAAAGCTTGCGCGATGAGGGCGTCGTGATCGAAGAAGGCGCCACCGCCGCGGAGATCCGCGGGAAAGCTGGCGCCATTGAAGTCGAGGCCGGGGATGGTCGGGTCTTCAAGGGCTCGCATCTGCTGGTTGCGGTCGGGCGCAAGACCAATACGGAACGGCTCGATCTGGACAAGGCCGGAGTGGAGACCGTCAAGGGCAGCATCAAGGTCGATGCCAGCCTGCGCAGCTCCAACCGGCGGGTCTATGCGATCGGCGATGTAACGGGGGGAATGCAATTCACCCATGTGGCAGCCTATCAGGCCGGGGTGATCCTGCGCTCGATGCTGTTTTCGCTGCCCTCCAGGGCCAAGACCCGTCACATCCCTTGGGCGACCTACACGGCGCCGGAACTGGCGCAGGTGGGACTTACCGAGGCTCAGGCACGTGATACCCATGGCGAGAAGCTCGAAGTGGTGCGCTTTGCCTATGACGAAAACGACCGTGCCATCGCCGAGCGCAAGAGCGAGGGGCTGATCAAGCTGATGGTGGTCAAGGGCCGACCCGTCGGCGCGTCGATCTACGGACATCAGGCGGGCGAGCTGATCTCGCTTTGGTCATTGGCGCTGGCAAATGGCCTGAAGATGCGCCAGATTGCTGCCATGGTGGCCCCCTATCCAAGCTATGGCGAGATCAACAAACGTGCGGCTGGCGCCTATTTCAGCCCGCGACTGTTCGACAGTGCCCTGGTCAAGAAGGCGGTGCGGCTGGTGCAGCGGCTGCTGCCCTGACGGACGGCCCCGGCATGATCAATTCCCTGTCCGGTCGCCTGCTGATCCTCACCACGATCTTCGTGATGCTGGCCGAAGTGCTGATCTTCGTGCCCTCGATCGCGCGGTTTCGCGAGGAATACATGCTCAACCGGCTGGAGCGCGCTCAGATCGCCTCGCTGGCGCTGCTCGCCGAGGAGATGATCGATCCGGCGCTGGAGGACGAGCTGCTGCGCAATGCCGAGGTCTTCAACGTCGTGCTGCGCCGTGACGAGGCGCGTCAGCTGATGCTTTCCTCGCCCCTGCCGGAGCCGATTTCGGCGACCTACGACCTGCGCGACGCCTCTGCTGCGACCCTGATCCGCGATGCGATGCTGCGGCTCTTCCGCCCTGCCAATGACGTGATCCGGGTGATCGGCGCGCCGGTACGCGAAGCCGGGCTGCTGATCGAGGTGACGATGGAATCCGCGCCGATGCGCACTGCGATGATCGACTACGGTATCCGCATCCTGGCCCTTTCGGCCGTGATCTCGGTCATCACCGCTTTCCTGCTGTTTCTGGCCATGCGGGCCTTGCTGCTCAAGCCGATCAAGGGAGTCGTCGGACATATGCAGCGCTACGCCCGTGCGCCGGAAGACGCGCGCCGGATCATTCTGCCCTCAGCCAGCGTCACCGAGCTGCGCGAGGCCGAAGAGGCGCTCAAGACCTTGCAGACCGAACTCACCCAGGCGCTCAAGCAGAAGGAGCGACTGGCCCAGCTCGGCGCGGCGGTCAGCAAGATCAGCCATGACTTGCGAAATATCCTGACCTCGGCGCAGCTCTTCACCGACCGGATCGAAGCCTCCGAAGATCCGGCGGTCAAGCGCATGGCGCCGAAGCTCGTCGGCTCAATCACCCGTGCCGTGCATCTGTGCGAATCCACGCTCGCCTTTGGCAAGGCGGAGGAGCCCGGACCGACCCTGACCATGGTCAGGCTGGCCGAGCTGGTGGAGGACGTGATCGACGGCGAGCGTCTGGCCGTGGACAGCGCCCAGATCAGCTTCCGCACCGAAATTCCCGCCGACATGCTGATCCGCGCCGATCCCGAGCAGATCTACCGCGTGCTCGCCAATCTGATCCGCAATGCGCGACAGGCCATCGCCACCTCGGGGTCAACGGGCGAGGTCAGCCTGCGCGGCGGCGAGGACGAGGCGGCCTGGCATATCGACGTATCCGATACGGGCCCGGGCCTGCCGCCGCGCGCGCGTGAACATCTGTTCACGCCATTCCAGGGCGGCACGCGCAAGGGCGGCACCGGGCTCGGTCTGGTGATCGCCGCCGAACTGGTGCGCGGCCACGGCGGCAGTCTTGATCTGCTCGAAACCGGCGAGGACGGCACCCGCTTCCGTATTCTGCTGCCCAAAGGCGATGGCACGCTCTGAGCAGTTACTTCGCCGACAGGCCCCGGGGTGCCGTGTGGAAAAAAATCGACAAACCGTGAAAGAAGGGCTTGCGCCCACCGCCCCACAACACTAAACCCCGCCCCAGTGGACCGATAGCTCAGCTGGATAGAGTACTTGACTACGAATCAAGGGGTCGGGGGTTCGAATCCTCCTCGGTCCGCCACTATACCATTTCATATGATTTGATTAGGTCGCCTCTGGCGGCCTTTTTCATTTGTATGGCTGGGCTTAGCCGGAATCCACATCGCCTTGAGTTTCTTCCGATGATGTCTATGTTCGTTCCTTGAGTGGTATGAATTGTGGTATGTTTCTATGGCGCTGTCCGGGAAGCTGACGAAGAAGCTAGTCGAGAACCTGGGCGCTGGGCGTCACGGTGACGGCAATGGCCTGTATCTGGTGGTCGATCCATCCGGAGCGCGGCGTTGGATCGTGCGGGTGGTGGTCAAGGGGCAGAAGAACAAGAAGGGTGCTCCGCTGCGCACCGACTTCGGTCTCGGTGGTGCGGACATCGTAACCTTGAACCAAGCGCGCGAACGCGCGCTGGAATATCGCCGGATGGCCAAGCAAGGGCTGAACCCGCGGTTCAATGCGCGCCAGGAGATGCCGACTTTCGAGGAAGTGGCGCAACAGGTCCATATCGACCGGATGCCGACGTGGAAGAACGCCAAACATGGCCAGCAGTGGATCAATACGCTGCGCGACTATGCCTTCCCGAAAATCGGGCGGATGCCGATCGACAGCATCGGTCAGCCGGAGGTGATGATGTGCCTCGCGCCGATCTGGACCGAGAAACACGAGACGGCGAAACGCTTGGCGCAGAGGATCAAGACGGTGCTCGACGTCGCGCGTTCGAAGGGGTTCCGGTCGGGCGAAAACCCGGTGACGGCGATCAAGGACGCGCAGGTGCTGCCCAAGGTCAAGGCCAAGGTGAAACATCACCAGGCGATGGGCTGGCAGGATGTCCCTGCCTTCTACGCCGAGCTGAGAACACGCAAGGCCATGGCGGCCAAGGCGCTGATGTTCACCTGCCTCACAGGGTCCCGAACCGGCGAGGTGCTCGGGCTGCGCTGGGAGGAGATCGATCTTGAGGAACGTCTGTGGACCTGCCCGGCGGAGCGGATGAAGACCGGCGAAGCGCATCGGGTGCCGCTGACCGACGAGATGCTGGCAATCATCGAGCCGCTGAGAGTCCTGCAGTCTGACTACGTGTTCGAGGGACAGAAGCGGCACCAGCCGCTTTCCAACATGTCGATGTTGATGCTCCTGCGCCGAATGAATGTAGCGGGCATCACCGTGCATGGGTTCCGCTCCACATTCAGGGACTGGGCTGGCGAGGTGGCGAATGTCCCGCGCGAAGTCGCCGAGAAAAGCCTCGCCCATCTGGTGGGCTCGGATGTCGAGCGGGCCTATGCGCGGTCCGACCTGCTGGACCAGCGCCGCGCATTGATGCGCAAATGGTCTCGATTCGTCGAAGGTAACAGCGTTTAAAAGGGGGTGTGATGTACAAGGTAGCGATCAACGGAGCTGAGGTTCATTATCTGGAACTCTTTAGAATTGCCGTAAGCGAGTCGGATCACGAGAAACGGATGCGCTCGATCCATAACGTCAGACATGAGGTCAAGATGGAATGGCTCAAACTGCAGATTTCCGACAAGGAGACGACCGGCATGTCGGGGTCGAGCAATGTCGAACTTTTGCGAGATATGGCGGAGCTGGCAATGG
Organism: Sulfitobacter aestuarii; assembly: GCF_042685005.1. Classification (NCBI taxonomy): domain Bacteria; kingdom Pseudomonadati; phylum Pseudomonadota; class Alphaproteobacteria; order Rhodobacterales; family Roseobacteraceae; genus Sulfitobacter; species Sulfitobacter aestuarii. Next base: position 111,103 of record NZ_JBHUMP010000001.1, on the reverse strand, counting down.
ATGCCCCAGAGATGATCCGTGAATTCACTCAGACCGTAGGGAGATATGAAGGCGCGAACGGAAGAGGCAATGAACGCAAGCTCAACGTTGCCGAGCACATCGGGAAGCAGGTCCTGCTCTCGATCAGGGAAGGGACGTTTCACGGTGTTCAATCGGACTTCGGAATCCTGGAACAAGTTCGACACGATGCAAAGGACCTTGGGATCACCGGTGCAAGAGATGTCGATACGTTGCGAGAAATCTGGAAAACCTACCGTGGTGTCGTCCATCTGGGCATCGCCATGGATGAATTTAAGAACGCCCCCGACTGGGGACCGGATGTTCTCATTAACGCCGAAATGATTCGCCGCACCCTGAGCCAGAACTGTCCGAGGAGCCACAAAAGCCCCTATGTCGACCCAAAGTGCCAGATTTACTTTCCATATAATCCAATAGTTTAGGGTCCCCGATTTCGAAATCGGGGACTGCCGGACGGTGGAAGATTTGGCCCATCCATTCGTTGTCAACCACGGCAACGAAAGGAAAATAGACGGTGCCCAATCTCTTTGAAAATGATCGCAGCTACGTCCTGGGCGATCCCGAGCTCGATATCATCGGCGACCGCGACAAACTCGCGCAGTGGCGTCACAAGATGAAAGGCCCCGCCTTCTACCGACTGGGACGGAAAATCATCTATCGCGGGGCGGACCTCAACGCCTGGGTCGAGGCGGGGCGCGTCGATCCTTCGGTACGGGGGACATCATGATGGGTGCTCCTATTCTCCTACCGCAGAGCTTGTTTCCATTCTGCAAAAGCGTGCTCCTGCGCTGGGCGGTTTCCGTGCTCTGTCCGGCGTGGTCCGCGCGCCGTGACATGGCAGGGGAAGGATATTCGTACCGAGATGCGGAAGGGTGCGTACCGGTCGCCGCGAGTTCAGCCTCCATCGTGCACAACGCGCAATTGCATTGGCGGGGGCGCACATGTTGAAAAGGAATCGCACGGCGGTCCAGGGCGACCTTTTCGGAAATTTGCCCGCCGAGGTCAAAGGAGGGCCTGCCAAATCGGCGCCGAATACCACGAAGGCAGCAGCCGTTCCCGAACAACATGATACCGGGCAGGAGCCCCTGCTCCCTGCGGCGGAGGAGCGCTACCTGAAGGACAGAGAGGTTGCGGCGCGCTACGGCATTTCCCGCCAAACGGTCTGGAGGCGCAAAAAAAATGGTCAGCTTCCACCTCCGGTCAAAATCGCGCCCCATAGCACGCGATGGAAGCTGTCCACCCTCATGGAGTTTGAACGCAGGTTCAACCGGGAACCGACCGCCACGGCCGTTGCTGATCATTCCGGGCAGGTGCGCAAATGACCCGTGCTCATCGAAAGGTTCGCGTCTTTGCCGCCCAGGTCTATTCTGTCGAGGAGATCTGCGGGGTCTATAACGTCACCCGAAACACGGTGACAAACTGGATACATTCCGGGCTCCGCAAATCTGACGAGCGTCGCCCATATGTCTTTCGTGGGGCTGAGCTTCAGCGGTTCCACAAGGCCCGAGAAACCAAGGATCGGAAAAACCTGAAGCATGGAGAGTTCAATTGTTTGGCATGCAGCTCTGCCGTCTTTCCGGACACGGAGTCGCTGAGAATTTCGACGACTTCGAAGGGTAGGGCGATGGCTCTCGGGGTATGCCCCGACTGCAGAGCGAACGTGTCGAAGTTACTAGGTGTGACAGAATGCGACATCGTTCAAAACTGCATAGCGACCAACACCAGCCTGGCTTGGACTGACGAATTAACTGGCAACATCCCAGCCTGTATTGGGAATAAAGCCACGGTTCACGCCTCCGATTGGTACAACGCCAACGACAGGGTCCTACATGAATGGCAGAGCTACGCCGGGCGCTATGATCTCAAAACCGTCCAGGCGCACCTCTATAGCATCCGGGATTTCGAGAGCTTTCTAGGGGGCAAACCTTTCGACAAGGTGTCGCCGAAGGATGCCGGAGCCTATCGCGATCACCTGGTAAAACTCGGCCAGCTGCAGAAGCCGGAAGGCGGTTTGAGCAGCTCCACCATTCGTCACCGCGTTGCCCATCTGCGGGCTTTCTTTCAGTGGCTGTGTCATCAGGACGGTTACAGACGTCTCAGCGGGAATATTCCGGCCTACTTCGAGCTGCCCCGAGCCAGTCGCGCAAAGACCCTGCCTCGGGATGATCGTGACTTTCTGACCATCGAGGAGGCAGAAAGCATGGTGCGCAAAATGCCGGGAAAGACGCGCGTCGAGCGGCGCGACCGCGCCATGGTCGCTTTTGCCTATGTTTCTGGCTTGCGCGCATCTGCGCTCGCCTCCCTACGGCTGAAACATGTCGACATCGAAAAGAAGGAGGTGGTGCAGGACGCTCGCGAGATGGAAGCCAAGAATGGCAAGAGTTTCAGAGTTTACTGGTTTGCGAGGACTGATGTGTTCCAGGACATATTTCTTGCCTGGCTGGAGGAGCTTCTCGAATGGGGATTTGAGCCACGCGACGCGGTGTTCCCTGATGCGTCAAATCTGACTGAGCGCTCTCCGGAGCTGGCCAGAGTCGAACCGATGCGCACCGCACGGGCCTTGCAAGCTGCTTTCCAGCGGGCCACCGCGCTGATTGATCGGAATTGCTCGCCCCATTCTGCGCGTCATACCCTAAAGGCGCTGGGCGACTCCCTTTGCTCGAGCATGGAGCGACGCAAAGCGTGGTCCCTCAACCTGGGGCATTCCACAGAGCGCATCACCGAAGCGCATTATGCGAAGATGTCGGATCAACACCGCCGAGGGATCATGGAAGGGCTCGGCGCTGACGACCTGGTCACCGAGGAGGAGGCGACGATGATCATCGATTACTATGAAAATCGCTTCACGCGGGGTACCGAGGAACACCGAATCGCCCGACGTTTGGCGAAGAGGCGTGAGCAGTCGCGTGACGGGGAGGACGTAATCGATTGAGCCAAAGTAGCGTCGAAGTGACTCTCCAAACTGCGCCATGGCTGTACGTTTTGCGGGCGGTTCGTCGCAAGCCAGAATCCGCAATCCGCCATGCGCTGCATATCGCGGCCTATCCGGCGATAACCTTGGCGGGAAAACCTTTGATCGTAAAAGGAATGCCGTGCGCTTTACCGAAGAGGTGACCTCTGGCAGCCTGTCCATCGACCCCCAAGCGGAGAGCGATGATGCTGGCGGAAGAATACGCCTCGACCCTGATGCACCATTGGAAGGAATGGCACCCGAAGAGGTATCGCCGGTTGGTGAAGAGCGGGACGCTGGAAATGGAAGCACATCGCCGAGGGCGCCGGATCGCGGAAACGGTAGTCCAGTTGATGGGGCAGGGGATGAACTGTCTGGAGGCACAGGAAATCGTCAGGGACGACCTGTATCCGCCCCCGGAAAGCGACGACTAAAGAAGGCACCGGGCTCCAAGGCGGTCGCGGCGTCCAAACACGCCGACACCCCCGGTATCGACTTCCAGATCACCGAAGATTTGCGTCTCGGCCAAGGCACCGAAGGCGCTCTGGCAGGCCGCGCAGAAGGCCGGGTTCAGCGACGGCGTCATGCGGGAGCCCTCCATGTGCACCGGCAATTTCCTCGGGCAAATCCCGCAGAACCTGCGCGGCAATAGCCCGGTGATGGCGGTCGAATAGGACAGTCTGACCGCGCGCATCGCCAAGTAACTTTATTCCAATACCAGCGTGTTTCGCTCGAGTTTCAGGACGTGCTCCTGACGGTTCAGGAATGGCGCACGTGCGATCCGAAGCTGCCAAGAGCTTCCTGATAGTTTCAGCTGCGACTTTCTGCAGACAAGTTGCGCTGGATCAAAGTCCCGCATCTGGCGCGTTGCTACAACAGTCTCGCAGAGCAGTTAAACAAGGGAAGGAAACGAGATGTTCATCCGCAAAGCAGCGATCTTTGCTGCCTGCCTGATGCTGTCAGGCGCTGCCCAGGCCGCCACTGTCGAGGTGCAGATGCTCAACCGGGGCGAAGCCGGGTCGATGGTATTCGAGCCCGGTTTCGTGCAGGTCCAACCCGGCGACACGGTCAAGTTCATCGCCACCGACAAGAGCCATAATGCGGCCAGCATCGACGGCATGATCCCAGAAGGCGCCGAGGCGTTCAACGGCAGGATCGACGAAGAGATCGAAGTGACCCTGGACATACCCGGCTACTACGGGGTCAAGTGCACACCGCATTTCGCCATGGGCATGGTAATGACCATCGCGGTGGGGGACGCCGACATGCCCGCCGACTTCCTCGCCGGTCGCCTGCCGAAAAACGCCAGGGAGCGTTTCGAAGCGCAGGTGGCTGACAAGTAATCCGACCATCGCGGCGATCCGCAAGGCGGGTCGCGTGCGCACTCAAGGAGAGTGACATGAAACGATCAGCCAATGATGTCCCGCAATCCCCCGGCCGCCGCAATGTGCTGCGCGGTACCGCGCTTGCCGGTGCCGCCGCCCTGACCGGGACTTTGGCCTCCGCGGCGTCACTGCGCGCGCCCTTTGCACCTTCGACATTCGCGCTGCCGGATGACAAGGCCATGCGCGTTCAGATGCAGCAGATGAGCAATGCGGAACCCGTGGACCTGTCAGGTCTGGAGCGGGTCAGGCAGGTGATGGTCCGCCCGCCTTTCGCGCCACAGCATGAGCAGGTGGCGCAGGGCGATCCGAAGATCGTCGAAGTCGAACTGGTGGTTGATGAACGCCTGATGGTGGTCGACGAGGACACCGGTGCCTCGATCTGGGCGATGACCTATAACGGCTCGGTCCCCGGTCCGCTGATCATCGTGCATCAGGACGATTACGTCGAGCTGACCCTGAAGAGCCTTGGGCGCAACCAGCTGGAACACAACATCGACTTTCACGCCGCGACCGGTGCGCTGGGCGGCGGGGCGCTGACCCATATCTATCCCGGCGAGGAAACCGTGCTGCGCTGGAAGGCGACCAAGCCGGGTGTCTTCACCTATCACTGCGCCCCGGGCGGGGCGATGATCCCCTATCATGTCTGTCATGGCATGAACGGTGCGGTGATGGTGCTGCCGCGCGACGGGCTGAAGGATGGCGCGGGCAGGGCGCTGACTTATGACCGGATCGCCTATATCGGCGAGCAGGATTACTATCTGCCGCGCAAGCAGGACGGCACCTTCAAGACCTATGCCAATGCCGGTGACGATTACGCCGAAGCGCTCGAGGCGATGCGCAGTCTCACACCGACCCATTCGGTATTCAATGGATCGGTCGGGGCGCTGACCGGGATCAACGCGTTGCGCGCGAAGGTGGGCGAGACCGTGTTGATGATCCACAACCAGGCCAACCGCGATACACGGCCCCATCTGATCGGGGGGCACGGCGATTTCGTCTGGGAAGGCGGCTCGTTCAGCGATGCGCCGCAGACCGGGATGGAAACCTGGTTCATCCGTGGCGGCAGCGCCGGGGCGGCAATGTATACGTTCGCGCAGCCGGGCGTCTATGCCTATGTGAACCACAACCTGATCGAGGCGACCATGCTCGGTGCCACCGCGCATTTCGTGGTCGACGGGGAGTGGGATAACGATCTGATGGAACAGCTGGTACCACCACGGCAGAGTTCGGTCTGACAGGAGAGCGGGCCTTCGGGCAAGCACGATCGCAATAGCGCCGGACTCAGCCCGCACTTTCCTCAATGTCAGATTTCGCGCCTATGCCGGTCTGCCTATTCCAGAAATGCCAAGACGTGCCGAAGACTACTGTCATTCGTCAGACCTCTTGCATGTTCGTAGACGCGCCAATTGCTATCGGTGTGCTTGTAGGCAGCATCAAACTGCGAGAAGAGATGTTCCTTTTGCGTGCCTCTGGGTAAAAGGCAAATGTCCGACGGGGTTTCGTACAAGTAATGGGTGAAGGCGCCCGGACCGGAAAGCCAGAATATCCCCTCAACCGGCTGCTCCACGAGGTTGCGCAAAACGTGGTTCAGAAAGCCCTCGAACACGGGTGAATTCGGTGGTCCGGCTAGGAAGTAATTGTTTGCGACGCAATTCGGTACATTCGTCATCGATGTCGCCCAGGCTTCTGTACCGGCCAATTTCGCAAATGCCGCAAGGCCTGGACCCGGGAGACTGTCGGCATCGGCATATATGCCTCCTTCCCGCACCAACCGGTAGAGCCTGAAAAGATCGGACTTCGAGGCCGGATGCCACAATTCCTGAAATTGCTTGGCTGCGTCTCTGCCGAAATGCGCGGTGATGTAGTCCGTCGCGGTTCCTTCGGAGTACCATTCCCCAGGGTGAGGGATTTCCGCCCATGCATCGCGGCCGATTTCGATCTCGTCCGGCGGGTCGGGATTATCCCAGAATTGGAAGATGTCCGAAACAGGTGTGCCGTTTTCAGGAAGATTTGCACGATTGCGCAGGAAGACCGTCCAGCCCATTGCCTCAAAGCGTGTCATCGGATGGGCCTCGGCATCACGGATAAGGCTGCAAAGGGAGCTCTGGCCATGTTTGCTCATGTCCTCAACGATGGATCGAAACAGCCGTGGCTGGCCGCCCCGGGTCACATTGGCCAGGTCGGCCATATGTTCCAGCCCCTCCGTGTGATTGGTCGATAATGCCCTGTCCAACAACCGAAACGGAACACCGGCGACATCAAACCCGCGCCCGGAAAGTTTTTGCAGAAACCCGGTGAGTTCCTGAGCCTTCCGTTTGTCAAAAAGCCGCTCGATCTTGATCCGGTGTTGAAACTTCAGCGCTTTGCTCAAGACAGCCCCCTGACAGGCATCGCATTTGCCGCTTCATGAATCGGGTATTCGGATCTATCGCTCGGCGGAGAAGTGCACCCCCAAGACGGGAGCGGCGAGCCAGTCGGCATGGGCATCAATACCCCTTCCTGGCTGTTCGCTTCATGCTACCATGCCTCGGCAAGAAACGACTTGATGCCCGACTGGCAATTCGCCCTGATCCGTTCGCGATGATAGTCATTCACAAAACGGACGTATAGCTGTTCACCTACGAAGAAGGGAAGGGTCGTGCTCTGTTCCTCTTCGCTCAGCACGCCACTTGACAGCATCGCCTTCCAATCCGCCTGATATATGCCGAATTTACGCGCTGCCCCGATCGTGTTGTCGTGAATCTGCTGCCACACAAGAAATCGGGCAACCTCGCGTGCGACGAACATCCAGCACTCGCCCTGCGTGTCGAAGCCGTAGAGGACGCCCTCGCAATAATGCGCATTCATGCCGACGAAGTCACCATGGACCGCCGCCCTGAGCGCCGTGACTTCTCGAACAATCGGGACCCTGCGCCGAAGCGCTTTGAAAAGTCGATCAAGCAAAGCGAGGTCGTCAGGATTGCTGATATGATCAAGTGATCGGCCTTCAAGCAATCCTATCCAACGTCTGGGCCAGAACCTGGATTTTTCTGATCGGCCCTCTGCATATTGCACTATCCAGCGCCCGCAATGCGCCAACACCTTTTCTCGGGCCTCGCCGGATAAATTGTCGAGCACTTCATCGAGGCGACGTCCGGGCGCGTAGCTCAGCACGAGTATGCCCTCTTCCGGGGCTGCCAGGACGCATCGGTTCGCTTGACAATCACCATCCTTGAAAACCCTTTCCAGGTGATCCAATTCGGTCTTGGCACGTAGAACGATCTCTGCCTTGTTGCTTGAATGAAAGCGTTTGATAATAACCGGAGCGCCATTCAGCGTTGCCCGGTAGACTCTGGCCTCGTCGGAAGCTTTGATTTCCTGGTCTAATGCAAACGTCTGAACCTCTGGATGGCGGGTGAGGTTCAAGGTAAGCGAATTGGCGGCATCAAGACGGGCTGTAACGGATTCTTCCGACCAGAAATCATGTTTCATTCCAATTGATCCAATCGGCCTTGGCTCAGCAGGCAAGACATCTGTTTTGATATCGGCATGTTTAAAGAATCCCTCAGTGAAGTTAAGCCGTTGTCTGCTGAAGTTGCGACCGAGTGCTTGATTGCATGGCAACGGGCCGTATTGAGCGGCTCATCACAGCGCCATGGCAAATATGAGCGCTTCATGCCGGTCTACCAGAAGGTCCGCGCTCGAAGTCTTCCTCTACATTACCGGCCCACCGGAAGTCGCGCCGCGCATCATGAAAAACTCTCAAACCTTCCAGCGCAGTAGCTGTTGACGGGTGCCGGGCGATCCGTCATGCCTTTGCACAATGAGCAGCAGTTCCGTCCTTACTCTCGCCCTACGCGCGCTGGCCAGCCTGACGCTGGTGCTGGCTGTCGTGCTGCTGCCGCCGTCCTCGGCGCATGCGCAAAGCGGCATGCATGAGGTGGGGATGGCCGGAGATCACGTGGTCCATGTCGGGCATGGAATGACAACCGAGGAAGTCACGCCGGAACATTGCCGGGCCGACATCGATGCCGATACCGCAAGCTTCGGCGCGCCGCATGACGCGGATCAATGCTGCAGCGGCATCTGTTTTGCTGCCTTCCTCGAAGTGCCCGATATCGCGCTCTTGCAGCATGCCAACGACGGGCATGATCCTTCACCGCTGGCGCAGCTGGCGTGGACTGTCACCTCCGGCTTCCTGCGTCCGCCAAACTCCTGATCTGATACCCGGCCGCTGAGCGGCTTTTCCCATGCGACTTTCTGCATGGGACCGTTTCCCCGTATCAATCAGGTTATCAAGATGAAATCTCCCATGATCGCAGGGGCGCTGTCCCTGACCCTCGGCGCATGTAGCAACGCGCCCGCCTTTTTCGCTGATCCCACGTCGGTCTATGTGCAACAGCCGACCCCCTTGCCCGAGCTCAGTGCGCTTCAGGCCGCTGCCGCACCGGGAGGCACCAGTCATGCCAGCGCCGAAAGCCCCTTCGCCGGGTATCAGCGCTACGGCGTTGTCGAGCCGCTGGACTGGCGGCGGCTGAATGCCGAGCAAGCGCCGAAGCAGGAGCAGCATTGATGGGTTATCGCATGAAAACCACGATGATCCTGCTGCCGCTGGTGCTGGCCGCGTGCAGCGCGCCGCAGGTGCCGACCCGTTTCTCGGCCCGCGATGCCGGGTTCGATACGGTGCAGGCCCGCACTTCCAAGGCCATCGGCAAGCGCACCGTCTGGGCGCAGTCGCAGGCCGAGACCGTTAACCTGTCCAAACAGGTCCGCGCCATGGTGCAGGGCAAGACGATCTCGGCCGAGACGGCGGTGCAGGCGGCGCTGCTGAACAACAAGGGGCTGCAGGCCTCCTATGCCGCGATCGGCCTGTCCGCGGCGGAGGCCTGGCAGCAATCGACGCCGGAGAACCCGGTGGTCTCGATCGGGCTGATGGGCATCGGCGCACCGGAAGTCGGGCTCTACCGCGCCATTGAAAGCGCCATTGCGGTCAACCTGCTCGACGCGCGCACCCGCAAGGAGCGCGTGGCACTGGCCGAAGCAGCGTTCCAGCAGGCGCAGATGAGCGCGGTCAACGACACGCTGAGCCTCGCCAATGAAACCCGCGAAGCCTGGATCAACGCCGTCGGCGCCTTCGAGACGCTGTCCTATCTGAAGAAGGCGGCCGCCACCGCGGATGCCTCGGCGGAACTGGCCCAGCAGCTCGGCAAGACCGGCGCGCTCAACAAGGCCGGGCAGGCCCGCGAACAGGCGTTCAACGCCGAGATGGCCGGACAGGTAGCGCGCGCACGGCTCGATGCGCAGCTCGCCAAGGAGCAGCTGACGCGGCTGATGGGGCTTTGGGGCGCGGATGTGAATTATTACGTGCCCGACGCGCTGCCGTCGCTGCCCAACGGGATCAGATCCACCGGCAATGTCGAGCAGCTGGCGCTGGCCAACCGGGTCGATCTTGAGGTGGCGCGGCTTGGTCTGGCCGCCACCGCGCGGGCCTTCGGGCTGAGCGACGCGACCCGGACGCTCACCGATCTGGAGGTGATCGCCGGGGTCGAGCTGGAGAAGGAGGTTGAGGACGGCGACAAGGAAATCGTCGCAACCCCGCAGGTCGAATTCGAATTCGCCATTCCGATCTTTGACAGCGGCAAGGCCCGGCTGCGCAGCGCCGAGCTGAGCTATCTGCAGGCGGCCAATGTGCTGGCCGAACGGGCGGTCAACGTGCGCTCGCAAGCGCGGGCGGCGGCGGCGTCCTATCGCTCCAGCCATCAGATCGCGCAGCATTACCGGCAGGTGGTCCTGCCGCTGCGCCGCACCATCGAGGAAGAGGCGCTGCTGAGCAACAACGGCATGATCACCAGCACGTTCGATCTGCTGAACGACACCCGCGAGAAACTGTCGAGCGAGCTGGAGGCGGCCAATGCCAAGCGCGACTTCTGGCTCGCCTCGGCGGGGCTGAGCGCGGCGATCTACGGCGGCGGATCGGGCGCGGGCGGCGGCGGGGAGGCCGTGGCCATCGCCGCCGGTGGCGGCGGTGCCGGACATTGAGCAAAGGACAACATGACATGATCAACAGACGCCAATTGCTGGGGGCCGGGGCCGCGGGCGCGACCCTGGTTTCCTCCAAAGCCTGGGGCCAGACCCTCAACATGGGCCTGCCCGAAGCCGCGCTGATGGACAGCGCCCTGACTCAGAGCCCGACGCGGCCGAGCAGCGGACCGGATTACAATCCCGTCGTCACGCTCAACGGCTGGACGCTGCCGCACCGGATGAACAACGGCGTGAAGGAATTCCACCTTGTGGCCGAGCCGGTGGAGCGTGAGCTTGCCGATGGCATGACCGCCTTTCTCTGGGGCTATAACGGCCAATCGACCGGCCCGACGATCGAGGCGGTCGAGGGCGACCGGGTGCGGATCTATGTGACCAACAAGCTGCCAGAGCACACCACGGTGCATTGGCACGGGCTGATCCTGCCCTCGGGCATGGACGGGGTCGGCGGGCTCAGCCATCCCGGCATCCCGCCGGGCAAGACCTTTGTCTATGAGTTCGACCTGATCAAATCCGGCACCTTCATGTATCACCCGCATGGCGACGAGATGGTGCAGATGGCGATGGGGATGATGGGCATGTTTGTCGTGCACCCCAAGGACCCCAGCTTCATGCCGGTGGACCGCGACTTCCTGATCATGCTCAACGCCTTTGACATCGACCCGGGCACCTATGTGCCGCGGATCATGGAGATGACCGATTTCAACCTCTGGACCTGGAACAGCCGGATCTTTCCGGACATCGACCCGCTGGTGGTCAACCGGGGCGACCGGGTGCGGGTGCGGGTCGGCAACCTCACCATGACCAACCACCCGATCCACATGCATGGCTATGATTTCGAGGTCACCTGCACCGATGGCGGCTGGGTGCCGGAATCGGCGCGCTGGCCCGAGGTCTCGATCGACATTCCGGTGGGCGCGATGCGGGCCTATGAGTTCACAGCCGATCATCTGGGGGATTGGGCGATCCATTGTCACAAATCGCATCACACGATGAACGCGATGGGCCATGACGTGCCGACCTTCATCGGCACCAACAAAACCAATTTGACTCGCAAAATACGCACATTGCAGCCCGAATACATGCCGATGGGCACGGCCGGAATGGCGGATATGGGCGAAATGTCGATGCCGATCCCCGACAATACCGTGCCGATGATGGCCGGATGGGGGCCGCATGGCCCGCTGGAGATGGGCGGCATGTTTTCGGTCGTGAAGGTGCGCGAGGGCATCGGCGCGGACGATTACGAAGATCCCGGCTGGTATGAAAACCCGCCGGGCGAGCAGGCGTATGAATGGACGGGCGAACTGCCCGATTTCGCGCAGAACAGCAGCGCGAAGACCGTGATCACGCCCAAACCGACCTCCCGGGGCTGACACCGGCCCCCGGATCAACGAACCTCAAACCATACAGGACCAACAGATGAAAAACCTATTTCTGAGCACCAGTATCTCCCTGTTATTCGCCACCTCCGCCTTTGCGGCGGGCAGCCATGGCGGCGGCCATGGCGAGGACCACGCCGCGATGATGGAAATCGGCCTGCCCGGCACGGCCGCCAATGTGACCCGCACCATCGACGTGACCATGCGCGAAACCGACGAGGGCATGGCGTTCGAGCCGAAGAGCTTTGACATCGAGCAAGGTGAAACCATCCGCTTCAACGTGAAGAACGCGGGCGAGATCGAGCATGAGTTCGTCATCGACACGATGGATGGCAATGCCGAACACCGCGAGATGATGGCCAAGATGGAAATGGAGCATGACGACCCGAATTCCGTCCGGCTCGATGCAGGCAAGGAAGGCGAGGTGATCTGGACCTTCGCCAACGCCGGGACGTTCGAATTCGCCTGCCTGATCCCGGGTCATTATCAGTCCGGCATGTATGGCCCGATCACCGTGTCCGAGAAACTGGCCGAAGCGCCGGTCGAATATTCCACCGGCAAGGTCAAGAAGGTCGACAGCAAGGGCGGCAAGGTGACGATCATCCACGGCCCGCTGGTCAACCTCGACATGCCGTCGATGACCATGGTGTTCCGGGCGGATGAAGATCTGATCGGCAAGATGAAGGAAGGCCAGAACATCGACTTCGTCGCCGAGCGGGTCAAAGGCAAGCTGACCGTTGTCGCGATGAAGTAACGCATCAAAGCGGGGCCGGTCGCGCGGACCGGCTCCGCAACTTTCCTCGCCAGAATATCGGGAATGCCCAGCATGCGCCCCTTTCTTGTCACCTTGAGCCTCGGATTAGCCGCCATCCCCGCCGCTTCGGGGGCGTCGGCACCCGTTGACCTGGCGCGTCCGGGACAACAGGACGCCCAACCCGTCTCTGCCGATCAACCCGGGACACAAGTGGAAACACAGGCAGCTTCTGAGCCCGAGATAGACACCGTGATCGCGATCACCCTCGTTGAGACTCCGGCAGGCTACATGCGCTTTTCGCCGCAAGCTCTGCATGTGAAAAGTGGCATGACAATGCGGGTCACCTTCAGAAATGAAAGCCCGCGCGAGCACGCGATATATCTCGGCGCGCAGCACGAGGTCGAGAAACTTCGCAGCCGGCGCGCGGCCCATCCGCAAGCCCCGATCGACACCACCGACACGCTCCGCATTCCCGCAGGAGGCGATGCCCAGTTGATCTGGCGGTTCACCGGCACCGAACCGGTTGATTTTCTCTGCCTGCTGCCCGGTCATTTCGAGGCCGGGCTGCGCGGTCTGTTCGTCGTGCATGATCACGGCACCGAGCCCGAGCAGCCCTCCTCCCTGATTGCCCGGCCCTGATCTGCGGGCTGCCTGAACCGGATGCATCTCTTGGACAGATACCACCTGATCGTGCATGACATCGCCGCGCTGTTCGGCTATGAATATGGCGATGCGGTGCCTTCATGGGCTCATCCGTTTATCCACCTTATCCTTGTCGCGATGCCGGTAATGCTCGTTGGCGCGCTGATTTATCTGGTCCTGCGCTGGGGACTGGCTTATCGGTCGCGCCCGCCGCGCGGCCCGGAAGTACAGGCGCCGATCCGCGGTCTCGACCCGAGCCTCGTGCGCATGGTGCTACGCCATTCGCGTCATCGCCAGGCGTTGACGATCCTGCTCAGCCTTTTGGCGATGCCGATCCTCTACGTGACCCTCGAATTGCCCAAGCAGATCGTGAACAATGCGCTTGAGGCGGAGCGGTTTCCGGTTGCGATCCTCGGGTTTCAGCTCGATCAGGTCGCGCTGCTGGCGCTGCTTTGCCTGACCTATCTCGTGGCGATCATCCTCAACGGGCTCAACAAATACACGCTCAACGTGCTCAAGGGCGATCTTGCGGAACGGTTCCTGCGTCGCCTCAGATTGCTCGTCTACCGGCAGTGGCGCCGGGCCGGAGCCCGCAACCGTCAGAGCGAGATCATCCCCATCCTCGCGCAGGAAGTCGAGCCGATCGGCGGTTTTGCCGCCGATGTGCTGACCCTGCCGATCCTGCAGGGCGGCACGCTGGCGACGATCCTGCTGTTCATGTTCGTACAGGACCCCTTGCTCGGCGCCGCCGCGCTGACGGTCCTGCCGGTGCAGATTCTTCTGCTGCCGAACCTGCAGCAGAAGGTCAACGCATTGTCGCGCCTGCGCATTCGCGAAGTGCGTCTGATGGGGCGGCAGCTGGGCGAAGAGTTCAGCCTCGAGCGTCCGGCCGCTGACGGGCTGCGGCGCGGCGCCAGAGGGTTTCGGGAGCTTGAACAGATCCGGCGACGCATCTTCCGGCTGAAATATTTCTTAAAGGCGCTCAACAATTTCCTCACCGCGCTGACGCCGTTCCTGTTCTATTCGCTTGGCGGGTATTTCGTACTCGAAGGCCGCATCAGCCTCGGCGCGCTTGTTGCAGTTCTGGCAGCGCACAAGGACTTCTCGGCGCCGCTGCGGGAATTGTTCCGCTATTATCAGATGTCGGCCGACAGCCGGGTCAGGTATCAGGAAGTCAATGCGTTCTTCTCATCCGAAGGCGAGGTCGAGGCGACAACCCTGCCGTTGTCCCCCCGCCGAACCTCCGTACCACTGCGGCGGATCAATACTGCCATGGAAGGTCGCCAGATTGTTTAACGAAGGAGAAAAACCATGAAATGGGGAACTATCATCGCGCTGCTTATCGCGGCTGCGGCCCTGATCTTTTACCTCACCCAGGACCGTTCCGGCGGCCCGAATAACGCAGGTGTCGCGGAAACGCCTTTGCCTGAAGGCGCACTGGTCGCGGTCACGCTGCCTGCCAGTTTGAGCGACCAGGAGAAGATGGGTGAACGCGCCTATGACGCGACCTGTGCGACCTGCCACGGGGCCAACGCTCAGGGCCAGGACGGCATCGCGCCGCCGCTCGTGCACAAGATTTACGAGCCGAGCCATCACGGAGACATGGCGTTTCTTGTCGCCGCCAAAAATGGCGTGCGCGCCCATCACTGGAACTTCGGGAATATGCCGCCGATCGAGGGCATCACCCAGGCCGAGGTGCGCGACATCGTCGCCTATGTCCGGGCTTTGCAACGGGCGAACGGGATCGAATAGCCCGGTGGCAGGACCAGGATCAGCCGCGGGCAACTCTCGATGATCGCAGGTCTTTAGGAACGGTTTTCGCCGCGAAGCCCTCGCTTGTTAACAAAGCTCAGGTCGGGCCCGACCCAGCCGGGCATTCCCTATCGTCGCGACGCCAGCACGGCGGGGGCGGTTCTGTCTTCTGATGTCATGAAATCGGACAGCGTCGCGGCGAGTTGGGTCCAGTCGGTAAACTCGTGCTCCCCGTCAGCCGGATCATAATCATGCCCGCGCAATACTACGTGGCGTAGGACCTGGGTGGCGAAATAGTCATAATCACCGGTCTTGACCGCCCCGGCGACCAGCGCGACGGCGTTCGGTGTGAATTGGGTGCGCATCTCCAGCTCCGTGACATATTCCATTGCCTCTTCACGCCCTTCCGCGAAGGCCGCATTCAGGCTGACCGACAGTAATAATGTGTTGTGGGTCTGCAGTTCGTCGCGGTGGGCGGCGAGGAATACTTCGAAGGTCTGGGGGTGGCGGCGCTCGTGAACCGATCCTGCCAGAATGATCCTGTCGAGATCCCGAAAGGTAACGGCCGAGGTTTTCCGCGAGATATCGAACAATTCGACCTCATGACCGGCGTCGACAAGCTCCTTCTGGATATGGCGGGCGATCTTTCGGGTCTGGCCCTCGACGGTGGCGAATGCGACAAGAATCTTCATTGTTTGGCCTTCCGTTCGGCGAGTGGTTCAGCTGTGATCCCTTCATCATAAGGCACTGTGCGTTGCCGCGCCCTGATCTGGATCAAGTCTGGAACATGTCGGACCATGTTTGCCCCCTTGCGCTTCAGCGGGAGGTGAAAGGACCGCGCTCGGCGCCCTGTCTTTAGCGGTCTACGCACCGTCACCTGACAAAAAGATCGCAGCCGGACCGCCTTTCGCCGGGGGGATCGGCCAGATTTGCCGGGCCTTGGCCGGGGCTGGCGGCGTGTCCGTATCCACCGCGTGATCGAGGGTCACCACGCAATGCAGAACCTGTCCGGCGTGGCGACGCGCGAAGGCCAGCACGCCGCTTGCCGCTTCCGTCCTCTCGTAACTGCCTTCGAGGAACAGCCCGGGATTATCCCGGCGCAGCCGCAGGAGCGCATGGGTCAGCGCGAGCTTTTCGCGCGCCAGTCCCGGCGGCAGGGGCGATTTTCCCGCGAGCGCGTCCGACAGAAGGTCGAAATCAACCGCGCCGCGATTGTCCGGATCGGTAAGGGCGAAAAAGGCGGTTTCGCTGCCCTGGTAGATGTCGGGGATACCAGGGATCGTCAGCTTCAGCGCCGTCTGTATCAGCGAGATGCGTCGGGTGATCTCGTCGAGGTCTTGCGGATGCGGATGATCGGCCAGGCGCAGCCCGGCAAGATGCCGGGCAAACTCCTGCGCCTGTGCTTCCAGCGCCGTATTCGGCGCGGTGTGGAAAGATCCGCTTTTCGCCTCGCGCAGGGCTTTCACCGCATGATCGGCCAGCCGCGTTGCTGCTTCCGGTGCCTCCTCGCCGAAGGCCAGGCGGCTCTGAACGAGATACCAGATCGTGTTGGCGTCCAGATCCGGCGGCGCCATTCCGGCGCAGGCTTCGGCAAAGGCGCAAAGACCCTTGGCGTCCCGGCTTGCCGCCAGAAGCCGGGCGCGGGCGTCTTCGGAACGTTTGGTATCATGCGAGGAGGTCAGGGTCAGCCCGTGCGGCATCTGCGCCCTGCGCTGCGCCATCATCGCGTGGAATTCATCGACCGAGAGGGCGCCATCGTCGGGCTCGCCGGCGACCTCGTTCATCGCGAGCAGCCGGACCTCGCGGTAGAATGCGGTGTCTTCCTGCGCCTTGGCCGCGACCGCGCCTGTCACCTGCTGCAGGCGCTGGCGCAGGCGCGCCGCCGCCGAGCCTGATGCCAGGATCGCAGCACCCAGGGCCGACAACGCCGCCGCGCCCAGTAGACCGGCATCGGCCCGGGCCAATGTATCCTCGATCAAGGCGCGGTCCTGCGGCGATATTGTCCGGGCGCCCATATAGGTGCGATAGCGTGGAAAGGCGGCGACGAAGGCGAGGATTGCCTGGCGTCCGGCCTCGGGGCCGATCTCCCGCCCTTGCGGCAAAGCCGCGAGCGCTGCCGCGAAAAGCTCCTGCAGCTGCCAGAGTTCGGCGGCCAGATCCTGGCTCAGGATCTGGCGTTTCGCCGCTTTCAGGACCGTCTCGAAATCATCGGTGCGACCGGTCAGGCGGCGATAGCAGGCACCGATCTCGGTCAGACCCTTCTCATGGACCAGCAGCCGGTTCAGACTTCGGGTGATTTCGTAGCCGGTGGTGCCCTCGACGGGCCAGTCGGGCAGGGATTCCGGGCCGGTGAGGATTTTCTCAACCCAGAGCGGCAGATCCGGCAGGCGCTGGCGCAGCCGTGCCAGATATCCGGCCGGATCGGCAAGCCCGTCGATATGATCGATCCTGACCCCGTCGACGATATCGGCGGCAACGAGGTCGAACAGCAGGGCATGGACATCCTCGAAGACAGCCTCGTCCTCGACCCGCAGGCCGATGAGCCCGGTGATGTTGAAGAAACGCCGATGCGAGATCGCGTCCATCTCGCTGCGCCAATGGATCGCCTGCCAAGGCTGTTCGTCGTGCAGCTTCGGGATGGCAGCGGGGTCTGTGCGCGCGGCTCCCAGCGTCGCGGTCGACGCCAACGGGATGCGCAGCGCATCACTCACCAGCACCGGACCGTCGTCATCCTCCTGCACGCTGAACCGCCCGGCCTCGGCCAGTTCATGGAAAGGGGCAGACAGCCAGGGGAGTCGCAGTCTGCCTTGGCTTTCCAGAAGATCGAAATGTCGGATAAAGCGGCTTTCGCTGCCATGGCGCAGCAGATCGCGCAGCCAGGGCGTCTGCGGCGAGAATGCCATGTGATTGGGCACGATGTCGAGAATGAGTCCCAGCCCTTCGGCCTTGAGCGCGCGCGAGAGCCTTTCCAGCCCGGCGCGACCGCCGAGCGCGGGGTCGATCCGCGTCGGATCGGTGATGTCATAGCCATGGGTCGAACCCTCGTTCGCGCAGAACAGGGGTGAGGCATAGAGGTGGCTTACCCCGAGTTCGGCGAGATAGGGCGCCAGCGCCGCGGCACGGTCGAAATCCATGCCATTGCGAAATTGCAGGCGGTAGGTCGCAGTGGGCAGTTTCACGGGACGGCACCTCCGGGGCGGGGACGTTCGGCGCGCATCAACGCCGCAATGCGCTGGAATTGCGGATGTTCGGCAAGGTCTTCCAGCCTAGTCGGACTGCGCGGCCGCCAGTTCGGATAGGCGTCGATCGTGCCCGGCAGGTTGGTCGGCGCGGTCGGGCCAACGAGATCCGCAAGGCGCAGGGCGCAAAGCAGGGAGGGCGTACGGGCCAGGAAGCGATGCGCCGCCACCAGCACCGGGTCAGGCAGGCTGGGAGCCGTGGCGCTATGACTCGTTTCGAGGGCTCCGTTGCGGGCAAGGGCATGCAGCAGGGCGGCGCGTTCGCTGGCGCGGTGGCGGGAATGCTGGCGCGATGTCTCGGCATCAACAAGCCCGTGTTCGCGGCGCAGCGCGATGTCGATACCCTGCCACCAGCCGCTCAGCACCGGCATGTCATGGGTCGAAATACAGGCCAGCGCCTTGGCCGGATAGGCAACGCTGTCGAGGAAACCCTGTTCGGATTGCTCGAAATAGAGGATCCGGTAGGACAGTATGTTGGCCGCCGCCATTGCCGTGCGGAACCCCTCCGGCACGAAGCCAAGATCTTCGCCGATGATCACCGCCCCGTGACGGCGCGACAGCTCCGCCAGCGCGTCGAGCAGGGCCGCGAAAGGCTGGCGCAGATGGGTGCCCGCTGCTGCGGGCGCGCCTTCGGGGATCAGGAAGAGCTGCCACAATGCCATCACATGATCGATGCGCAGCGCACCGGCATCGCGCAATTGCGCCGCGATCACCTCGCGGAACGGCGCGAAACCGGTCTGCGCCAGAGCGGTTGGCGATGGAGCGGCGAGGCCCCAGTTCTGCCCCCCGGTGGCAAAGATGTCAGGCGGCGCGCCGATGCTCAGCCTTGGCAACGCCGCAGCGGCGCCTGACCAGGTCGAGGAGCCATCCGGCGCCTCTCCGACCGCAAGATCGAGATAAAGACCGATCCGCATGCCTTGCATGCGTGCCTGCGCCGCCGCCTCGCCGAGCTGACGGCGGGCGACCCACTGAAGCCAGAGGTGAAAGGTGATCTCGCGCGCCAATTTCCGCGCCAACTCCGCCACTTGTGCGCTGCCGGGGTCGCGCAGCGGCTCTGGCCAGCCATGCCAGCCCGCGCCGTGTCCCTGTGCCACCATGTGATGCGAAAGCGCTTCGAACAGCGCGTGGCGGCGCAGTGCCTCTTCGCCTTCTGCACAGAAGGTCTCGAACTGGGCTTCTTCCTCGGCACCATCGTGGGGGCGCGTCGCGAAGATGTCCTGCAAGGCCCGCAGCTTCAGCCGTGTCACCTCGACGTAATCCACGAGTTCGGTGCGGCGCAGCTCGGCAATTTCCGGCGGGACGATCGCACCCGGCAGGGCATCCACGGCGATGTAGAGCGGGTTGAGGAAGCGGCGATTGGAGGGCGAGAAGGGGCTGATCCGACCGGGATCGGCGGTGAAGAGCGCATGTAGCGGGTTGACACCGAGGAAGTCGGCCCTGGCCGCGCCGCAGATCCGCGTCAGCTCGGCCAGATCGGCGAAATCGCCGATGCCCCAATTGCGCTGTGAGCGCAGTTCGTAAAGCTGACAGAAAACGCCCCAGCCGGGCGCGCCCTGCAGGCTCGGCGGAAGAAAGCACCGCGCATCCTCTGGCACCTGCATCGTCACCGGCGCCGACGCTCCCGAAGGTGCAACCTCGGGATCGACGCCAAGGCCGCGCAGGATCAGCCGCAGGGTTTCGGGCGGCACCGGGCGGGGGGCGCCGCTGCCCGGCGCGACATAGGACGTTGTAAGCCCGTAATGACGCGCTGCTCGCTCAAGATCGGCGCTCATTTCAGCACCTGAAGGTAATGGCGCACCAGCGGCGGCGCATCCTCCTGCCCATATTGATGGAACAGCTCGCCCTCGGCCGTCGGCAGGGGGGCGGCGCGTTCGGAGAGGCTGGCCCGCAGCGCGAGATTGGCACCATTGAGCCGCCAGTCCACCGCGATCACCCCGTTTTCGGCGGTGACCAGCCTTCCCGCCCCGGCGTCGGTACCGGAGAGATAGGGCGTCACGTGCCGGGCACGCAGCGTCAGCAATTCACGCATCCGCGCCAGGGCGGCGCGCCCCGCGGGCGTGTCGCGGCGGCGGCGATCGAGACGGGAGGCCTCAAAGGTCGCGGGGGCAATAGGGTCCGGTACCTCGCTGGTGGCGAAGCCGGAAAAATCGGCGAATTCGCCGCGGCGTCCGCGCGTCACGGCAGCGCCGAGGTCGCCCTCGAAACCAGCAAAGAACAGGAAAGGCCGCGTCTCGCCGTATTCGTCGCCCATGAAGAGCAGCGGGATATGCGGCGACAGCAGCAGAATGGCGTTCAGCGCCGCGAGCATTTCGGGCGCTATGAGCGTGCCCAGCCGTTCCCCGAAGGCGCGGTTGCCGATCTGGTCGTGGTTCTGAAGGAAATCGACAAAGCTCGCGGGCGGCAAATGCGCCGAAGGATGGCCGCGCCCGTTCTCGCCCTGAAGGGCGAACCCCTCGGCCAATGCGCGGCCCAGCAACCGCCAGGACCCTTCCGCGAAGGGACGGTAATAGCCTTCGGACTCGCCGGTGACGGCGACATGGGCGGCGTTGTGGAAATCATCGTTCCACTCGCCGCGGTAGAGTGGCGGCTCCTTGCCGCGCGGCTCGTGCAGATGCGTGACGTTGCGGTTGTCCTCGGTGGTCAGATAGACGGGGCGGTCGGGCAGGGCGCGTGGCAGCTCCTCGCCGAGCTCGACGGGCAATTCCGGCTGCGACGGGTCGCGGATCTGGTCGATGGCATCGAGCCGAAGACCGTCGAAGCCGAATTCGCTCAGCCAGTAGAATGCGTTCTCGATGAAGAAGCGCCGCACCGGAGCGCGGGTGTAGTCGATCCCGGCCCCCCAGGGGGTATGGCGCGACGCATCGAAGAATTCCGGCGCATAGGCATGGAGATAATTCCCCTCCGGCCCGAAATGATTGTAGACCACATCGAGCAGCACCATCAGCCCCCGTGCATGGGCAGCAGCGACCAACGCGCGCAGGTCATCCGGGTTGCCATAGGCCGGGTGCGGGGCATAGGGCAGCACCCCGTCATAGCCCCAGCCCTGCTGCCCGCCGAAATGTGCCACCGGCATGAGCTCGATGGCGGTGAACCCGAGATCGGCGAGATCGTCCAGATACGCGATCGCGGCGCGGCAGGTGCCTGCCTCGGTGAAGGTGCCTAGGTGCAATTCATAGATCACCGCCTCTTCCCAGGGCCGTCCGCGCCAGAACGCGGGCCGACGCGGCGCTACCAGTCTCGAGAGGCCATGCACGTCTGCGGCCTGCTGGCGGCTCGCGGGATCGGCCACAACGCTCCCGTCGTCCAACACGAAACCATAACAATCGCCCTCATCGGCCCGCGCCTCGCCGGAGAACCAGCCATCCGGCATGGGCTGCATCGCAAGGTCGTCGCCGCCGAGCCGCAGCGCCAGACGCTCCTGTCCCGGCGCCCAGAGGCGGAAGCGCCAGGAGCCGTCACCCAGCGGCCGGGCGCCCCAGCTGTATTCCCATTCACGCATCCTTGCGGCTTTCCAGCAGGATCAGGGCGCGTTCCGGCAATTCCAGCGCGCCGCAATCGATTTGCAATGACCGGAGATCGGCGACCCCCTTTGCCGTGTCCACCAATCGTCGCCATTGCCGCTTTTCCGCGCCCGGGAGCCGGAAGTTCAGCGGCTCGTGTCCGGCGTTGAACAGCATCAGCATGGCGCCTTCACCGGCCTGTTGCATGAGCAGTCCGGTCGCGCGGTTCCCGTCGTCCTCCCAATCCTGCGGTGACATCTCGCGCCCCTCCGGATGACGCCAGCCCGCACAGCGCGGCGCGCGCAGGCCGGGCCAGTCGCGCAGGTAATGCGGGTCGGTGAAATGCGACCTTGCGCGGCGGATCGCCAGCAGGCCGCGCATGAAATCCTCAAAGGGACCGCCCATTGCCGCCTCGGACCAGTCGAGCCAGTTGATTTCTCCGGGCTGGCAATAGGTATTGTTGTTGCCGTTCTGACTGCGGCCCTGTTCATCGCCCATCAGCGTCATCGGAGTGCCCTGGCTGAGCAGCAGCGTCGCCATCAGGTTGCGCCGCTGCCGGTCGCGCAGGGCGTTGATGGCCGGATCGTCGGTCGGGCCCTCGGCGCCGCAGTTCCAGCTCAGATTATGATCGTGCCCGTCGTTGTTGTCCTCGCCGTTCTCCTCGTTGTGCTTGTGATCGTAGCTCACCAGATCCATCAGGGTAAAACCATCATGGGCGGTGATGAAGTTGATGCTGCTCCAGGGGCGGCGCCCGTCATGGGCAAAGGTCCCCGCCGAGCCGAGCAGACCGTCCGAGACCTTGCGCATCATCCCGCCGTCGCCGCGCCAGAAGGCCCGCACGTCGTCGCGGTAGCGGTCGTTCCATTCGGCCCAGACCGGCGGGAAATTTCCGAGTTGATAGCCATTCGGCCCGGTATCCCAGGGTTCGGCGATCATCTTGACGGTCTGCAGCACCGGATCCTGGCGGATCGCCTCGTAAAAGACCGCGTCGCGGCTGAAATGGGCGTGATCGCGCCCCAGCGTCGTTGCCAGGTCGAAGCGGAAACCGTCCACATGGCAGACCTCGACCCAGTAGCGCAGGGAATCCATCACCATCTGCAACACCCGGCTGTTGCGCAAGTTCAGCGAATTGCCACAGCCCGTGGTGTCGAAATAATGGCGCGGGTTCTCGTCAAGCATGTAATAGCTGGCATTGTCGATCCCCCGGAAGGACAGGGTCGGGCCCAGCTCGCTGCCTTCGGCGGTGTGGTTGTACACCACGTCGAGGATGACCTCGATCCCGGCCTCGTGCAGGCGACGCACCATGAGCTTGAACTCATGTGGATTGCCCTGCGGGGTCAGGTAGCGCTGCGCGGGCGCGAAGAAGCCGAGCGTGTTGTAGCCCCACCAGTTCACCAGGTTCTTCTCGCTGAGATGTCCGTCATCGTAATAGGACTGGATCGGCAGGAGTTCGATCGCCGTGACCCCAAGCCTGACCAGGTGATCGATGGTGCGCGGATCGGCCAGCCCTTCGAACGTGCCGCGGATCGGGGGCTCGAGATCCTCCCGCCCCATGGTCATGCCGCCGACATGGGCCTCGTAGATGACCGTCTGCGACCAGGGTGTCTCGAGCCGCCGGTCGCCGCCCCAGGTATGCGTGGTGTCAACCACGACGCATTTGGGCATGACAAATGCGCTGTCGCGCCGGTCGAAGGACATGTCGGCCTTGTCATGGCCGATCCTGTAGCCATGCAGCGCGTCGTGCCAGCGCAGATCGCCGTGATGGCGAAGCGCGTAAGGGTCGAGCAACAGCTTGTTCGGATTGAAACGGTGTCCCTCTTCGGGCGCATAGGGGCCGTTTACCCGATAGCCGTAAAGCTGACCGGGGCGCACTTCGGGCAGGTAGCCATGCCAGATCTGATGGGCAAATTCCGGCAGGGCGACCCGCTCGATCTCGCGGCGGCCGCGCTTATCGAAAAGGCAGAGTTCCACCTTGGTGGCATTAGCCGAGAACAGCGCGAAATTCGTGCCGCTCCCGTCCCAGGTCGCGCCGAGCGGGCGGTCGCTCCCTGGCAGGACGCGGCTGCCGGTGTGAACGGCGGGAGCTTTGGGCATTCTGGATCTACTCCGCTGTGAGGATGATGATGGCGAGGGGCGGCAAGGTCAGGGCGGCGCTGAAAGGCTGGCCATGACTGCCCGGTTGTTCGGCCACGACACCTTCGGGATTGCCGACGCCGGAACCGCCATATTGCTCGGCATCCGAATTCAGCACTTCGCGCCAGCGCCCGCCGGAGGGCAGGCCGATCCGGTAATCCTGCCGGGGCGTGGGGGTCATGTTGCAGATGACGGCGACGGGGGGCGTCTGCGCTGCGCCCTTGCGCAGATAGGAAAAGACGCTGTTCTCGCTGTCCCCGCCCTCGATCCACTGGAAACCCTCAGGTTCGCAATCGCGTTCATGTAGCGCCCGTTGGCCGCGGTATATCGCGTTCAGATCGCGGACCAGACGGCGCAGCCCTTCATGGGCCGGATCTTCCAGCAGATGCCAGTCGAGCGAGCGGTCATGGTTCCATTCCCGCTCCTGACCGAACTCGCCGCCCATGAACAGGAGCTTCTTGCCAGGATGTGTCCACATGAAGCCCAGATAGGCCCGCAGATTGGCGAACTTCTGCCAGCGGTCGCCGGGCATCTTGCCCAACAGCGAGCCCTTGCCATGCACCACCTCGTCATGGCTGAGCGGCAGGATGAAGTTCTCTGAAAACGCGTAGTGCAGTCCGAAAGTCATCTCGTGGTGATGGTATTTGCGATGCACCGGGTCCTGGGACATGTATTGCAGCGTGTCGTGCATCCAGCCCATGTTCCATTTGTAATCGAACCCCAGCCCGCCTTCGGACACCGGGATGCTGACGCCGGGCCAGGCGGTGCTCTCCTCGGCCATGGAAAGCGCGCCGGGACTGTATTCGGTGATGGCGCTGTTCATTGACTTGAGGAATTCGATCGCATCGAGGTTCTCGCGCCCGCCGAAACGGTTGGGGATCCATTCGCCCTCGTTGCGGGAATAGTCGAGATAGAGCATCGAGGCGACGGCATCCACGCGCAGGGCATCGACATGGTATTCCTTCAGCCAGAAAACTGCCGAGGCACGCAGGAAATTCGCCACTTCCCGGCGCCCGAAATTATAGATCAGCGTGTTCCAGTCCTTGTGAAAGCCAAGGCGCGGGTCGGCATGTTCGTAAAGCGCCGTACCGTCGAAATGCGCCAGCCCGTGGGCATCGGAAGGAAAGTGTGCCGGCACCCAATCGACGATGACCCCGATCCCGGCATTGTGCAGCCGATCCACCAACGCGGCAAAATCGGCCGGGCTGCCGAAACGCGATGTCGGGGCAAACATGCCGATCGGCTGGTAACCCCAGGAACCGGAGAAGGGATGTTCGGTGACGGGCAGCAATTCCACATGGGTGAAACCCATGTCGCTGACATAATCTATGAGTTGCTCGGCCAGGGCCGCGTAATCCAGCATCTCTCCGGACTCGCCGCGCCGCCAGCTGCCAAGGTGCACCTCGTAGATCGATACCGGCTGCGCATGCCCGTCGGAGCGCGCGGCCATCCAGGCATCGTCAGACCAATCATGCTCGGGCAGGCCGGAGACGAGCGAGGCTGTCGCGGGGGGCAGTTCGGCGGCGAAGCCCACCGGGTCGGCCTTGAGCGGCTGCAGATGGCCGTAGGCGTTCAGGATCTCGTATTTGTAGAGATCGCCGCGGGTGAGCCCGGGCAGGAAAATCTCCCATATCCCCGCCCCGCCACGGCGGCGCATCGGGTGGCGGCGCCCGTCCCAGGCGTTGAAGTCGCCCACGACACTGACCCGCCGCGCATTCGGCGCCCAGACCGCGAAGGCGACGCCCTCGACGCCCTCATGCACCATCGGATGCGCGCCCAGACGACGGTAGAGCGCCTCGTGACGCCCCTCGGCCAAAAGATATTCGTCTATCTCGCCGAGCACGGGGCCGAAGCCATAGGGGTCGATCCGTTCCCAGCTAAGCCCGTCGCGGCGGCAGTGCAGGCGATAGGCGAAGGGCTCGGCCCGATCAGGAAAATCCGCGTGAAAGAAGCCTTCCCGATGAAGCAGCGTCATCTCACCGAGGGGCTGACCCTCGGCATCGACGATCTCGATCTCCGCCGCATCCGGGGCAAAGACATTGAGCGCGGCCCCGTCGGGACCGCCGTGCAATCCGAGTACGCGAAACGGATCGCCGTGCTGGCCCCGCAGGATGGCTTCGATCTCGTCGGGATCGGGCGCGCGTTCGGGGCGAATTGTCGGCTCGGTCATCGGCTCTGCTCCGCATCGCCCGAGAGGTTGAGCAACCCGCGAAGCGGAATTTCGAGCCAGTCCGGGCGCATCGAAAGCTCGTAACCCAGTTCATAGGCGGCCTTGCGAATCAGGAAGAGATCGAGCAGCGCGGTCTCGAACTTACGGGTCGCCGGATGCAGGGTCGACCCCTTCATCACCTCGCGGTAGGCATCGAGGAACGCGCCTTCGGTCGCCTCGCGCCAGGTCGCGATGCCGCGTGCGGTTGCCTCCGGATCCGCGCCGAACTCGCTGCGACGTCGCATGGTGCTCCAGAAAGCATAGTCAAAGCTGCGCAGCATACCGGCCACATCGCGTAGCGGGGCGCTGCGGGCGCGCCGTTCGGCGACGCTGCGGGCCGGTTCCCCTTCAAAATCGATGATCTGAACGTCGTTCTGCGCCACCAGGACCTGTCCGAGATGGTAATCACCGTGAATCCGGCACATGCCGCCGGACGGCTTGGCGGCTTTGACCGCACCGATACGCTGCTCGAGCGCCCCGCGTCGGCTCAGCAAGCGCCGGGCAAGCTCCTGCGCCGGTTCGGACAGCCCATCGATTGCGGCTTCCAGCCGGTCGAGTTCGGCGGAAAGCTCGGCGAGCGTCTCTTCAAACAGCGCGCTCACGGTCTCGGCGGTCATGGGTTCGACCCCGAAGCCCTCGTCGAGGCCGCCCCCCGCCAGCGCGCGGTGCATCTGCGCCGTGCGGCGACCGAGAGTGTCGCCAAGGTCGAGCGGGCCGCCCAGCATCGAGGGCAGTGCCTCCGCCGCGTGGGGATCATCGGGCTCTCCCCCCATGTCCATACGTTCGAGATCCCGCAACAACGTGTCGGTGATATAGGTCCAGGCATCGCCCTGGTTGCGTACGAAGTCGAAGGCAGCGGCCAGGGTAATGCGGCCGCCGTCGGCCTGTTCGAGCTCCACCGTGCCGAGCAGCGCCGGAGTGGCATCGAACTCTCCCTGTGCGGCCAGGAAGCGGCCGATCTCGATATCCGGCTGAACCCCGTCGCGCAGGCGGCGGTAAAGCTTCAGGATCAGCGTGTCACCGAACGCGATGGAGGCGTTTGATTGCTCGCCCGAAAGCAGGCGCGGCTCCCCGATGTCCTCGCCCAGATCCGACAGGCTCTGTACCGAGCTGAAGACGATCCGGCCCTCCGGTGTTTCCAGCGTCCGGCGCGTGCGCAGGGCGTCGAGCATGGTGCGGGGGAAGGCATCATCGGCAGCCCCGTCGAGCAGCGCCCCGATCCTGTTGGTGCGGCGCAACTTGGCCAGCGTGGCGGGCAGGCGCGGCGAGATGGTCAGCGCCTCTTCGCCCCAGACCGTCGAAAGGGGCAGGAAGTAGCGCTGCATCTCGCCTGCCACGTCGACTTCGGCAATTGCGAGCAGATGCTGGCCATCGGCCATTTCTGTCAGGCTGTGCAGGGTGACGCCGCTAGGCGCCTGTTCCTTTCCGGCGAACCAGCGCTGCAGCGGCAGCCAGTCGCACAGGGTCTGTGACTGGAACTGGCGTGCCGAGCGGTCCTCGAGCGCGGTGGAGATCCGCCCGTCTCGTGTCGTCAGGGTCAGGAAATCCGGCAGCACCTGAACATAGGGCGTATGCCAGGCCGGAGCCTCCTTTTCCTCGGCCAGCAGGAACCAGTAGAATCCATAGGCGGGCAGGGTGAAGAGATAGGGCAGCTCGCCGATCGGCGGGAAAGGGGATTGCCCGGTCAGCTCGACCGGCACCCGGCCTTCGAAATCCCCGAGGTCGATCTCCGCCGCTTGCGCCTGGCGCGAGAGGTTGGCCACGCAAAGCACCACCTGATCGCCGTGCCGCCGCAGATAGGCCAGCACCTTGCGGTTGCGCGGATAAAGGATCTCGATCTCTCCGCGACCGAAGACATCGAGCGTCCGGCGCACCCCGATCATCCGTTTCATCCAGTTCAGCAGCGAAGAAAGCGCGCCTTGCTGGGCCTCGACATTGATCGCCTCGTAGCCATAGACCGGGTCCTGGATCGTTGGCAGATAAAGCTGCTGCGGGATGGCGCGGGAAAAGCCGCCGTTGCGGTCGGCGCTCCATTGCATGGGGGTCCGCACCCCGTCGCGGTCGCCGAGATAGTAATTGTCGCCCATGCCGATCTCGTCGCCGTAATAGAAGATCGGCGTGCCCGGCATCGACATGAGCAGCGAATTGAGCAGCTCGATCTTGCGCCGGTCGTTCTGCAGCAGCGGCGCCAGGCGGCGGCGGATGCCCATGTTGATCCGCGCCCGCTTGTCGCTGGCATAGAAATCCCAGAGGTAATCGCGCTCGCGGTCGGTCACCATCTCCAGCGTCAGTTCGTCATGGTTGCGCAGGAAGATACCCCATTGGCAATCTTCCGGGATCGCTGGGGTCTGGCGGATGATGTCGCTGATCGGGTAGCGGTCCTCCTGCGCCAGTGCCATGTACATGCGCGGCATCAGCGGGAAGTGGAACCCCATGTGACATTCGTCGCCCTCGCCGAAATAGGGACGGGTATCCTCGGGCCATTGGTTGGCCTCGGCCAGCAGCATCCGGCCCTCGTAATGCTTGTCGAGATCGGCGCGGATCGCCTTCAGCACCTCATGAGTCTCCGGCAGGTTCTCGTTGTTCGTGCCGTCCCGTTCCACCAGATAGGGGATCGCGTCGAGCCGCAGTCCGTCCACCCCCTTGTCGAGCCAGAAATGCATGGCGTCGAGCACCGCCGCGAGCACCTCGGGATTGTCGAAGTTCAGATCCGGCTGGTGATCGAAGAACCGGTGCCAGAAGAATTGCTCCGCCACCGGATCCCAGGTCCAGTTGCTGTCATGGGTGTCGTTGAAGATCACCCGCGTCTTGTCCATCCATTTGTTGGGGTCGTCCGACCAGACATACCAGTCTCGTTCGGGGCTGCCCTTTGGTGCATGGCGCGCGCGCTGGAACCATTCGTGCTGATCGCTGGTGTGATTGATCACGAGTTCGGTGATGACCTTGAGCCCGCGCCGATGCGCTTCCTCGACGAAACCTTCGAAATCCTCCATCGTGCCATAGGCGGGGTTGATCGCCTTGTATTCGGCGATGTCATAGCCGTCATCACGCAGTGGTGAGGGATAGAAAGGCAGGAGCCAGACCGCGGTGGCGCCCAGTTCCTGCACGTGATCGAGTCTCGTCATCAGCCCACGGAAATCGCCGATCCCGTCGCCATTGCTGTCCATGAAAGCCTTCACGTGCAGCTGGTAGATCACCGCGTCCTTGTACCAATCGGACGCGCTCTGCGTTGTCGCCGCGCCGGGTGTTTCAATGTCCCGCGTTGTCATGATACCCCTCCCGGCGGCTTCAGTTTCCAGATTGCATAGGGGCGCTCTACCGGATCGAGCCGCAGCCGGTGGCCCTTGCCGTGCCAGGTGAAGCTGTTGCCCTGGATCATGTCCTGCACCTCGATCGAAGCGGCATCCGGCAGCTCGAATTCCCACAATGGCACCTCGAAATCGAAGGTCGCCGCCTGGAACGGATCGATCAGGACGTGAAACAGCAGGTAACTGCGCGATAGCGGGCAGAAGCGGCCGTAGTAGAGCACTTCGTCATGATAGGCGGGGAAGAACCTGAGATTGCGGAAATCCTTCATCGCGGGTTCGCTTTGGCGCAGCTCGTTGATCAACCGCACATCATCGCGGATCGACTCCGCGGCAGCGAAATCCCGTTGCCTGAGCTCGTATTTCTCGCTGTCGAGATATTCTTCGCGCCCGGGCAACGGCGCGCCCTCGCAGAGCTCGAAGCCCGAATACATGCCCCAGTTACCGGCCAGCGACGCCGCCAGGATCACCCGCGTGCGGAACCCGGGCCGCCCCGATGTCTGGTTGAAGATCGGGTTGATGTCCGGCGTATTGGTGAAGAAATTCGGCCGCATGTAATCGCGGCAATCCTCCCGCGTCAGTTCGGTGAGATATTCGGTCAGCTCCGCCTTGGTGTTGCGCCAGGTGTAATAGGTATAGCTCTGGTCGAATCCGATCTTGGCAAGACGTTTCATCACTTTCGGCCGGGTGAAGGCCTCGGAAAGGAAGATCGCCTCGGGATAGCGCTTGCGCACGTCCTCGATCAGCCATTCCCAGAAAGGGAAGGGCTTGGTATGCGGATTGTCGACCCGGAAGACCAGCACCCCGTGACCGGCCCAGAACAGGAACAGGTCGCGTATCGCCTCCCAGAGCGGTGCGTTCGCCGTGCCGTCCTCGCGGTAATAGCGGAAATTGACGATATCCTCGTATTTCTTCGGCGGGTTCTCGGCGTATTTGATGGTGCCGTCCGGACGCCGCTCGAACCAGTCGGGATGTTCGGCGATCCAGGGGTGATCCGGCGAGGCATTGAGCGCGATGTCCATGGCCAGTTCGAGGCCCTGCGCCCGGGCCGCCGCTACCAGAGCCTCGAAATCCTCCATCGAGCCGAGTTCGGGGTGGAGCGCGTCCATGCCGCCTTCGGGCGAGCCGATGGCATAGGGCGAGCCGACATCGCCCGGTTCCGACGTGAGGCTGTTGTTGCGCCCTTTGCGATTGGTCTGGCCGATCGGGTGGATGGGCGGAAAATAGAGCACGTCAAATCCCATGTCGGCGACATAGGGCAGATGGTCGATGACATCGCGGAAGGTGCCGTGACGGCCGTCCTTCCCGAGCGAGCGGGGGAACAATTCGTACCAGGCGGAAAAGGCAGCGCGCTCACGCGCTACATATACCGGGTATTGCTCCGAGCGCGTCAGGTCGGCGCGCGGGCCACAGCGGTCCAGAAAGGCGGCTGTTTCCTCTGAAAAGATCGTCTCGGTATCGCGACGCTTCGCGGCACTGCGCAGGGCCTTGAGCTCGCCCCCCTCTCCGCGCGGCGCTTTCATCGCGTTCAACAGCGCGGAGAGTTCCTGAAACTCGACCCCGATTTCCTGATTGGCGGTAAGCTTCTTGAGCGTGTCGCGACGCCAGGTGCCGAAGAGATCCCGCCAGGCCAGGATGCAGAAATTGCTCGGACCGATCCCCTCGAAGCAAAGCTCGGCCTCCCAGCGATCATTCTCCACATGTTTCAGCCGGTGCTCGCTGCCATCGGGCATCAGCACCGCCGCGGCGAGCACCTCATGTCCGTCGCCGAAGATGTCGGCGCTGATCGTTACCGGCCAACCGCTCACCACATTGGCCGCGAAGGCCCCGCCATTCACCGAGGGGCGAACATCTTCGATCACCATCCTCGGGCCCCAGATCTGCTGCTGCTTTTGCGCCATGCCTTCGTTCACTCCGAAGTTCTGTCTGACTGCCCAGAGACTCTGAGCATTCAACCTTGTGACACGCGATCGGTTCCGGATAGCCGCCGATAATGGCGGAAGATCGCGCCTCCCTATCTGCACATGAGTCTAGACTGGGTGACGCTCCGGTCCAGCCCGGGCACTGAAAGGTCTGCAAAATAGTGCTCGGGCAGGGGCGTCTGACGGCCCGCTCCAATATCGCGGGACGATAGGCTTGGATCTCAGGCCAGCGACCCGCGCAGCCGGATCTCCGTCTCAAGCAGTATGTTCGAATTTTCGCTGCCGGTCTTCGCCGTGCTCATCAGGAGCCGCGCCGCTTCCTGACCCATTCTGCGATGCGGAACATGGATCGTGGTCAGCGGCGGGAAAGACAGTTTGGCGAGTTCCATGTCGTCGAACCCTGTCACGGACACGTCTAAAGGGACATCGAGCCCCAATTCCCGGGCACGGCCGATGGCCCCGACGGCCAGCACATCGTTGCCGCACATGACTGCCGAGGGTCGGTTCTCGCGCGACATCAACGCCTCGAAGGCTTGCGCACCCTCGTCGATCCCATAGGAAGTTTCAACGATATGCACGCGATCCGACCCCAGACCGGCCTGCGCCGCTGCGTCCACGATGCCGCGCACCCGTTCGCGCGCCCGGTCATTGCCTGCCTGTCTCGCGGAGACGATTCCCAGCGATGAATGGCCCCGTGATATCACCGCATGCGCAAGAGCCTTCATGGCCCGGTAATTGTCGAAACCCACGCTGGCCACCCCGGCTCGCGGGTCATGCGCCCAGGCGATGACGACGGGGATGCCCTGACGTTTCAGAAAACTGTAAATCGCGGGATCCCGGTCATAGCCGATCAGCAGCATGCCATCGGCGCCGCGGGCGGCGAGGGTGCGGATCTGCTCTTCCTCCAGATCGGCCCGGTAGGAGGACGAGGCGACGAGCAGGGTGATGCCGTTCTCCCCCAGTTCCTCCTGAAAGGCCTGCAAACCGCGCGCGAAAATCGCGTTCTCCATGGTCGGGATGACCGCACCGACGGTGTTGGTGCGTCTTGCGGCAAGGGCCCGGGCGCCGAAGTTGGGCGAATAGCCAAGTTCCCGTACTGCCGCCATGACCCTTTCACGCGTCGCGCCGATCACCCGGTCAGGCTCGTTCAGGCAGCGCGAGACCGTCGCGGTGGACACGCCGACCCGGCTTGCCACGTCGGCCAGGGTAGGGAGCCTCGAATTGTCCGGTTTGCGGTCGATCATTTGTGAAAACTTCATCCCGGTTGCAAGGTTCTGGAAACTGCGCGCTCTATCAGCAAAAGCCTCCCACAGAAGCTATGTAAGCGCTTGCAGAAAAATCATGCAAGCGCTTACATGCCGGTGCGAATCGCGGTTTCGGTGAAATCTCCGGAGAGGCCGAAGCCTTTTGTTCCAACGGTGGTTTGCTGGCCACCCCGGCAACGACGGTCTCGGTCAGCTTCCTTTCCGATGCCTGATGATAGGATAGACTGATGCCCATAGAATATCTCAAGAAGGCCAAGCTCACTGCCGCTTCCGACGCTTCGGATGTGCAGGAGACGGTTCAGAAGATCCTGGCGGATATCGAGGCTGGTGGCGACGAGGCGGCGCTCGACTACGCGGCGCGGTTCGACGGATACGACGGCAATATCGTACTGAGCGAGGAGGAGATCGCGGCCGCCTGCAGGCTGGTCCCCGAGAAGCTGAAGCAGGATATCCGCTTTGCGCAGGACAACGTGCGGCGTTTCGCGGAGGCCCAGAAGGCCACCCTCACCGATGTCGAGCTCGAAATCATACCGGGACTGGTCGCCGGTCAGAAGGCCATCCCGGTCGATGCGGCGGGCTGCTACGTACCCGGCGGACGTTACAGCCACATCGCCAGCGCGATCATGACCGTGACCACGGCAAAGGTCGCCGGATGCCGACATATCATGGCCTGCTCGCCGCCCCGGCCCGGTGTCGGGATCGCGCCCGCGATCGTCTATGCTGCGCATATCAGCGGCGCGGATACGATCATGGCCATCGGCGGGGTGCAGGGTGTGGCGGCGATGACCTTCGGCCTGTTCGGCCTGCCCCCGGCGAATATTCTCGTCGGCCCGGGCAACCAGTTCGTCGCCGAGGCCAAGCGGATCCTGTTCGGCCGCGTCGGCATCGACATGATCGCCGGGCCGACCGACAGCCTGATCCTCGCCGACGCCAGTGCCGATCCGATGGTCGTGGCCACTGATCTCGTCAGCCAGGCGGAACATGGCTACAATTCCCCGGTCTGGCTGGTCACCGACCGGCGCGAGCTGGCCGAAGAGGTCATGCGCCTGGTGCCCGAACTGCTTGCTGACCTGCCCGGGCTGAACCGGGACAATGCCGCTGCCGCCTGGCGCGATTACGCCGAGGTCATCCTCTGCGGCGACCGCGAGGAAATGGCCGCGACCTCGGACCGTTATGCCCCGGAACATCTGACCGTGCAGGCCGATGATCTCGATTGGTGGCTCGAACGGTTGACCTGCTATGGCTCGCTGTTTCTAGGCGAGGAGACGACGGTGGCCTTCGGCGACAAGGTCTCGGGGACCAACCACGTGCTTCCGACCTCGGGGGCGGCCTCCTATACCGGCGGGCTGAGCGTGCATAAATACATGAAGATCGTGACCTGGCAGCGCGCCACGCGGGAAGGGGCGCGGCCGGTCGCCGAGGCGACGGCGCGGATCTCGCGGCTGGAAGGAATGGAGGGACACGCCCGCAGCGCCGATATCCGGCTTGCCAAGTATTTCCCGGACGCGACATTCGATCTGTCCGCCCATGGCTGACCCTCGTGCTCTCTTCGATCTGGGCGGCAAGGTCGCCTGCGTGACCGGCGCCAGCGCCGGGCTCGGACGTCGCGCGGCGAGCGTTCTGGCGCAGGCCGGGGCGCGGGTGGTGGGCGTCGCGCGCCGCCAGGATGCGCTGGCCGATTGGCAGGCCGCGACGCGGGGCGAGACCCATGCCCTGTCATTCGATCTATCGAACCGCGCTGCCCTGCCCGAGCTGGCCGAGCAGGTCGCGGCACCCTTTGGCGCGCCGGATATCCTGATCCATGCGGCGGGCATCAACACCCGGCAGGACGCCGACGCGGTGACACCGGAGGGCTGGGACATCACGCTGGGCCTCAACCTCACCGTGCCGTTTTTCCTGAGCCAGCAATTGGTGCCCCACATGAAGCGCAAGGGATGGGGGCGGATCGTCAATTTCGCCTCGCTGCAGAGCTTTCGCGCCTTTCCCGGCGGTCTGGCCTACGGCGCCTCGAAAGGCGGCATCGCCCAGATGACCCGCGCCATGGCCGAGGCCTGGTCGCGCGACGGGATCAACGTCAATGCCATCGCGCCGGGTTTCTTTCCCACGGAGCTCACGTCCGCCGTCTTTGACGATCCCGACCGCGCGGCGCGCAATGCGGCGCGGACCTGTATCGGGCGCAATGGCCTGCCCGGGGATCTCGACGGGCCGTTGCTGTTCCTGTGTTCGCAGGCCTCGGCCTATGTCACCGGCCAGCTATTGATGGTGGACGGGGGGTATACGGCGAAATGAAAACATTCGGACAGCATCCGGTTGCGGATGCGTGCCACGCCGGAAACCGACAGTTCAAAGGAGACAAAGACTTGTCCATAGACAAAAAAATCGCCGATGACCTCATCGCCAATGATGTCAGATTCATCACCACGGTGCCCTGCAAGCAGCTCGCGGGCGTGATCGAAGAGGTCGAGAACCGCCCCGAGTTCCACCACGTTCCGGCCAACAAGGAGGACGAGGGGGTCGGCCTGTGCGCCGGGGCCTGGATGGGCGGCAAGCGGCCCGCGATCATCATGCAGAACACGGCGCTCGGCGTTGTTGTCAACACGCTGGCCACGCTGACCCAGTTCTACAGAATGCCGCTGCCGATGCTGATCTCCTATCGCGGCGAGCTGGGCGAGCCCGTCGCCTGCCAGGTCGAGATGGCGGTGCATACCAAGGCATTGCTGAACCAGCTGCATATCCCGACCTATCATTTCCACCGGCGCGAAGATGCGGATGAGCTCGATGCAATCCTCAAATATACCTTCATGAGCAACAAACCCGTCGCCATCCTGACGGACGCCACTTTCTGGGGAGGCTATTGATATGATCCGGTCCGAGATTCTGAAGGAAATCGCCCCGATCCTGCGGGAACAGCTCGTTGTCTGCAACATCGGTATCCCCAGTCAGGAGCTGCATGCAATCGACGATCAGCCGAGCAATTTCTATATGCTGGGCACCATGGGGCTGGCCTCGTCCATCGGCCTCGGGCTGGCGCTCGCCCAGGAAAAGACGGTGATCGCCATCGACGGCGACGGTTCCGTGCTCACCAACCTCGGCACGCTGCCGACCATCGCCAACAACGTCGCGGATAATTACATCCTGCTGATTATCGACAACGGCTCTTATGGCTCGACCGGGGACCAGCCGACCTATGCGGGCAGGAAGACCTCGCTCGCCGCCGTGGCGCAGGCCTGCGGCTGCGAGAACGTGGTGGAATGTCAGGCGGAGGATAGCGGGCGGGTGCTGGAAGAAGCCATCGCATCCCGGCGGATGACGGTGATCGTATGCAAATGCGAAAGCGGCAATGCCAAGATGCCGGTCATCACCATGGATCCGGTCGTGATCCGCGATCGATTCATGAAGGCGGTAAAGGCCTGAACAGCGCGCCCGTTCGGGAAGCACGGGGATGCATTTCACGGCAGGCGCCCGCCGCACCAGGCGCGGGCGTCTCACTTAGGTTGACGACCCGGCGAACGGTGCACATGGCGCGCCAGAAGCCCACTGCCAACCCCTCCTCTGTCAGCCCGCGCCGCCTGGCTGAGGCTCATCCTAAGCAATGGTGCGAGATTCCGTAATTTTCCAAACCGCGACATTGTCCTAAGAACGGTGCAACGTCCCGCTCGCGGGCCGGTTCACACAACCAACGAGGGGATCTCTGACGTGGTGCTGGAGAAGACAGATACTCTGATAGTCGGGGGTGGGCAGGCCGGTATCGCGATGAGCGAACATCTCGGACGGGCGGGCGTGCCGCATATCGTGCTGGAGAAACAGCGCACCGCCGAAGCGTGGCGCAGTGGGCGATGGGACAATCTGGTTGCCAATGGACCCGCCTGGCATGACCGGTTTCCGGGGCTGGAATTCGAGGATTGCGCTCCCGATGCCTTCGTGCCGAAGGATCGGATGGCGCGGTATCTCGTCGATTACGCCGCGATGATCGAGGCGCCGATCCGCGAAGGTGTCGAGGTGAGCGAGGCCACGCGCATTCCGGGCCGGGGGGGCTTTCTGGTCCGGACCAGCGCAGGCGAGATCGAGGCGCGGCGCATCGTGGCGGCCACGGGCGCGTTCCAGCATCCGGTGATTCCGCCGATCGTGCCGAAGTCCGCGCCGGTCGCGCAGCTCCATTCGTTCCACTACAAGAACCCCGATCAATTGCCGGAAGGGGCGGTGATGGTCGTCGGTGCGGGGTCTTCCGGCGCGCAGATCGCGGATGAACTCAACCGCGCGGGGCGCAAGGTGTTCCTTTCCGTCGGGCCACATGACCGTCCGCCGCGGCGGTATCGGGGGCGGGACAATGTCTGGTGGCTGGGCGTGCTGGGGCTTTGGGACATGGCGGCCCCCGCGCCGGGGACCGAGCATGTGACCATTTCCGTCAGCGGAGCGCGGGGCGGGCAGACGATGGATTTCCGCCGACTGGCAAGCGAGGGTGTCACCCTCACCGGTCTGACCAGCAGCTATGAAGACGGCGTCCTGCATTTTGCCGATGATCTTCAGGCCAATATCGCGGCTGGGGATGCGAATTATCTCGAGCTTCTGGATATGGCGGATGCCTATGTCGAACGCACGGGGATCGACCTGCCCGAAGAGCCGGGGGCACGTGCGGTCCATCCCGACCCCGACTGCCTCGCCCGGCCGATCAGCGAGATCTACCTGGCGGCCGAGAACGTGACCTCGATCATCTGGGCCACCGGCTTCCGGCAGGATTTCGGCTGGCTGAAACTCGATGCCTTCGACGAGAAGGGCGCGCCGATCCATCAACGCGGTCTGTCTGTCGAGCCGGATGTCTATTTCCTCGGCCTGCCGTGGCAATCGAGGCGTGGATCCTCCTTTCTCTGGGGGGTCTGGCACGACGCCCGGCATATCGCCGATCAGATCGAGATACAGCGCGCCTATCAGCGCTACGAAGGCGAGGCCGCCATCGTGCGGTCCGCCGCCGAATAGTCCAAGGAAACCAGAATGGCCCATACCCGTATCCGCAAGTTCAACACCGGCGTGACCTATCCCGAGCAGAGGCTCGACAACGACCTGTGCCAGGCCGTGGTCACCCAGGGCGGCAAAACCATCTGGCTGCGCGGCCAATGTCCGCAAAATCTGGACGACGCCCGAAACATCGACAGCCATGACCCGGTCGAGCAGACCCACAAGGTGATGCAGAATATCCGGCAGCTGATCGAGGAGGCCGGCGGGGAGATGGCGCATCTGGTCAAGGTCGTCGTCTATATCACCGATGTGCGCCACCGCGAGGCGGTCTATCGGACGATGGGAGAATATATCAAGGGCGTGCACCCGGTCTCCACCGGGCTGGTGGTGCAGGCGCTGGCCCGCCCGGAATGGCTGGTCGAGATCGACGGCACGGCGGTGATTCCCGAGGGCTACGGCACATGACCTTCTCGCTAGTTGCCCGCTGCCCCGATACAGGCATGTTCGGCGTGGCGATCTCGTCCTCTTCTCCGGCGGTCGCGGCGCGTTGTTCCTATACCCGGGCCGGGATCGGTGCCGTGGCGTCGCAGAATGTCACGGATCCGACGCTGGGGCCGCTGACGCTCGATCTGATGCAGGAGGGGATGAGCGCCGGGGCGGCGATCGCCCGGATGGTCTCGCAGGCGCGCTTCGTCGAGTATCGGCAGGTTCTTGCGGTTGACGGCAGTGGCGGCACGGCGATCCATTCGGGGCCGCACTCGCTGGGCGTGTGGACCCAGGCGCAGGCCGAGAACGTGGCTTCGGGCGGCAATCTGCTGGCCAACGACAATGTGCCCCGGGCGATTGTCGATGGCTACCTTTCCGCCTCCGGCCATATCGGTGACCGCCTGATCGCCGCCATGCGCGCCGGGCTCGCTGCGGGCGGCGAGGCCGGACCGGTCCATTCCGCCGGGATGCAGATCGCGGACAAGGTTGCCTGGCCGGTGGCCGATCTGCGCTGCGACTGGACCGAGGATTGCCCCATCGAGGCCATTGCCACCGCCTGGGACGTCTACAAGCCGCAGCTCGACGCCTATATCCAGCGCGCACTCGACCCCCGCGAAGCGCCATCCTACGGCGTGCCCGGCGACGATTGAAAGCGAAACATTGCTCGATCATTCGCACCAGACCTGAAAACCCGCGCCGACGCGATGCAGCGCGGGTTTAATGACATTCTGCGGCAGTCGCCTGAGCTGTGAAACAGATCATGCAGACGTTTGGATTGGCCCGCATCTCGCGGGGATACCGACAGGTTTACCCTCGACGGTATTCAATTGATGTACTGCGATCTGCCCAGCGGGTCGGCGGGTCGGCTTCGTACCTCGTCCTTTCAGGGTCAGGCGAGCCGCCCTATATGGGCTGCTGTCCTGTGACCACATATTCAGCGACCCTTCGTGGAAAGACTCCGGCGCGCGGCTACTGCTAGCCGACTGAAGCAACGACGTTTTCAGAAATACTGAACTTGACTGAAGTAATTCGCGATTGATTGAAGGCGACGATCCGGGTCATTTGGCAGCCAGCCAGATCCGGACTCCCCGGGTGAGACAGGAGATTTTCCATGAACACCATGACCGACCTCAATCGCAACTACATCGCAGGGGCCTGGGTGGCCGGAAGTGGCGAGATCGAGAACCGCAATCCTTCCGATCTTTCAGAGCTGGTGGGCCGCTATGCGCAGGCCAGTGCAGCGCAGCTTGACGAGGCGCTCACCGCGGCCCGCAAGGCGCAGGCGGTCTGGGCGGGCTATGGCCCCGAACGGCGCCACAACGTGCTGATGGCGATCGGTACGGAGATGATGGAGCGCGCCGAAGAGCTCGGCACGTTGCTGTCGCGCGAGGAGGGCAAGCCTTTCGCCGAGGGCAAGGGCGAGGTCTATCGCGCCGGGCAGTTCTTCACCTATTACGCAGCCGAATGTCTGCGCCAGATCGGCGACACGGCCGATTCCGTGCGCGCCGGTGTCGAAATCGACGTGCGCCGCGAGCCGGTGGGCGTGGTGGCGATCATCAGCCCCTGGAACTTCCCGACCGCGACGGCAAGCTGGAAGATCGCTCCGGCGCTGGCATTCGGAAACGCGGTGATCTGGAAACCCGCCAACATCACCCCGGCCTCCGCCGTGGCACTGACCGAGATCATCTCGCGCCAGGACATCCCCGAAGGGCTGTTCAACCTCGTCATGGGCGCGGGCCGCGAGATCGGTCAGAAACTGGTCGAAAGCCCCGAGCTCGACGCGATCTCCTTTACCGGCTCGGTGCCGGTGGGCCGTGGCATCGCCGCCGCCGCCGTGCAGAACTTCACCAAGATCCAGATGGAGATGGGCTCGAAGAACGCGCTGGCCGTGATGGATGACGCAGATATCGACCTGGCCGTGAGCCTGGCGC
This sequence comes from Sulfitobacter aestuarii, assembly GCF_042685005.1. NCBI lineage: Bacteria > Pseudomonadati > Pseudomonadota > Alphaproteobacteria > Rhodobacterales > Roseobacteraceae > Sulfitobacter > Sulfitobacter aestuarii. The sequence continues at coordinate 71,259 of NZ_JBHUMP010000001.1, read as the reverse complement.
TCGGCGGCGCTTTCGGCGGTACCGGGCAGAAATGCACCGCCTCCTCGCGGCTGGTGGTCCATGCGGCCGTGCATGACGAATTTGTCGAGAAGCTGGTGGCCGGGGCCAAGGCCATGAAGGTCGGTCCGGCACTGGCCGAAGGCACGCAGATCGGCCCGGTGGTGAGCGAGGAACAGCTCAAGGCGAACCTCGATTATATCGGGCTCGGCAAGTCCGAGGGCGCGACGCTGGAATGTGGCGGTGAGCGGCTGAGCATGGACACCGAGGGCTATTACATGTCGCCAGCCGTATTCACCGGCACCACCAACGACATGCGCATCAACCGCGAAGAGATGTTCGCCCCCATCGCCTGCGTGATCAAGGTCGGCAGCTATGCCGAAGCGCTGGAGGTGGTAAACGACACCGAATTCGGCCTGACCTCGGGCATCGTCACCCGCTCCATCGCACGGGCCACGCATTTCCGCCGCAACGCCCGTACCGGCTGCGTCATGGTCAACCTGCCCACCGCCGGCACCGATTACCACGTGCCCTTCGGCGGGCGTGGCAACTCCTCCTACGGGCCGCGCGAACAGGGCAGCTATGCCGAGGAATTCTACACCACGGTGAAGACCGCCTATATCGCGGCCGGGACGCCGGAGGAGCTGGCGTGAGCTATCGCATCGACAATCTGCAATATGCCAATTGGTCGGAGAAGATCTTCCGCGAGATGCGCGAAGGCGGGGTGGACGCGGTCCATGTCACCATCGCCTATCACGAGAATTTCCGCGAGACCGTGCTCAACATGGAGCGCTGGAACCGCTGGTTCGAGCAGTTTCCCGAACTGATCTTCCAGGGCCGCACCGGCGCCGATGTCCGCCGCGCCCGCGAGACCGGGCGCACCGCGATCTTCTTCGGCTTCCAGAACCCGTCGCCGATCGAGGATGACATCGGGCTGGTCGAAATCCTGCACAGCCTCGGCGCCCGGTTCATGCAGCTCAGCTACAACAACCAGTCGTTGCTGGCGACCGGCTGCTACGAGGCCGAAGACCCCGGTATCACCCGCATGGGCCGTGAGGTCATCGCGGAGATGAACCGGGTCGGGCTGGTCATCGACATGAGCCATTCCGCCGAACGCTCGACGCTCGAGGCGATGGAGATCAGCAGCCGTCCGATCGCGATCACCCATGCCAACCCGAGCTTTTGGCACCCGGCGCTGCGCAACAAGTCCGACACGGTGCTGAACGCGCTGGCCGAAAGCGGCGGCATGCTCGGCCTGTCGCTCTATCCGCATCACCTCAAGGACAAGTCGGATTGCACGCTGGAAAGCTTCTGCGAGATGATCGCGCGGGCTGCGGAGATGATGGGCGCCGACAAGCTCGGCATCGGTTCGGATCTCTGCCAGGATCAGCCCGACAGTATCGTCGAATGGATGCGTGTCGGACGCTGGACCAAGCGCATCGATTATGGCGAAGGCTCGGCCTCCGCCCCCGGTTTCCCGCCGCAGCCCGATTGGTTCAGGGACAACCGCGATTTCGGCAATATCGAAGCGGGTCTTTCCGCGGTCGGTTTCTCGGCCGAAGAGGTCGCCGGGATCATGGGCGAAAACTGGCTGCGTTTTTATGACGAGAGCTTCAGCGCCGCCCCGGAGGTGTCGCTGCCACGGGCCGCCGAATAGCGGCCACTCACCACAACGATAAAAAAAGAAGATATTCCGACAGGGAGAATGGAATGACGGATCAAACTCAACGCGCGGAGGCGCAGGCCCCAAGTCCCGGCCATATCAACAAGCCGCTGTTTGCCATAACCGGCGGTTTCATCACCTTGTTCTGCGTGATCGCTCTGTTCGATCTCGACCTGTTGTCGACCCTGGTCGACACGGGCTTTGCCTTCTCGGCGAAATATTTCGGACTCTACTGGCAGGTGCTGCTGCTCGGCACGTTCCTGATGGGGCTGGTGCTGGTGGTGCTGCCGGGCGGACGTGCGATCATGGGCGGAACCGCGCGCCCCGAATTCAGCGTGTTTCAATGGGGCTCCATGATCATGTGTACGCTGCTCGCGGGCGGCGGCGTGTTCTGGGCCGCCGGTGAACCGATGGCACATTTCCTGTCCTCGCCGCCGCTCTTCGGGGGCGAAGCGGGCACCGCCGAAGCGGTCACCCCGGCGCTGGCGCAGAGCTTCATGCACTGGGGCTTCCTCGCCTGGGCGATCCTCGGTGCGCTGAGCACCGTGATGCTGATGCATTATCACTACGAAAAGGGTCTGCCGCTGGCTCCGCGCACGCTGCTTTATCCCGTGTTCGGCGACAAGGCGATCAAGGGACCGATCGGGCTGATCGCCGATGCCTCCTGCATCATCGCCGTCGTCGCGGGCACCGTCGGGCCAATCGGGTTCCTCGGGCTGCAGGTCAGCTACGGGCTCAATGCGCTCTTCGGCGTCTCCGACACGTTCACCACCCAGGCGGTTGTGATAGCCGGGCTGGTCGCACTCTATACCGTGTCGGCAATGACCGGGCTGACCCGCGGCATCCAGCTTCTGAGCAAGATCAACGTGATCCTGGCAGCGCTGCTGTTGCTGTTCATCCTGGTGTTCGGGCCGACCGCCTTCATCTTCAAGAGCTATTTCGCGGGTTTCAGCGCCTATCTGGGCAACTTCTTCCAGATGGCACTCTATCGCGGCGAGGCGGGCCTGTTCGGCGAACCAGGTTGGCTCAGCTGGTGGACCGTCTTCTTCTGGGGCTGGTTCATGGGGTACGGCCCGCTGATGGCGATGTTCATCGCGCGGATCTCGCGCGGGCGGTCGATCCGCGGGATCGTGATCATGCTGTCGCTGGTGGCGCCGATCATCACCACCTTCTGGTTCACCATCATCGGCGGTTCCGGTATCGCCTTCGAGCTTGGCAATACCGGCTCGGTCTCAACCGCCTTCGAGGGGTTCAACCTGCCCGCCGCGCTGCTGGCGATCACCCAGCAATTGCCGATGGGCTTCTTCGTGTCGCTGCTGTTCCTTGTGCTGACGACGATCTTCGTGGCCACCACCGGCGATTCGATGACCTATGTGATTTCGGTCGCCATGTCGGACGAGGATAAATCCTCTATGCCGGTGCGGGTGTTCTGGGGGGTCGGCATGGGCCTGATGGCGCTGATCCTGATCTCGCTCGGTGCCGGCGGTGTCGGCAAGCTGCAGAGCTTCATAGTGATCTCCGCAGTGCCGGTGTCGCTGGTGTTGCTGCCGACCTTGTGGGATGCGCTGCGCATCACCATTGCCAAAGGGCGCGGCACGATCTGATACCAACGCCGGGCGGTCCGACAGGGTCGCCCGGCTCGAAACCATGATACCGTGCAAGAGGAGGCGCGCGATGAAACTCGATCAGCTCAACCCCGAGACCGTGGCGCTGCGTCCTGCCGAAACCGTGATGCGCCTTGCCCGGATGGGGTCATTCCATCAGTCGCGCCTGTCCTTCATGCGGGTGCTGCTGCGGCGGCTCAAGGCCGAGAGCTGGCGGTTCGAGCGCCGCAAGTTCGATATTGATACACAGGGCGTCGGCCGCGCAGTCTACACGATGCACGGCCCGACCCACAGCTACAGTCTCGTCGCCTTCGCCCATAACCTGCCGCCCGAACAGCGGTCCGACCGGGTGATCGCCACCGCTTGGGATTGCACCTTCACGCTCTATGACGGGTTGCCCGGCGAGGCCGATATCGAGCGGCTGGCGCAGAACGTGCCGCTGCAGGAGGCCGGGCGGGTAACCGCGACCGAGCTCACCGTGTCGCGCGCCAATCGTTCGGTTCGGCTGTTCGACTACGTCGTCGATTGCCTGAGCCGCGGCGATCAGCCAGATCCCGCGCAGGTCGATGCCGTCGGCTACCTGATGCGGACCACCGCGGTCTATGGCTCTGGCAAGCTCGGCGCCGCCGACCGCGAAAGCATTGCCGAGCGCCCCGAATTCGCCGCGCCGTTCCAGGCCGAGATGCTGACCGTCTTCCTGATCCGCGCCTTCGTGCTCGACCTGATCGAGCATCTCGCCGAGATGCGCGCGCCCGACACCGCGGTGAAGATCGAGCCGGTCCTGCGCCGCCGCTTCGGCATCGGCAATTCGACCGGGCTCGGCATGGCGCCCTTCCTCATCAACCACCCGATCCTGCTCAACAACTGGATCGCCGCGCGCGAAACCGCGCTGGCACGGGTGCGCGCCTTGCCTGCGATTTGCCCGGCCGAGGCGGGCGCCTTTCGCATCATGCTGCGCCGCGGCCGCTGCAACGTCGATGACTGGCATTCCGAACATCCGCTGCAGCAGCAGAAGGTGACCGAGCTGAAGAGCGATCTCGATCGTCTCGCGGCCCATATCGAGACCGGCGCCCTCAACGAAGCGCAGCCCTGGGATCGGCTCTATCGCTGGGCGGAGACCGCGCTCAGCCTCGAAGGGCAAGAGCTTCTGGTGGCGCTGATGATGGAGCCCTATGGCGCATTGATCGACGATCTCCCGAACGGCATGAGCGCCGATGAGGGCAGCGCCTTCCGCATCGAGGGGGGTATGAGCGTCGCCCGACTGCGCGAGATCCTTGAGAGCGATTACGCCTGGGCGCTGAAGATCGACTGGGACGATCCGGACAGTCAGGCCCGGGCCTGGTATGTCTCCGCCGAGAAGCTCGAACCGCGCCTTGGCGAGCGGCATCTCGAACCGCTGGCCGCCTATGAACAGCCCCTGGCACCGGGCCGCGACGCCGCGCTGCTGTACGGCGATCTGGTGGATAAGCCCGGCGACGCTCCCGTCGCCGACTTCCTGCTGCGCCATCCCGAGCACCGCCACATCCTGCGCCGGGTACAGATCGCCGCGCGCTATCCCTATGCGGAGATCCGTGACAACACCGTCAGCGCCGATATCCTGCCGATCGACCTGCTGCGCACCAAGCTGTCGTTCTTCGGCGCCTGTCATTTCGACCCGCGCTCGGACCGCTGGGTGCGGATCAACATGTTCCGCAACGCGCCGTTCCCGCATGAGGTCGCGCAGATGGATTTCGCCGGCTGGACCTATCCCGAACTGCCGGAGGCGCCATCGTGATCTGTTCCCTCAACGAGATCGAGGCCCTGTCACGCAAGGCCGCCCGCGGCGGCGGGCTGAGCTGGGGGCTGGCCGAGGAGGCGGGCAAGGCGGTGCGCTGGCTCTGTGACGCCGGTTTCCCGGGGGCGCGGCTGCTGGTCGCGCTGCTGCAGCTCAACGATGGCAAGGAATATGCCGAGCTGGTGCCGCAGCTGGGCGACGGCATCTGGCAGACGCGCGGCGGCAGGCTCTGTCCGGTCATCGCCGGGTCGCTGATATGCGATCGTGCCGACATGCTCCGGCAGGGCGAGGCGCTGCTTTTCGGCGATACCGCGCTGCCGTTGTTGCTGGCGCCCTTCGCGGCAGAGGCGGCGCGGCTCGCGGAGGTGAGCGTTGTGCTGGAATGGCCCGGCGCGCGGCTTTCGCTGGGACAGGGCGCGACGCTGGCAGAGGGCGACGCCGCGGCGCTTGAGGTGGCCTGCGCCGGACCGGTGACACTTTCACGGGGGGCGCGGCAGGGCCATGCCCCGGCAGCCGGAGACGTCGGGCGTCGGCTCGATACCGTCACCCTGGGCGCGCTCGAAGCATTCGCGCAGCGGACCTATGCGCCGGCCACCGAGGCCAGCCGCGCCGGGGCAGGGGCCGGGCAGGACAACGATTGAACTGCGGGGCCTGATCGCACGCGTTTGGCAATTTTCCCTGCAGCGGCGAGCCTCCGGCGTGGCGCTTTATCTTCGCGCCGCCTGCAGTTTGTCCTCGTCGCCGTCGCAGGGCTTGTTATCCTCCCGTCAGATACATCGAACCCGGGGGGAAACATGCAGGCAACCGACATCCTGAACATCACGCGGAAAGACAACGTCGCGCGGATCACCCTGACCCGGCCCGCCGCCCGCAACAGCCTGTCGCTGGAAATGCTGGCGCGGCTGCGTGGCGCCGTGGATGAACTTGGCCATGACGCCACGACCCATGTCATCGTGCTCGCGGCGGAAGGACCTGCCTTCTGTGCCGGTCATGACCTCAAGGAGCTGACCGCCGCACGCGCCGCCGAGGATGCGGGACGGGAATTTTTCGACGAGACGATGCAGAGCTGCGCCGCGTTGATGCAGGCCATCGTCACCTGCCCGAAACCGGTGATCGCCTCGGTACAGGGCATCGCCACCGCTGCCGGCTGTCAATTGGTGGCGAGCTGCGATCTGGCCATCGCATCCAACGCGGCAAAATTTGCCACGCCCGGGGTTAATATCGGGCTGTTCTGCTCGACCCCGATGGTGGCGCTGAGCCGCAATGTCACGCGCAAACAGGCGATGAAGATGTTGCTCACCGGCGAGTTGATCGACGCGGCCGAGGCTGAGCGGATCGGGCTGGTCAATGACGTCGTCCCCGGCGAGCAGCTCGAAGAGGCAACGACGGCGCTCGCCGCACAGATCGCGGCCAAGGCCCCGGCGACGTTGAAGATCGGCAAGGAGGCTTTCTATCGTCAGCTCGAAATGCCGCTGGCGCAGGCCTATGAATATACCGCTGAAGTCATGGTGATGAACATGCTCGACGCCGATGCCAGGGAAGGGATCGGTGCCTTTGTTGAAAAACGTCGGCCACAATGGCGACCGCTCGACCCCGGCGAAGCCTGAACCGCTCTCAGGCGACGCTGCCCTTCACCAGTTCCGGCAGACGTTCGGCGGGCGGCGTGTTGCGGCTTCGCAGCGAGCGCACCTCGCCGTCGATCACCGTCATGCCGACGCCGGGCAGATTGCCAAGCTGCACCGATTCCAGCAGGGTCTTGCCCGGCGCATGCTGGGCCTGATCCATCAGCACGAAATCCGCCGCCAAGCCCTTTTCGATCAACCCGGTATCGAGCTCCCGCCGACGTGCGGTATTGCCGTTGGCAAAGCAGAACGCCGTCTCTGCCGCCACGTTGCCGAGTGAGGACAGCATCGCCACCATGCGCAGGATCCCCAGCGGCTGCACCCCCGAGCCCGCAGGGCCATCGGTGCCAAGAATGATCTGGTCAAGCTTGCCAAGCTCGCGCGCGGTATTGAGCGTCAGCAAGGCGGCGCGTTCATTGCCATTATGCACGATCTCCAGCGCCGCGGTGCAATTCTCGCAGAGACAGGTGATCTGGTCGTCAGGCAGGGCCGAATGGCCGCCGTTGATATGGCCGACGACATCGGTGCCGGTCTCCAGCACCATGTCTGCATCGATAAGCCCGGAGCCGGGGATTGACGGGCCGCCGGTATGAATCGTGCTTTGCATCCCGTATTTGCGCGCCCAGCCGACCATCTGCGCGGCGGTCTTGCCATCCTTCACGGTGCCGAGCCCGACCTCGCCGAGCAGCTTCACCCCCGCCTTGGCCATTTCGGCGAAATCCTCCTCGACCATGCCATGTTCGATCACCGGCGCGCCGGCATGGACCTTGACCCCGGAGGGGCGGAAATTCTCGTACCAGCGCTGCGAGGCGATCGCCATCGCCTTGAGCCCGACCACGTCCTTGGGGCGGCCCGGCATATGCACCTCGCCGGCCGAGATCAGCGTGGTGACACCGCCATGCAGGGTTGAATCGATCCAGTGCAGCTGCTGCTGGCGTGGCGTGTAATCACCGACCACCGGGTGAATATGGCTGTCGATCAGCCCAGGCGCGAGGGTGACACCCTTTGCGTCGATCTCGATATCCGCATCTTCGCAATCCAGATCCCTTTCCTTGCCCCAGTTGCTGATCCTGCCGTCCAGCGCGATCAGGCAATCGGCATCGAGAATCGGCTCTTCCATGCGGCCCGACAGCATCATGCCGATGTTGCGGATCACCAGTTTGCGCGGCGCGTCGGACATGGTTCGGCCTTCCCTGAAGCTGACATTTCGTTTGAACGCTAACAGAATCCGTCCTTCGATCAAGCGTGTTTGATGTGCCGGGGCGGCCCGCGCTGCCGCTGCGATGCGAATTGATTTGACAGGATGGCACTTGGCGATCTTTTATTCGTGTACCAACAAGTTTTTACCTGCGGACAAGCCGTGGGGACGGGAGGACGGGATGAGCTATGTGGTTGCGACGGACCTGCAGCAGGCCCTGAATGCGCTGGCGGCCGATCCGGTATCGCTGATCGCGGGTGGCACCGACTGGTTTCCGGCGCAGGGGCACCGGCCCTTTAAGGGGCGTCTGCTTGACCTCACGAGGGTCGCGGCTCTGCGCGGGATCACGCGGCAGGACAACTGCTGGCGCTTCGGTGCAACCACGACCTGGAGCGATGTGATCCGCGCCGATCTGCCGCCCGCATTCTCAGCGCTTCAACAGGCAGCGCGCGAGGTCGGATCGGTGCAGATCCAGAACACCGGCACGTTGGCAGGCAATCTGTGCAACGCTTCCCCCGCCGCCGACGGGGTACCACCGCTGTTGATGCTGGATGCCGAGGTGGAACTGACCTCGCTCACCGGACAGCGCCGGATGAAGGTGACGGAGTTCCTGCTGGGCGTGCGCCAGACGGCACGACGCCCCGATGAATTGCTGAGCGCAATCCATGTCCTAGCACCGCCGGAACGCGCCCAAAGCGCTTTCGTCAAGCTCGGCGCGCGCAAATATCTGGTGATCTCGATCTGCATGATCTCGGCGCTGGTCGTGGTCGAGCAGGGGCATATCAGTGACGCGCGTGTCGCGGTCGGCGCAGCCTCGCCGGTGGCGCAACGGATGACAGCGCTCGAACAGGCATTGGAAGGCCTGCCGGTGGCCGAGGTGGCGGCCGCGATCAGGTCGGCGCATTTCAAAGGTCTCACGCCGATCTCCGACATTCGAGCCACGGCCGAATACCGTCGCGAGGCACTGATGACCGCCACGTCCCGCGCGCTTGCGCAGGCCATCGAGCGGAGCCTGTGATGGACAAGCCAGCCACGAAAGACCTCACGGCCTTCATCCTGAACGGAAACCACGTGCAATGCGAGCCGCGCCCCGGCGAACGTCTGTCCGAAAGCCTGCGCGAAAGGCTCGGCGCGCGTGATGTCAAGGAAGGCTGCAGCGCCGGAGATTGCGGCGCCTGTACCGTGCTGCTCGACGGCGATCCGGTCTGCGCCTGTCTGGTGGCGAGCCAGCAGGCCGCCGGGCGCAGGGTCGAGACCCTGGCGGGGCTGGTGCGGGAGGATCGCGATGCACAGACGCTGATGACGCGCTTCCAGCAGCATCAGGCGGCGCAATGCGGGATCTGCACGCCGGGGATGATGGTCAGCGCCGTGGCGCTGCTGCGCGCAGAACCGCACCCCTCGGCGGAACAGGTGCAGGATGCGCTCGGCGGCGTGCTCTGCCGCTGCACCGGCTATCGCAAGATCATCGACGCGGTCGTTGGTGCGCATGATGGAACCGCCCCTGCGCCGGTATCGCAGGAGCTTGGCCAGCCGACACCGCGCTTTGACGGGCAAGCCAAGGTCGATGGCTCCGAGCGCTTCGGGGATGACGTCGCCCCGCAGGCTGCGCTGGTGGCCCGCGTCATCCGCTCCCCGCATCCCGCGGCACGGTTCGAATTCGGCGATCTCGCTGCCTGGCAGGCGGCGCATCCCGGCGTATATTGCGTGCTCAGCGCCCGCGACATTCCCGGCCAGAACCTCTTTGGCGTGATCCCCGGTTTCATTGACCAGCCGGTCTTCGCTCTGCGCCATGTCCGTTTCCGCGGCGAGGCGGTGGCATGCGTGGTGGGTGAGGTCGAGGCGATGGCCGCGCTCGATCTCGCCAGCTTCCCGGTGAACTGGACGCAGGAGCCGGCGGCGATGGAAGTCGCGGCGGCCCTCGATCCGGACGCCCCGCAGCTTTTCGAGGAACGCCCCGGCAACATCATGTGCAGCGGCCTGGTGCAATGCGGCGATGCCGAGACGGCCCTGGCGGCAGCGGATCACGTGGTCGAGGCCGCCTATACCACCAGCTTCGTCGAGCACGCCTATATCGAGCCGGAAGCGGGCTTTGCGGAGATGGTGGAGGGGCGGCTGCATGTCCATGCCTGCACCCAGGCTCCGGGCATGGATCGCGCCGCGCTGGCCGAAGTGCTGGCCCTGCCCCAAAGCGCGATCCGCATCGTGCCGACAGCGGTAGGCGGTGGGTTCGGCTCGAAAATCGACCTGTCCCTGCAACCCTTCATTGCACTTGCAGCGATGAAGACGGGCCGTCCGGTGCGGATGACCTACAGCCGGGTCGAGTCGCTGCAGTCAACCACCAAGCGCCACCCGGCGCAGATCCGCGTCAGGATCGGGGCGAAGGCTGATGGCAGCCTGAGCGGCATGACCTTTGATGGTGACTTCAACACCGGAGCCTATGCGAGCTGGGGGCCAACCGTGGCGAACCGGGTGCCGGTCCATGCCTCCGGTCCCTACGCCTTGCAGGACTATCGCGCCCGTTCCCGCGCCGTCCATACCCACTGCCCGCCGTCGGGCGCCTTCCGCGGCTTCGGCGTGCCGCAATCGGCCATCGCGCAGGAAACGGCTTTCGACCTGCTGGCCGAAAAACTCGGGATCGACGCGCTCGACTTCCGGCTGAAGAACGCGCTTGCAAACGGCGTGCCGACGATCTGCGGTCAGGTATTCGAGCAGGGGGTGGGCATCCGTGCATGTCTTGAGGCTTTGCGCCCGGCCTGGGAAAAGGCCAAGTCGGACTGCGCCGATTTCAACGCCCGACACAACACCCGCAAACGCGGCGTCGGGCTGGCATCGGGCTGGTATGGATGCGGCAATACCTCGCTGCCCAACCCCTCGAGCTTCAAGGCAGGGCTGACCGCCGCCGGAGAGATCGTGCTGCATCAGGGCGCGATGGACATCGGGCAGGGTGCAAACACGGTGATCCCGCAGATCTTCGCCCGGGCCATCGGCCTGCCGGTCGCCGCGATCAGCGTGCTCGGGGCCGATACCGATATCACGCCCGACGCGGGCAAGACCTCCGCCTCGCGCCAGACCTTCGTATCCGGCAATGCGGCACGGCTGACCGGAGAGGCGCTGCGCAGTGCGATTTTGCGGCAGGTCAATGCCTCTGAAACGGCCCGGATCCGGCTTGAGGCAGGCCGCCTCCTTGTCGAAGATGCGACCCATGTCAAAGAGCTCGACCTGAGCCGTCTGGAACCGGACGCCGAAGGTTACGTGCTGCGCGCCGAGGAAAGCTATGATCCGCCGGTCCGGGCGATGGATGCGAACGGGCAGGGCGAACCCTATGCGCAGTTCGGCTATGCCGCGCATCTGGCAATCGTCGAGGTCGATATCCCTCTCGGCCTCGTCCGTCCGCTGCATTTCACTGCCGCCCATGACGTCGGACGTGCGATCAACCCGCTGCTGGTCGAGGGGCAGGTGCAGGGCGGCATCGCGCAGGGGCTCGGCATGGCGCTGATGGAGGAATTTGTGCCGGGACGCACCGAAAACCTGCATGATTATCTGATCCCCACCATCGGTGACGTACCACCGATCGACACGCTGATCATCGAGATCGCCGATGCGCACGGGCCCTACGGTGCCAAGGGGCTGGGCGAACATGTGCTGATCCCTACCGCCCCGGCGATCTTCAACGCGATCTATCACGCCACCGGCGCGCGGATCACCCATGCGCCCGCGACACCGTCGCGGCTGCGCGCCGCCCTGAAGGAGGCCGGACATGCTTGACGACAAGCCCGCCGCGAAACCCGAGAAGATCCGCTGCGATGCCTGCCCGGTGATGTGCTACATCGCCGAGGGCAAATCCGGCGCCTGCGACCGCTATGCCAACCATGCGGGTGAACTGGTGCGGCTCGACCCGCTGACCGTGATTCAATCGGGCGCCAAGGCGGTGGCCTTTCTCGATCAGGGCGACAACGCGCAGGACTGGGACGGCGACGTGATTCAGGGCGGCCGCGCCTTCGTCACCGCGGTCGGGGCCGGCACGACCTATCCCGACTACAAACCCGCCCCGTTCATCGTCTCGCAGGAAGTCGAGGGGGTGGATATGGTGACGGTGGTGACCGAAGGCATCTTCTCCTATTGCGGGGTCAAGGTGAAGATCGACACCGACCGTCACATCGGCGAGGAACGCGCCATCGTGCGGGTCGAGGGCGAGGCGATCGGCCATGTGATGACCTCCGAATACGGCTCCAAGATGCTGTCGCTGGGGGGCGTCGAACACCTGACCGGCGGCTCCAAGAAAGAGGGCCGGGTGACCTGTGATGCGCTGCTGAAACTGTGCAACCGCGAGCCTGTGGAAATGACCATCGACGGGGGCTGCGAACTGGTGGTGCAGGCCGGTCAGGCGCCGGTGATCAACGGCGTGCCGGAAAAGCTGATGCGGGTTGGCTGCGGCTCCGCGACCATCGGCATGTTTGCCAAGCAATGGCACGGCCATGTCGATGAGGTGGTCGTCGTGGATGATCACATCACCGGCGTGCTGAGCGAGCATGAGGCCGGACGCGGGCTCGACATGACGCCTTCGGGCATCAAGGTGAAGGGCCGCCGTTCGACGCCGGGGCGCTACTTTCAGGTTGCCGAACCGGGTACCGGCTGGGGCGGCACCGATGTCGAAGACCCGCTGGGCATCCTCAAACCCGCCGATCCGAAGACCGCCTGGCCGGGGCTGCGCCTGCTGATGATCTCCACCACCGGCGAGCAATGGGCCTATTTCATCCTCGACGACGATCTCGTACCGCAACCTGCCGAGATCACCGCGCCGCTGCTGGCAGTCTCCGAGCGGATCGCGGAGAATTGCGAACCCTCGCTCTGTTCGGTGCTGTTCATGGGCGGGGCGGGCGGCTCACTGCGGGCCGGCGTGACGGAAAACCCGGTGCGCCTGACCCGCTCGGTCAAGGAGGCGCTGACCTATGTGTCCTGCGGCGGTGCGGCGGCCTATGTCTGGCCCGGCGGCGGCATCACGGTGATGGTGGATGTGATGGACATGCCGACCAATTCTTTCGGCTACGTGCCGACTCCCGCCTTGGTCGCGCCGATCGAGTTCACCCTGCGGCGCGAGGATTACGGCACCTTAGGCGGCCATGTGGAGCATGTGCGCCCGGTGGCCGAAGTCATGACCCCGGAGATCCGCAAGGTCGGCCCGGCGGCGTTGCAGCCCGATCCGAACGACCGGCAGAACTACAATTGGAAGCAGTCGGAGCGATGACCCCGCAGGCCGCCCTTCTGCCGGGCGACCGGCTGCATCTGCAACATGGTCCGATCGACCTGATCATCGGGGCGGAGGGGCAGCGCGCGCGCGCCTTCGCGGCGGCGCGGGATCGGTTCGAGAGCGTGTTGAGCGAGCTCACGGCAGAGCTTGACCTGCTGCGCCAGCCGGTCGGACGGGTGCTGCAAGGCGGTATTGCGCGGCGGATGTATGATGCCGCCATGCCCCATGCGGACGGGCATACCACACCGATGATCGCAGTTGCCGGAGCGGTTGCCGAAGAGGTGCTGGCAGCAATGAGCGACGCCGCCGACCTGACCCGCGCCTATGTCAACAACGGCGGCGATATTGCCCTGCATCTCACCCGCGATACCCGTTTCCTTATCGCCATGGCGGCCCCGGATGGCAGCGACCTTGGGCGCGTCGGGATCGCCGCCGCTGATCCGGTGCGCGGCATTGCCACCAGCGGCCGACAAGGCCGCAGCCTGAGCCTCGGTATCGCCGAAAGCGTCACGGTCCTGGCAGGCGGCGCGGCGCAGGCCGATGCCGCCGCAACCCTTATTGGCAACGCGGTGGACCTGCCGGGCCATCGCTTAATTGCCCGGCTTCCTGCCAACGAGGTCCAGCCTGACAGCGACCTCGGCCCCACGCCGGTGGTGCAGTATGTCGGCAGGCTGAGCGAAGTCGAGATTTCACAAGCCCTCGCACCCGGTGAGACGCTGGCCCGCCAGATGATCGCGCGCGGTCAGATCAACGCCGCCGCCTTGTTCCTGCGCGGGCAATCCCGCATCGTGACCTCAAATCCCTCCCTGATCCGACAGAAAGAACCCATATATGCCTGACGTCGAAATCCGTAAAATCTCCTCGGTGCTCGAAGAGATATTCCACGAGGGCGGCCCGCCTGCCAACGTGCCGCCGCGCCGCGCCGCGATCATTGCGGTGATCAAGAACCCCTTCGCCGGGCGCTATGTGGAGGAGATCCAGCCGTTCATGGAAGATCTCAAGCCGCTCGGGCTCGACATGGCGAAACGGCTGGTCGAGATGCTCGGCGGCGATGCCGGGATCGTCGAGGGCTATGGCAAGGGCGCGATCGTCGGGGCCGCGGGTGAGCTGGAACATGGCGCGCTCTGGCATGCGCCGGGGGGCTATGCGATGCGCGAGGTGCTGGGCGGTGCCAAGGCGATCGTGCCGAGTGCGAAAAAGGTTGGCGCGGCGGGTACAAGGCTCGACGTGCCGGTGACCCATACCGACGCCTCCTATGTCCGCAGCCATTTCGACTCCATGGAAGTCGGCATCAACGACGCGCCGCGCGCCGACGAGCTGGCGCTGGTGCTGGTGATGACCACCGGGGCGCGGGTTCACAGCCGGTCGGGCGGATTGCTGGCCGAGGATATCACAGGGGAGGACGGTCTGAGATGAGCGCGGAAATCAGGAAAATCGCCACCTGGGTCGAGGAAACCCACCGTGAAATCGGCCGCGAGATCTCGCCCCCCACCCGCAAGGCCGTCTCGGTGGCGGTGATCGCCAATCCCTTTGCCGGGAAATATACCGAGGATCTGGGCAAGCTGATGGAGATCGGCGCCGAACTCGGCGCGCTTCTGGGCACCAAATGCGTCGCCGCGCTGGGCATCCGGCCCGATCAGGCCGAAAGCTACGGCAAGGCGGCGATGGTGGGCGAGAATGGCGAGCTTGAACATGCCGCCGCGATCCTGCACCCGAAGCTTGGCGCGCCGCTACGCAAAGCGGTCGAGAAGGGCGCGGCGCTGGTGCCGTCGAGCAAGAAGATGGGCGGGCCGGGACAGGCGCTCGACGTGCCGCTCGGCCACAAGGATGCGGCCTATGTGCGCAGCCATTTCGACGGGATCGAGGTGCGGCTCAACGATGCGCCGCGCGCCAATGAAATCATGGTCGCGGTCGCGGTGACCGATTCAGGGCGTCCGCTGCCCCGGGTCGGCGGGCTCACCCATGATGAGGCCGAGGGCAAGGACGGGCTGCGCTAGAGCTTGTCGAGCAGGGCCAGCAGCCGCTCCGTCTCGCGGCGGCTGAGCCGCGCCAGGGTCTCCTGCGAGACCCGGCGTGCATCCTCGACCGCCTGACATGCGAAACTCTCGCCCTCCGGCGTCAGCGAGATTTCCAGCCGCCGCAGGTCGGTGCCGGAACGTGCCGATTGCACCAGCCCCTTGGCGCGCAGCCGGTCGACCACCCCCTTGGTCGTCGCCGCATCCATGCCGACAAAGCGGCCGAGCTGGTTCTGGCTGATGCTCCCGGCATCGCGCAGCTTGGCCAGCACCGCGAATTGCGTCGGCGTGATCTCGGGCATCAGCCGGTTGAAGATCTCCAGATGCCGCTGGTTGGCCAGCCGCAGCTTGAAGCCGATCTGCTCCTCCAGAAAGTAACCGTCTTCTCCTTGGTCCGATCTCGCTTCATCAGGCAATCGGGCTCTCCATCCTGTTCCGCGCGGCGTAAAATCCGCAATTGATGTTCCCATGAAACGGCGGTCCGGTCCATCGCAAACCTGCCGATAAATTGTTTGACAGCTAACAAGTTTTCGGGGCTTCATGAGGTGTTCGCACTATCGCGCGCCCGCTTCAAGTCCGCTTCAGGGAGGTCTGCAGATGTCATTTGTGAGAAACGCCTGGTACGTGGCCGGTTGGTCGCGCGAATTCGGCGAGGCGCTGGTGCCGCTGACCATCTGCGCACAAAATCTGGTAGTGTTCCGCGCCAGCGATGGCGCGATCACGGCGCTGGAGGATCGCTGCCCGCACCGGCTGTTGCCGCTGAGCCATGGCAAGCGGATCGGTGATACGATCCAATGCGGCTATCACGGCATGACCTTCGGCACGGACGGCAAATGTGTGCGGGTTCCGGGGCAGTCGAACCTGCCGGCATCGGCCTATGTCGATGCCTATCCGGTGCTTGAACGTCACGGCATCGTCTGGATCTGGATGGGGGAGGCCGACAAGGCCGACCCGGCGCTGGCCTTTGACATGCCCGAGTTCAGCGACCCCGACTGGCACATCCATCACGGCGATCAGCTGCACATCCGTGCCAATTACCTCAATGTCGCGGAAAACCTTGTCGATCCGGCCCATGTCAGCTTCGTCCATCCCACGACGCTGGGCAATGCCGCCTCCGAAAACGTGCCGGTGCATGTGAAGACATCGGGCGAGGCGATCGTCGCATGGCGCTGGATCCGCGATGCCGAGCCGATCGGCTTTTTCAAGAAATTCGGCGGTTTTGCGGGCAATGTCGACCGCTGGCATTACTACTACCTGCACCTGCCTTCCACGGCGGTGATCGATTTCGGCAGCGCCGATGCGGCGCTCGCTCTGCCGGAAGAGGAACGCGACAAGGGGGTGCGGATCTTCGCGCTGCATTTCGTCACCCCGGTCGAAGAGGGCTACACGATCGATCACTGGATGCATCTGCGCAACACCGCGGTGGGGGATGAGGCCGCCTCGGAACAGATGGACGCGATGTTTCGCATTGCCTTTGCCGAGGACAAGGCCATTCTGGAGGCGATCCATCAGGAAGAACAACGGCCGCAGAAGCGCAAACCGATCCGCATCGCCATCGACAAGGGGCCGAACGTCTATCGCAAACGCATCCGCGAATTGATCGAGGGCGAAGCGACAGACGACCTCGGCGAGGCGGAGATGCCGGTTTTCGTTCAGCACGATTGAGAGCATACAGAAGAGAACAATCCCGAAAACGGGAGCCTGACAACAGAGAGGACGATACATGAACCGCAAGACATTCCTGCAGGGCTTGGCCGGTGCCGTCGCGCTGTCACTTACCGGGATCGGGGCGAACGCGCAGTCCGGCGACCCGATCAAGGTCGGCGAGATCAACCATTACAAGCGCATGGCAGCCTTTGCGGAACCCTACAAACAGGGGATAGAGCTGGCGCTCGAACAGATCAACGAACAGGGCGGCGTGCAGGGGCGCCCGCTGGAATTCATCTTCCGCGATGATCAGGGCGAACCAGGCGAGGCGATCAAGATCGCCGAAGAGCTGATGACTTCCGAAGGCACGGTGATGATTACCGGGTCGATCCTGTCAAACGTCGGGCTCGCGATCTCCTCGCTGGCGGCGGAAAAGCAATGGGTCTATCTCGCCGCCGAGCCCTTGGCCGACGCGGTGACCTGGAGCCAGGGCAACCCCTGGACCTTCCGTCTGCGCGCCTCGACCTACATGCAGGCGGCGATGCTGGCCGAGCAGGCCGCCAAGTCCGACGCGGTGAAATACGCCACGATCGCGCCGAACTACGCCTATGGCAAGGATGCCGTCGCGGCCTTCAAGGAGGTGCTGACCAGGCTGAAACCGGAGGTCGAATTCGTCGGCGAGCAATGGCCGGCCCTGTTCAAGATCGACGCCGGTGCCGAGGTCCAGGCGCTGGAACGCGCCAAGCCCGATGCGATTTACAACGTCACCTTCGGCCCGGATCTGGCGAAATTCGTTCGCGAGGGCGGCACCCGCGGCCTGTTCGAGGGGCGCACGATCTATGGCCTGCTGTCGGGCGAGCCCGAATATATCGACCCGCTCGGCGACGAGGCCCCCGAAGGCTGGGTGGTGACCGGCTATCCCTGGTATGACTTCACCGAGGAAGACGGCGCCAACAAGCCTTTCGTCGATGAATATCAGGCGCGCTGGAACGAGCCGCCCAAGCTCGGCTCGCTGGTCGGCTACATGACCGCGCAATCCGTTGCCGCCGCGCTGGAAAGGGCCGGATCGACGGAAAGCGACGCGATCCGCCAGGCCTTCGAGGGGCTCACTGTCGAAACGCCGGTCGATACGATCACCTATCGCGAGATCGACAATCAGGCGACCATGGGCGCCTTCGTCGGTACCACGACGCTGCGCGACGGCGCCGGGGTGATGCAGGACTGGACCTATCTCGACGGGGCCGATTACCTGCCCTCGGACGAGGAAGTCAAAAAGCTCCGCCCCGCCGAGTGATCCGGTAAAACGCGCTTTCTATGCGTGGGTTTCACCCACCCTACGGGGCGAAATCCGCCGCGCGCGCCCTGCTGAACAGGATTTTCCATGGGCCTCTTCATCGCACAGCTCCTCACCGGCCTCGCCAACGCCGGGGCGCTCTTCATGGTCGCCTCCGGCCTGTCGCTGATCTTCGGCGTCACCCGGGTGGTCAATTTCGCCCATGGCTCCTTCTATATGCTGGGGGCCTATGTCGGCTATTCGCTGATGCAGGTGCTGCCCGGCGTGGTCGGTTTCTGGGGGGCGATCCTGCTGGCCGGGCTGATCGTCGGGCTGATCGGGGTGATCGTCGAAATCTGCGTGCTGCGCCCGGTCTATTCGGCGCCGGAACTGTTCCAGCTGGTCGCGACCTTCGGGGTAATTCTGGTGATCCAGGATCTGGCACTGATGATCTGGGGGCCGACCGACCTGCTGGGGCCGCGCGCGCCGGGGCTCAAGGGCATCGTGCGGATCATGGGCGAGCCGGTGCCGCAATATGACATCGCGCTCATTGTCATTACGCCCTTCGTGGCGCTGGCCCTGTGGTATCTGATCACCCGCACCCGCGTCGGCACGCTGGTCCGCGCCGCGACGCAGGACCGCGAGATGGTCGGGGCGCTCGGCGTCAATCAGGCCTGGCTGTTCACCGGCGTGTTCTTCCTCGGCTGCGCCTTGGCGGGGCTGGGCGGAGCGCTGCAATTGCCCAAGGGCGGGGCCGACCTGCTGATGGATTTCTCGATCCTCGCTTCCGTCTTCGTGGTGGTGGTGATCGGCGGCATGGGCTCGCTGCCCGGTGCCTATCTCGCGGCGGTGATCATCTCGGTGCTCAACGTCTTCGGCGTGACCTACATGCCGCAATCGACGCTGGTGCTGATGTTCGTGGTCATGGTCATCGTGCTGATGCTGCGCCCCTATGGCCTGCTCGGACGCGAAGAGGTGGCGGGCGAACACGGCCAGGTCGGCGAGCCCGAACGCCCGATCAAGCCCGCGGGGCCCCGCATCCGCCTGCTGGTCGCCGGGCTGATCCTGCTGCTGGCGCTCGTGCCGCTGACAGGCAGCAACTTCGCCGTGGTACTGGTCACCGACATTCTGATCTTCTGCCTCTTCGCCGCGTCGCTGCATTTCCTGCTCGGGCAGGGCGGGCTGGTCAGCTTTGGCCATGCCGCTTTCTTCGGCGGCGGTGCCTATGTGGCGGCGCTGCTGGTCACCTTTGCGGATACGCCGATGGAACTGGCGCTGCTGCTGGCACCCGTCGGCGCAGGCCTCGCCGCCATCGTCATAGGCTGGGTCTGCCTGCGCTCCACCGGCGTCTATTTCGCCATGCTGACGCTGGCCTTCGGGCAGCTTTTGTGGAGCCTTGCCTTCCAATGGGGCGAGATCACCGGCGGCGATGACGGTCTCGTCAATATCTGGCCCTCCGACTGGGCCTCCGACAATGACGTCTATTACTACCTCGCGCTGGTCTTCTGCGTCGGCGGCATCCTGGTGCTGCGCCACGTCGCCCATGCGCCCTTCGGCTATGCCCTGCGCGCGGCGCGGGATTCCGCCCGTCAGGCCGAGGCAACGGGCATCAATACCAAACGCATCCAATGGGTCGCCTTCGCCTTCGCCGGGACCATGGCCGGACTCGCGGGCGGGCTCTTCGTCTTCTCCAAGGGCAGTGTCTTCCCCAATGAGCTCGAGATCGCGCGCAGCTTCGATGCGCTGATCGTGGTGTTCCTCGGCGGCGTCAAGACGCTGTCGGGCGGCTGGGTCGGCGGCGCCTTCTTCGAGAGCGTCAAGGATTGGCTGACCCGCTTCGAATATTGGCGACTGGCACTGGGCCTGCTGATCATCGCGGTGGTGATCCTCGCGCCCGAAGGCATCGTCGGTTCCCTGCGCAAACTGAGCGAACGCCTCGGCCTGCTGCGCAACCCGGAGGAAACGCGATGAGCCCGATCCTGTCGGTCCGCAACCTGTCGAAGAACTTCGGCGCCATCGAGGCGGTCGCGGATGTCAGTTTCGACCTCGCCCAGGGCGAGCTGCTGGCGCTCATCGGCCCCAACGGCGCGGGCAAGAGCACCTGTTTCAACATGCTGATGGGCCAGCTCAAACCGAGCGCCGGGTCGGTCAAGCTCAAGGGGCGAGAAATCACCGGCTGCAAACCCCGCCAGATCTGGCGCATGGGGGTCGGGCGCACCTTCCAGATCACTGCCACCTATGCCTCGATGACCGTGGTGGAAAATGTGCAGATGGCGCTGATCTCGCATCACAAACGTCTCTATTCGCCATTTCCCTTCGCCCACCGCCTCTACCGGGCCGAGGCGCTGGCGCTGCTCGACACGGTGGGCATGGCCGATCAGGCCGAGCGCCATTGCGCGGTGCTGGCCTACGGCGATCTCAAACGGCTCGAGCTCGCCGTGGCGCTGGCCCATGAGCCGATGCTGCTGCTGATGGACGAACCCACCGCCGGCATGGCCCCGCGCGAACGCATCGCCCTGATGCAGCTCACCGCCGACATCCTCGCGCAGAAAGGCATCAGCGTGCTGTTTACCGAACATGACATGGACGTGGTCTTTGCCCATTCCCACCGGATCATGGTGCTGAACCGCGGTCGCCTGATCGCCGACGGCACCGTCGAGCAGATCCGCAACGACCCCAAGGTGCAGGAGGTCTATCTCGGCGGCGGCACCCTGTTCAAACCGGCCGGGGAGAGCGCCGATGCTTGAGGTCAGCAGCGTCAATTCCTTCTACGGCAAGGCCCATGTGCTCAATGACCTGAATTTCTCCGTCGCGCGCGGACAGGTGGTGGCGCTGCTCGGGCGCAACGGCGCGGGCAAGACCACGACGATGAAATCGATCATGCAGCTGGTGCGCCCGCGTTCGGGCAGCATCACCTATCAGGGCCAGGACATCACCCGCTGGCCTGCCTTCCGGGTGGCGCGGGCCGGGCTCGGCTACGTCCCCGAGGAACGCCGTATTTTCACCCAGCTCACGGTGCTGGAAAACCTCGAAGTCGGCCGCCAGGCCCCGCGCGAGGGCTGCGTCACCTGGTCCGAGGACATGCTCTTCGATCTCTTCCCCAACCTCGCCGAACGCCGCCACAACCGCGGCAAGGCGCTCTCGGGCGGCGAGCAGCAGATGCTGACCATCGCGCGCACGCTCATGGGCAACCCGGCGTTCATCCTGCTAGATGAACCCTCCGAAGGGATCGCGCCGGTGATCGTGGAACAGATGGCCAGGGTGATCCTGCAGATCAAGAACGAAGGCCTGACGGTGCTGCTCTCCGAGCAGAACCTGCATTTCGCCCAGGCGGTCGCCGACGGCGTGGTGATCATCGAACATGGCACCCAGAAATTCACCGGCACCCTCGCCGCGTTGCAACAGCAACCCGAAATCCGCGACGCCTACCTCTCGGTCTGACCCCCTTCACCCTTTCTTAAATACTCAAATCCCCGCCCGCCGGATGCAAACCGGGCGGCGGCCCGAAAGCCACCGCCCGCCCGCCGCGCATTCATCGCGCTCAGCTCTTTTTGCGATCATCCACGATCGACATCTGCGCGATGCCGCTCTGCCCCAGATCCACCTTGGCAAACGGCCCGCCATGGCACATCTCGCCGGGATCGCTGAGATCCGCGGGACTGGCCTCCGCCAGCACTGCTTCCGCGAATTGCTCGGCATTGTCCTTGGGCCGGTAGCCGAGGAAGGACGCTTTGGCATTGTCGACCGGGCAGCGGTCGTTGTTCGACACCCCATAGATCACGCTGAACCCGACCGAGGGCGTGTCCACCGCCCGCGTTACCAGCTGGATCAGGTCGTCATAGGAGAGCCAGGAACCGAGCGCGCGGGGATTGTTGACCTGCGCGGCTGATAGGATCCGCAGATGCACCGATTCCAGCCCGCGCTTGTCCCAATACATCGAGCCGAGATCCTCGGTGAAGCATTTCGCCAGCCCGTAGAATGTATCGGGGCGGTGCGGCGCATAGACGCCGATGAAATCGGCCTTCTTGTGCATCCCCACCGCGTGGATCGAAGAGGCATAGACGATGCGCCGCACCCCGGCGCGATAGCCCGCCTCCCAGATGTTGTAGGAGCCGACGAAGTTCGGGCCGAGAAGCTCTTCAAACGGCTTTTCATCGACGATGGCACCGAAATGCACCACCATGTCGGCCCCTTCCAGCACCGGTGCGATGGCGTCATATTGCGCCAGATCGGCCTGCACATAGCGCTCACCGTCATAGAGCTTGCCGATATCCTCGGCGATGTCGGTGGAGACCAGCTCCTCGGCCATGCGGCTCAACGGTTCGCGCAGATAGGAGCCGAGCCGTCCGGCGGCGCCTGTCAAAACCAGTTTCTTCATCTTCATCGTTCACTTCCTTCCATATCCGTACCATCAGCGGCACGCCGGGCGTCCCGGATCATATCACGTTCTTTTCGAAGAATTTCTCGCCCTGCTCAACCCGCGCATAGTCAAACGGGCTGAGATCGAGACTGCGGTAGCTGCCATAGGCGATCAGCTCGGCAATGCCGCGCCCGATTGCCGGGGCCTGCTGCAGCCCATGACCCGAGAAGCCGTTGACGAAGACGAAATTCGCCACCTTGCCGTGCCGCCCCAGAATCGCGTTCTGATCGAGCTTGTTATAGGCGTAATGCCCGACCCATTGGTTGATCACCTTGACCTGTTCAAAGGCAGGCACCCGATGGGCCAGCGCAGGCCAGACCTTGTTTTCCCAGATCCCGTGATCAAAGCCAAAATCGTCATAGGCGACGTCCGCATCCTCGTCGGGCGGGCAGCCGACCATGTAATATTTGCCGTCCGAGCGCATATGCACGCCCGAAGGGTCAATGGTCAGCGGAAGGTCGCGCTCAAGCGGATGAGCCGCGTCGAAGATGAACGTATAGCGGCGACGCGGGACCACCGGCAGGGCAAGCCCGGCCATTGCAGCAGTGGCGGCGGCGCGCGGACCCGAGGCGTTCACCACAATGCCGCAGGCGATGCGCCGACCGGACTTCAACGTCACGCTGTCCACCGCTGTGCCTGCTGAATTCAGCGTCATGGCGACCACCTCGTCGTGGATGTATTCGACACCGCGCCGCCGGGCCATGCGCTTGAACCAGTCGAACATGGTCCCGCCGTCGAAATATCCCTCGTCGATCAGGTTGTGATTGCCCGCGATGATGTCATCGAGATTGTAGAACGGATAGGCCGCGGCGATCTCGGCACGGCTCATGTGCCTTGTCCCGGCGCCAAGGGCGGCCTGAATGCCCTGAGCCTCCTTCAGCGTCGCGGCAAATTCCGGCGTGTCGGCGAGATACATGTAGCCAAAGCTCTGCAGCACCAGCTCCGGCACTTCCGGGTCGCCGCCCAAGAAATTGCGGAAATCCTTGATGAACTCGGCGCCGAATTGCGAGACCCTGATGTTCACCGGCGCCGAGAATTGCTGGCGGATGCAGGAATTTGTGTGGCTGGTGGAGGCGAATTCGTAGCTCGGGTCGCGCTCCACCACCAGCACCCGGCCCTGAAAGCCCGGCGTGTTGGTCAGCCACCAGGCGACGGCAGAGCCGTAGATCGCGCCCCCGACGATCACCACGTCATAGCTGTCGTGCTGCGCGGTGCTCATTCGACCTCTCCAACGCGGATCGCCCGTTCGACCTGCGCGACATCTTCCGCCGTAAGCCCGTAATCCCTCTGTGCCGCCTCTGGCGAGATATAGCCTCGCGCCAGATCGCGCCGCACCGCGGCCGGGTCGCGGGCCGCTGCCGGACCATAGCCCGCACCGCCGGGGAAGGCGAGCCGCACCCGTTCCCCGTGGGGAACCAATTGTTTGCCCTTGCCCTTCATCGCCGCGCCATCGCTGCGGGCGATCTTGGTCGGGGCGCCATTGCCACCGCCTTGTCGGCCCCGCGCCGGATGATCGACCCGGTCGAACATCGCTGAAAAATCGAACTCGTACCCCTCGACAGCGCCGACTTCCATATATTGCCCGAGCCCGCCGCGCTGTGCGCCGACACCGCCGGAATCCGGGCGCAGTTCCTTGCGCCAGATGATCACCGGGCCGGCATGTTCGGTGGCCTCGACCGGCATGGTCATCACCCCGGAGGGGAAGGCGGTGGCGTTGAGCCCGTCGAACTGCGGGCGCGCCCCCGCCCCGCCGGAGTTGAACGCCAGCACCTCCGAGCGCCGCGCACCGGCCGGTACCGGAGCATCGCGGCGCGGACGCAGCGAGACCTGGAAATTGCACAGACAGCCCGCGCCTTCGGCAGGCACCAGCCGTGGCAGCAACTGGTCAAGCGCGGCATAAACGGTGTCGGGTATCATGTGACCGATGACATGGCGCAGCGCCACCGGCGCCGGATGCAGCGCGTTGACGATAGTGCCCTGCGGCGCGGTGATCCGGAACGGCTCGAGCGAGGCGGCGTTGTTGGGGATCTCCGGCGCAACCGCGCATTTCAGCGCATAGCAGGCATAGGCCTTGGTATAGACCATCGGCACGTTGATGCCCTTTGGATCCGGCCCGGACGTGCCGGTGAAATCGCAGGCGATGTGGTCTGCCGCGATGCTGACTTTGGCGCAGAGGTCGATGGGCTTGGAATAGCCATCAATCCGCATCGACCCCTGTGCCGACCCGCGGGGCAGGGCGGCGATGGCCGCCAGCGTCGCGCGGCGGGAATTGTCGAAGATATACCCGGCCACCCCGACAAGATCGGTGAGACTGAATTCGCCCATCATCTCGGACAGGCGCCGCTGGCCGATCTCGTTGCAGCTTGCCAGCGCATAGATGTCGCCGATCAGCTGATCAGGCTCGCGCACGTTGCCGCGCAGCATCCGCACCAGGGTCCGGTCGACCTCGCCCGCCTCGGCGAATTTCATGATCGGGATATAGATGCCTTCCTCGTAGACCGAATTGGCATCGGCGCCGAAACCGCGCCCGCCGATATCGACCACATGGGCGGTACAGGCAAAGAAACCGACAAAGGCCCCCTCGTGAAAGGCCGGGGAAACCACGGTGATGTCATGCAGATGCCCGGTGCCTTCCCAGGGATCGTTGGTGATATAGACATCGCCTTCGCGAATGTTTTCAACGCCGATCCGGCGCAGGAAATGCGGCACCGCATCGGCCATGGCGTTGACGTGGCCGGGGGTGCCGGTCACCGCCTGCGCCAGCATCGCGCCGCTGGCGTCATAGACGCCTGCCGAAAGGTCACCGGCCTCGCGTACCGAGGTCGAAAAGGCTGTGCGCACCAGCGCCTGCGCCTGTTCCTCGACCACCGAGATCAGCCGGTTCCACATCACTTGATAGGCTACATTGGACGGTTTCATCGCTTGGCCTCCATGTCGATCGTGCCATCGGCCTGCATGAGGGCGCGGCGGCTGCCGGGAATGATAATGCTGGTTTCGGCCTCGGTAATCACTGCCGGTCCCGCGAGCGTCTGGCCCGGTGCCATGTCATCGCGCCGGACGACCTGGGCGTTTGTCGCCATGGCCTGTGCAGGGTCGAACAGGCGGCGGCTGGCGCTGGCCTGTGCCGGACCCGTTTCGGCGAGGCTTCCGGCGCTTTGAACAATATCCTTCGGGGTGCTGGCGTTGACCGACCAGACGGTGATTTCAACATCCATGCCTTCGACCACCCGACCAAAAAGCCGGGCGTAATCGGCCTCGAATAGGTGCTGATAGGTCGCGGCATCGGGGGTGGCGGCCTGCTCCGAGCTAAGGGCGACGGGGATCTCCCAGCCCTGACCGGCATAGCGCATGTAGATCTTGTGCTCGGCCTCGATCGGCGCATCGGCGTCGCAGGAACGTACGAAGCCGGTGGCCTCGCGGGCCAGCTCGGCAAAGAGGTCCCGCACCGTGTCGTTGTCGAAGTCCGACAGGCGCATGTAGACGCTGCGGTTGGCCTCGAAGCTGAACGGCGCGCGCAGGAAGCCGATGGCGGAACCGACACCGGCGCCTTTGGGGATCAGGCAGCGGCTGACGCCGAGTTTTTCGCAAAGCCGCGCGGCATGCAGGGGCGCGGCACCGCCGAAGGCGATCATCGTGTATTCGGACAGATCCTCGCCGTTCTCGACAGCGTGAACCCGCGCGGCGTTGGCCATGTTTTCATCCACCACTTCAGCTACCCCGAAGGCGGCGGTTTCCGCGTTCATCTCCAATATGTCGCCAAGCTCGCTGCGCAGCGCCGCTGCGGATTTTTCCGGGTGCAGCAGGATCGACCCGCCGGCAAAATTTGCCGGATCGAGCTTGCCGAGTACCAGATCGGCGTCGGTCACCGCCGGGCGGGTGCCGCCGCGGCCATAGCAGGCGGGGCCGGGTTCGGAGCTGGCGGATTCGGGGCCGACGCGGATCTGGCGCAGCCCGTCCACATGGGCAAGGCTGCCACCGCCGGCACCGATTTCCACCATGTCGATCACCGGGATCGAGATCGGCATGCCGGAGCCTTTCTTGAAGCGGTAGGAGCGCGCCACTTCGAAGACCCTTGCGGTTTTCGGGGTCTGGTTCTGGATCAGGCAGATCTTGGCCGTGGTGCCGCCCATGTCAAAGCTCAGCACCTTGTTAAGCCCATAGCGCGCCGCCAGCGTCGCGGCGAAGACCGCACCGCCGGCCGGACCGCTCTCGACCAGTCGCACCGGGAATTCTGCGGCTGATTCCAATGAGATGATGCCGCCGCCGGAATGCATCAGGAAGATCGGAC
The DNA here is from genome assembly GCF_042685005.1 of Sulfitobacter aestuarii. Taxonomy (NCBI): domain Bacteria; kingdom Pseudomonadati; phylum Pseudomonadota; class Alphaproteobacteria; order Rhodobacterales; family Roseobacteraceae; genus Sulfitobacter; species Sulfitobacter aestuarii. The sequence continues at coordinate 44,510 of NZ_JBHUMP010000001.1, read as the reverse complement.
AGTCGGCGCCTGCGTCTTTCAGGCGGCCTTCGAGCCGCCCGAGATAGGATTTCATCAGCGGCTTGATATAGGCATTGGCGACGGTGGTGTTGAAACGCTCGTATTCGCGCATCTGCGGCGAGACATCGGAGGACAGCGAGATCATCACGCCGGGCAGCCGGTCCGCCAGCACATCGCGGACCATGCGCTCGTGCCCGGGGTTGAGATAGCTGTGCAGGAAGCCCACGGCGATGCTCTCATAGCCCGCTTCGGAGAGGGTATCGGCAAGGGTCTCTATGTCGGATTTTTTAAGCGGGATCAGTGCCTTGCCATCCGCGCCGATACGCTCTTTCAGCGTGTAACGACGCTGGCGGGGCAGCAGGGGTTCGGGCAGCACGAGGTTGAGATCATATTGCTCGAACCGGCTTTCGGTGCGCATCTCGATCACGTCGCGGAAGCCCTCGGTGGTGATCAGCGCGGTCTTGGCACCGCGCCTTTCGATCAGCGCGTTGGTGGCCAGAGTGGTGCCGTGGATGATCTGGGAAATGTCCTGCGGGGTGATCCCGGCCTTGGCGCAGACCTGACCCATACCATCGAGTATCGCTTTCTCGGGGGCGGCATAGGTGGTCAGCACCTTGGTGGAGAATTGCGCGCCGCCGCCCTCAAGCACCACGTCGGTGAAGGTGCCGCCGATGTCGACGCCAAGACGCCAGTTCGGGCCGCTCATGGCTGCACCTGAAAAGCGGTCGGGCGGGGGGATCTGGGGCATCGGTTTGATGTCGGTATCACGGCGGTATCCCGTCTGTATTGGCACTGAGGTTGCGCTCAGGCTTAGCCAGCGGGAAGGATCGCGTCCAATTCTTCTTTTGTATCGAGTCGATCAGTTTTCTGGATTGTACCTCTGCGCCAGCGTCACCGCCCGCCCCAGGAAATCCGGCGCGCGTTCGGCATCGAAGCGGGCAGCGAAATGCAGGGGCTCGGGCACCCAGTCGAAATCGAGCCGGACCAGCCTGCCGTCCCCGAGCGCCGGAGCCACCATCACGATCGGCAGGCAGGCGACGCCGTACCCATCGAGCGCCATCTGCAGACAGGCGGCGAGGTTGCTGGAGGGCACCAGCCGGGCGCCGCGGATCTGGGCGGCGGCGACATGGGCGGCGAGCTGGTCATAGGGCAGGGTGCCGCGGGCATGGGTCAGGATCGGATGGGCGGCGAGATCGGGGAGTGTCAGCGGCGCCTGCGCATTCATCGCCAGCTCGGGGCCGACGACCCAGATCAGCGGATAGCGCCCGAGATCGACATGACCGGAACTGGCGCGCGGAAACGGGCCGCTCTGGAAGCACAGGTCGATGACCCGATCGGCCAGCGCCTTGGACAGGTTGGCCGAGAGATCGACGGTCAGCTCGACGACGACGTTGGGCACCTCGGCCTTCAGCGCGCGCAGGAAGTCGGGCAGCCAGGTATGCACGACGAGCTCGGTGACGCCGAGACGCAGTGCGCCCTGCATCAGCCGCAGGTTGCCTAGCGCGCCGCTGAAACCTTCGAGGCTGCGCAGCACCGCGCGGGCATGGGGCAGCAGAGCCAGACCGCCGGGCGTCAGCCGCACCGAACCTGCGTCGCGTTCCATCAGTCGGGCGTCGAGCAGCTCTTCGAGACTGGCGATGCGGGCAGAGATATTGGGCTGAGTGGTGTTGAGCAGAACCGCGGCACGGCGGAAGCTGCCCTGATCGGCAACCTGCACGAAGGCTTCGATCTGCTTGATGGTCGGCTTCACGGCACACCTCGCGGTAAAGTTGCACAGCGCCGCGCCCGGCGCGACGGCACGATTTCTTCGCATCCTGCTTCGTCCTTCGGGACTCCTGATCCCGGCGTCAAGCCTTTGCGGTACCGGCAAAAGACGGTGCCGAGGCGCGGTTGACTTTGCGGGAAGCTGCTACATGTCAAGCGCGATACCGGGCTGGACCTGAGGTGCGCGGCGTTGCTATTGAGGAGAGATAGGGCCAGATGGAGCGTGACGAGATCGAGAAGCTGATTGCCCGGGTCGCGCTCAGCGACCGGGGGGCCTTCGAGGAGCTATACGACCGGGTCAGCGCGAAACTTTTCGGGGTTTGCCTGCGTATCTTGGACAAGCGCGCCGCCGCAGAGGATGCCATGCAGGACACTTTCGTGAAGATCTGGAACAATGCGGGACGCTACCAATCCAATGGTCTGTCGCCGATGACCTGGCTGATCACCATTGCCCGCAATACCGCGATCGACAGGTTGCGGGCACGACGTGCGGGACATCAGGACATCGACACGCCGGGGCTGAAGCTTGCGGCGCCCGGGCCCTCGCCGGAGCAATCGGCAATCGCGGCTTCCGAGGCGGCGCGGCTCGGCGCCTGTCTCGATGCGATGGACAAGGACCGTGGCGCGGCGATCAGGGGCGCCTATCTGCAGGGGCAAAGCTATACCGAACTGGCCGAGCAATTCGACGTCCCGCTCAACACGATGCGGACCTGGCTGCGCCGCGGCCTGATCTCCCTGCGCGATTGCATGAGCCGATGAGCATGCAGGAAGGTCCCGAACGCGACGACGACATGCTGGCCGCCGAGTTGGCGCTGGGCCTGCTCGAAGGGGAGGCCCTGGCAGAGGCCGAGAGCCGGTTGCGCGCGGATCGCGGCTTTGCAGCGGAGGTCGCAGGCTGGCAGGAGCGCCTAGCTTCGCTGGCCGAGGAGATCGACGAGGTCAACCCGGACGCGGCGCAGAAGCGGGCACTGCTGGCACGGTTGTTCCCGGAGCGGAAAGTGTCGCTGTTGCAGCGGCTCTGGTTCTGGAAGGGGCTGAGCCTCGCGGCGCTGGTTCTGGCCGGGCTGCTGGGGCTGGCGCTGTTGCAGCGTCCGGCGCCGCAGGAGGCCGCGCCGCTCTATGCCGCGCAGATGCGGGGCGAGGGCGAGACGCTGGAGTTGCTTGCGGTGCTCGATGACCGGGCGGGAGATATCGCGCTGCGTCGGCTGGCCGGAGCGGCGCCCGAGGGTCGGGTGCTGGAGCTCTGGGCGATTCTGCCGGAACAGGCGCCGATCTCGCTCGGGGTGCTGCCGGAAGACGAATCCATGCGGGTCGTCCTGCCGCAGGAATTGCGCAGCCGGGTCGGCGCGCTGACCCTTGCGGTCACCGACGAACCGCCCGGCGGGGCGCCCGCAGGCGTGCCGAGCGGGCGAATCATGGCCGCGGGTTCCGTCGCGGAACTTTGATGCTACTATCGGTGGAAATCCGCCGATTCATCATTTATAACGAAACCATGTTCTCCGTTGCCACGTGTTTATGGCGGGACCGGAAGAACTGGATCGAGCAGCTTCTGATCCGAGGGTTACCAGTGTGCAGGCGTTTGTTCTGCAGTTTACGAGTGGTCGGGCCGATGGTCACATCGGTCCGATTCCCTCAACCTTTGATCCGAGGAGCCAAGTAATGAACCGTCGAACCTTTCTGATTGCAACGACCGCTACAGGCGCCCTATGGGGGCTCAATGCCAGCGGAGCGCGCGCCGCGCCCTATGTGGCGGGGGACTTCGAAGTGCAGCGTAGCGCGCAGGAATGGCGCGAAATGCTCAGCGATGCCGAATATGCGGTGATGCGCGAGGGCGATACCGAACGGGCCTTTTCCAGCCCGCTCAATGACGAGAAACGCGCCGGGATCTTTCACTGCAAGGGCTGCACCCAGCCGCTCTACAGCTCGGAAGCGAAATACATGAGCGGCACAGGCTGGCCGAGCTTTTATGAATCACTGCCCGAGGCGGTGGAGACGATGCCCGACAACAGCTTTTTCTCGCGCCGCACCGAGGTGCATTGCGACCGCTGCGGCAGCCATCTCGGCCATATCTTCGACGATGGTCCGCCGCCGACCGGCAAGCGCCATTGCCTGAACGGGCTGTCGCTGACCTTCACCGCGGCCTGAGCCGAATCGTTCAGCTGCCGCGCGGCTTGGCACGCAGGGTCGGGTCCGCCGCCGTCGGGTCTTCGGGCCAGGGATGGCGGGGGTAGCGGCCGCGCATGTCCTTGCGCACATCCGCATAGGAGCTGGTCCAGAAGCCCGGCAGGTCGGTGGTGACCTGAACCGGGCGCTGGGCGGGCGAGAGCAGGGTGATCTGCAGCGGCTGACCGACCACTTTGGGATGCGATGTGACGCCGAAGACTTCCTGCAGGCGCAGGGAGATGGCGGGCCGTTCGCCGGAGTAATCGATCGGCACGTCGCGGCCCAGTGGCGTGCGGAAATGCGCAGGCGCGGCGCGGTCGAGCTTCTGTTGCTGATCCCAGTTCAGCCGGGCGCGCAGGGCGGGAAGCAGGTCGAACCCTTTCCAGTCTGCGGCGGTGCGGATGCCGGCAAGATGCGGCAGAAGCCAGTCTCCGAGCGTTGCCATCAGGCGGTCGTCGGAGAAATCGGGGAAATCCTGACCGATCAGCCGGGCGCGTGACAGGAAACGCGCGGCGGCGGGCGAGGGTTTGAGCCCAAGCTGGCGCACCCCGTCGAGCATCGCCAGTGCCACCGCGTCGGGCGGGGCGTCGGGCCAGGTCCGGTCGTCGAGCACCAGCGCGCCGAAACGTTCCTGCTGGCGGGTCAGTACCCGGTTGTCGCGGCGCGACCAGTGGCAGAGATCGTGCCAGGCGATCTGGTCGGGGAAGGTATCGCGCAGTTCGGCTTCGCTGATCAGCGCCGCCTGACGGATGCGTGCTTCGCGCGGGTCACCGTCAAGATCGGTGGCGACGATCAGCCGCGCGCCCGCCATCGGGTCGGCCTCGGGCAGCACCGCGCCCTTGCCGCCCGAGAGCACATAGCGCGGCGCTTCGCCCTTGCGGCGCAGGCCGATCCGGTCGGGATAGGCGAGGGCGGCCAACACGCCGAGACCGTCTGGCCCGTGCCCGCGCGTCCCTTTGGCCAGACGTTTGGCGTCCTGTCGTATCCGCGCCAATGTGCCCTGATGCGGCTCATGGCCGCCGGGCCTGCCCTGTGCGGCGGTCAGTCGCAAAGAGAGATCGACAGGCGCGCCGCGCAGCGGGTCGCGCTCTGACAGGATGGCGGCGAGCATCGGCGCAGAAGGGCCGCCCCGGGCGACCATATGGGCCAGGCGCGGGTGCAGCGGCAGCTTGGCGAGGTGGCGGCCGTGAGTGGTGATCCGGCCCTTGTCATCGAGCGCACCGAGCATCTGCAGCACAGTGCGCGCCTCGGCAAGACGGCCCTCGTGCGGCGGTGTGACGAAGGCCAGATCGGCGGCCTCCGCGCCCCAGAGCGCCAGTTCAAGCGCGAAGCCGGTGAGGTCGGCGGCCTCGATCTCGGCCGGGGGGAAGGCGGCAAGTGCCCCTTCCTCGCCGCGGGTCCAGAGCTTGTAGGCGACGCCCGGCTCGATCCGCCCGGCGCGCCCGGCGCGCTGGACCGCCTCGGCGCGGGTGACGCGTTCGGTCACCAGGCGCGACATGCCCGAGGCCGGGTCGAACCGCGCACGCCGGGCGCGCCCGCCATCCACGACAATGCGGATGCCCTCAATGGTCAGCGAGGTTTCGGCGATCGCGGTGGCCAGCACTACCTTGCGCCCCGAGGCAACCGGCGCGATGGCGGCCCGCTGGGCCTTGAATTCCATCGCGCCGAACAGGGGCGCAAGGGTGCAATCGGCGGGAAGCTGCGGTTTCAGCAGCGCTTCGACGCGGCGGATTTCGCCCTCGCCGGGCAGGAAGACGAGGGCAGAGCCTTCGGCTTCGTTCAACGCCCTGAGGACCGTGTCAGCGAGGGCATTTTCAAAACGCTGCTTGCCGGTGGGACGGTCGAGCCAGACCGGGGTGACCGGATGGGCGCGGCCCTCGGAAGTGACGATCGGCGCCTGCATCAGCTCCGCCACCGGGGCGGCATCGAGTGTGGCGGACATGGCGAGCAGGATCAGGTTATCGCGCAGCGCGCCCGCGACCTCGAGGCAGAGCGCGAGACCGAGATCTGCGTTGAGCGAGCGCTCGTGAAATTCGTCGAAGATCACCGCGCCGACGCCGGGCAGGTCGGGATCGTCCTGCAGCATTCGGGTCAGGATGCCTTCGGTCACCACCTCGACGCGGGTCGCCGCCGAGACCGCCGACGCGCCGCGCACCCGGTAGCCGATGGTCTCGCCCGCGCGTTGCCCGAGCGTCGCCGCCATGCGCTCGGCGGCGGCGCGTGCGGCAAGGCGCCGCGGTTCGAGCATCAGGATGCGCCCCTGGGTCAGCCCCGCGTCAAGCATCGCCAGCGGCACCCGCGTAGTCTTGCCCGCCCCGGGCGGCGCTTGCAGCACGGCGCGTCCGGCGCGGCGCAGGGCGGTGATGAGCTCGGGGAGGACGGCGTCGATGGGCAGGGCGAAGGACATGGCGCTTTATCCGGTAAAGCGGCGGCGGGGGGAAGGGGGATGGACATTTGCGCGGCGCCTCGCAAAAGATGCTGCCATGAAATTTGAAGATCTGAAAAACGGCATCATCGCGGGCGACCGGCGGGCGCTGGCACGGGGTATCACGCTGGTTGAATCCGCACGCGAGGATCATCGCTCGCGGGCGGCGGAATTGCTGGCGGCGCTGCCAAAGGACCGGGCCGCGCTGCGCATCGGCCTGTCGGGCACGCCCGGTGTCGGCAAATCGACCTTCATCGAGAGTTTCGGGCTGATGCTGACAAAACGCGATCTGCGCGTTGCGGTACTTGCGGTCGATCCCTCCTCGGCGCGGTCGGGCGGTTCGATCCTCGGCGACAAGACGCGGATGGACCAGCTCTCGCGCGAGCCGCGGGCCTTTATCCGGCCTTCGCCGAGCCAGAGCCATCTCGGCGGGGTGGCGCGGCGGTCGCGCGAGGCGGTGGCGCTCTGCGAGGCCGCCGGATTCGACGTGGTGCTGATCGAGACCGTGGGCGTCGGGCAATCCGAGACCGTGGTGGCGGAGATGTCGGATCTCTTCCTGCTGCTGCTGGCCCCGGCTGGCGGAGACGAGTTGCAGGGGGTCAAGCGCGGCATCATGGAAATGGCCGATCTCATCGTGATCAACAAGGCCGACGGCGAGCTCAAGGGCGCGGCGCGGCGCACCTGTGCGGATTATGCCGGGGCGCTGCGGCTGCTGCGCAAACGGCCCCAGGATCCCGAGGGCTTTCCGTTGGCGATGACCGTTTCGGCGATCGAGGAACATGGGCTCGACGTCGCCTGGGAGAAGATGCAGGAGCTGATGCAGTGGCGCCGCGCCAAGGGCTTCTGGCAACGCACCCGCGCGGCGCAGGCGCGGTATTGGTTCGAGCAGGATGTGAAGCATCGCCTGCTGGCGCAGATGGAGACGCCGGAGGCACGCGAGGCATTGGAAACGCTCAGCGACCGGGTCGCCGGGGGGGAGATCGACCCGTCCTCGGCGGCGCGTGATTTCGTGGCGCGGCTGCGCGGCTGAACGGCATGTGTCAGGCGCTGCGCTGGCTCTGCGGGATCGGGAAGATCACGTCATAGAGCCAATTGAAGCAGAACGCGTAGATCAGGTAGAACAGCGCGAAGCCGACATCGATCAGGAAGGCCTCGATCAGCGAGATGCCGAGATACCAGGCGATGAAGGGCATCAGCACCAGCAGCAGTCCGGCCTCGAAGGTGACGGCATGCAGGATGCGTATTCCGACGGTTTTGCGCAGGTCACCGCGCAGGCGCAGCATCGCGTGATCGAAGAGGATGTTGTAGAGGTAGTTCCAGAGCGTCGCGATGGTGGCACTGACGATGGTCACCACGCCCATCTCGTGCAGCGGCAGGTGAAACAGCCAGGCACCGAGCGGCGTGACGATGAGCAGTGCGAGGATCTCGAAGCTGAGCGCGTGGCGGATCCGATCTCTGGTTGTGCGCATGTCGGGTCTCCCGATGTCGTTCCGGGCCGTCCCGTGCTGCTTTGCCCATGATGGGGGAGGTCGTCCTCGCTTCTCCAAGAGCTAGGCAAGATTGCCTGTCGCTTCAAGGAAAATTCTAGCCATCGGCCTTCGGATGGGCGCGGTTGTAGACTTCCATCAGCCGGGCCGTGTCCACCGCGGTATAGGCCTGGGTGGTGGAGAGCGAGGCATGGCCGAGCAATTCCTGAATGGCCCGCAGATCGCCGCCCGCGTCGAGCAGATGGGTGGCAAAGCTGTGGCGCATCGCATGCGGCGTGGCGCTGGCGGGCAGGCCGAGCTGCATCCGCGCATCGGCCATGACCTGCGAGATCGCCCGCGGCCCCAGTGCGCCGCCGCGGATGGCGCGGAACAGCGGTGCCTCGGGGCGTTGTGGATGCGGACAGAGGCGCAGGTAGTGGTCGATGGCGGCGGCCGCGGCCGGGAGCACCGGCACCTGCCGTTCCTTGCCACCCTTGCCAAAGATCCGCAGCGTTTGCGCCAGGGGCGCGTCTGTGCCTTTCAGCGCCAGCGCTTCGGAGATCCGCAGCCCGCAGCCCCAGAGCAGGGTCAGCACCGCCACGTCACGCGCCGCGACCCAGGGTCTGCGGGCTTGGGTGCGGACATTGTCGAGCATGTCATGGGCCGCCTCGACGGCGAGCGGGCGTGGCAGCTTGCGGGTGAATTTGGGCGCGCGGGTGGAGAGCACGGCGGTCGGCTCGAAGCCTTCGCGCTCGGCCAGCCAGCGGTAGAACGCTTTGACCGCCGAGAGCTTGCGCGCCATCGAGCGCGGCCCGACGCCGCTGCCGCGGGTCTGGGCCATCCAGGCGCGCATGTCGGAGATGCTGATCCGCGCCAGCGCGCCGAGCCCCTGGCTGTCGCCCTTGTGCAGGGTCATGAAGGCAAGAAAGTCCACCACGTCGCCGCGATAGGCAGTGATGGTGTTCTCCGCGGCGCCATTGAGGGCGCCCTGCTGGGCCAGCCAGACTTGCAGCGCATCCCGCGCCGCGGGGCTGATCAGGGTGTTGCGGGCCCCCGCGTTCACGACAACCAGCGGCGCATCGAGCGCTCGAAGACCCCGGTGAAGAAGGCCAGCAGGTCGCTGCCCTGTTGCGGCGTGAACATATGCGGATCCTCCGCTCCCATGACCAGCAATCCGGGCAGGCGGCCGGGGCCGAAATCGAGTTTCAGGCAGGCTTCCGACCGGATCCAGCCGGCCTTGTCGCCGTATAGCTGCGGCGCGGCGTCCTGCACCCCGCGCAGGGTCACCTGACGCGGGCTGCCGCCGCGACCCTGGCTGAGGTAATCGTCGATGAAGCCGGGTTCGGCGACGCTGAGCACGTCGCCGAGCCGTCGCAGCGCCGGATCCTCGTCGCTCTGCAGCGTTTCGAGCACCAGGCGCACCGCATCGACGCGCAGGATATCTGCCACTTCGGCACCGAGGTTGCGCAGGAAGGGCTCGAATTCCACCGGATCGAGCATGCGCAGGATGGCGCGGTGAATCTGGTTGGTGCCGGCGAGATTTTCATAGGCAGCCGCGATGACGCTGCGATGGGTGTCCTCGAGCCGGTCGAGCCGGGTTTCGAGCCGCTCCATGGCAATGCCGCGCAGATCGACGATATTGCCGCCCATGGCCTTTTCATTGGCGGCGATCAGCGCCTGCATCAGGTCGGTATCGTCAAGGATCACGTCGGGCCGGGAGATGATCGCCTCGCGCAGGGAATCGTCGATCTTGGGGCTGCTGCTGCTCATGTGGGTCTCTTGTAGTTTTGTCCCGGTATAACACGGTGAATCGTGAATATCTGCATTTTTTCTGCAGCTTGGGTCGTTATGTCTTCGATCGTATTGCGCTGCGCGCCGGAAAGCTCCGCCGGTTCCGGATTGGCGGGATCATCGCCGGCGAATCCTGTGCCGGGATCGGGTAATGAGTATTTCCGGCATAAAGAAGGCGGGGGCGGGCAATATCTTTGCCGTTGGAAAAAAGGCGCCCCGGGGAGGGAGCGCCTTGCAGCCAGTCGGGCGGGTCGGTTCAGAGGATCTTCTGACCGGTCTTCTCCCAGTCCTTGGTGAATTGCTCCAGCCCCTTGTCGGTCAGCGGGTGGGCCGCGAGTTTCTTGATCACCTCAGGCGGTGCGGTCATCACGTCCGCGCCGATGCGGGCGGCGTCGAGCACGTGGTTCACCGAGCGGATCGAGGCGGCGAGGATCTCGGTATCGAAGGCGTAATTGTCATAGATCGTGCGGATGTCCTGAATGAGGTCCATGCCGTCGAGGTTGATGTCATCGAGCCGTCCGATGAAGGGCGAGATGAAGGTTGCCCCGGCCTTGGCGGCGAGCAGCGCCTGGTTGGCGGAGAAACACAGGGTGACGTTGATCATGTGACCTTCGCCGGAGAGCACCTTGCAGGCCTTGAGGCCGTCCCAAGTCAGGGGCAGCTTGATGGCGATATTCTCGGCGATTTCGGCCAGCTTGCGGCCTTCGGCGATCATCGCGTCGGAATCGAGGGCCACGACTTCGGCGCTGACCGGGCCGTCGACCAGATCGCAGATCTCCCTGGTCACTTCGATGATGTCGCGGCCCGATTTCAGGATCAGCGAGGGGTTGGTGGTGACGCCATCGACCATGCCGAGGTCGTTGAGTTCGGCAATGGCATCGATTTCGGCGGAGTCTACGAAGAATTTCATCTGGCTTTCCTTCCGGGTTGGAATGAGGGCGCGAAGCTCATATCGGTTGCCTTGGCTTTAGCGCATGATCTGCGATGCTGAAACCCTCAAATCCGTGATTGCCCTTGGAGTGCCCGTTGAATTTCCCCCCTCATTTCGATCACGGTGAGCTCGTCGCGGTATTGACCACCCAGCCGCTCGGCAGGGCGCTGGATTACAAGGCACCGGAGGGGGGCTGTCATCTCGGGGCCTTCGTCGAGGTGCCGCTCGGGCCGCGCAAGGTGATCGGCGTGGTCTGGGGGGCGGGGCAGGGCGATTACGATTATGCCAAGGTGCGCCCGGTGATCCGGGTGCTCGATGTGGCGCCGATGCGCGAGGAGATGCGCATGTTCCTGACCCGCGCCGCCGCCTATACGCTGACGCCGATGCCCGCGATGCTGCGGCTGGGCACCCGCGCGCCGGGGCTCGGCGATCCGCCGTCGATGCGCAAGGTCTACCGGCGCGGGGCGCAGGAGCCCGAGCGGATGACCGATGCGCGGCGTCGGGTGCTGGAGGTGCTGGCGGAATATGGCGATCTTGCTTTTACGCTGAAGGAGTTGGCCGATCAGGCCGGGGTGACTGCATCGGTGGTCAAGGGGCTGGTCGATCAGGGCGCGGTGCATGAGGAGGACAGCCCGCGCGACCTGCCGTTCGCGCGGCTCGATCCCGACCTGCCGGGCAAGGCGCTGAGCGCGGATCAGGCGGTTGCGGCGGAGGTGCTGGCCGAGGCGGTGCGCTCGGAGCGATATGGCACCACGCTGCTGCGCGGGGTGACCGGGTCGGGCAAGACCGAGGTCTATCTGGAAGCGGTGGCGGCGGCGCTCAGGGCCGGGCGGCAGGCCCTGGTGTTGCTGCCCGAGATCGCGCTGACCGAGCAGTTCCTGACCCGGGTGCAGGCGCGTTTCGGCGCCAAGCCCGCCGAGTGGCATTCTGGCGCGACGATGACCGAACGGCGGCGGATCTGGCGGATGGTCGGGGAGGGGCAGGCGCAGCTGGTGATCGGTGCGCGTTCGGCGCTGTTCCTGCCGTTTCAGAACCTCGGGCTGATCGTTGTCGATGAGGAACACGACACCTCCTACAAGCAGGAGGACGGAGTGCTTTATAATGCCCGCGACATGGCGGTGCTGCGGGCTTCGATCTGCGGCGCGCAGGTGGTGCTGGCCAGTGCCACGCCGTCGTTGGAAACCTGGGCCAATGCAGAGGCGGGCAAGTATCGGCGGCTGGAGCTGACCTCGCGCTATGGGGCGGCGGTGTTGCCGGAGATGCGCGCCGTGGACATGCGGGAGGCCGGATTGCCGGGGGATCGCTGGGTCTCGCCGGTGCTCAAGCAGGAGGTGGATGCGCGGCTTGAGCGCGGTGAGCAGGCAATGCTGTTCATCAACCGGCGCGGCTATGCGCCGGTGACGTTGTGCCGGGCCTGTGGGCAGCAGATCGGTTGTGATCACTGCGATGCGCGGATGGTCGAGCATCGGTTCCTGAAGCGGCTGATCTGCCACCAATGCGGGGAAAGCAGGCCGATGCCGGAGGCCTGTCCGTCCTGCGAGGTCGAGGGCAAGCTTGCCCCGGTCGGGCCGGGCGTTGAGCGGCTCGGCGAGGAGGCGGCGGCGCTCTGGCCGCAGGCGCGGATCGCGACGCTGAGTTCGGACATGTATGGTTCGGCACGGGCGCTGAAAGCGGAGATTGCCGGGATTGCCGAGGGCGCGGCGGATATTGTCATCGGCACGCAGCTGGTGGCCAAGGGGCACAACTTTCCCAAGCTGACGCTGGTCGGAATCATCGATGCCGATCTCGGGTTGATGGGGTCTGATCTGCGCGCGGCGGAGCGCAGTTTCCAGTTGATCCGGCAGGTCGCGGGGCGGGCCGGGCGGGCGGAGGCGCCCGGCATGGCGCTGTTGCAGACCTATCAGCCCGAACATCCGGTGATCCGGGCGATCCTTGCGGGCGATGAGGAGGAATTCTGGGCCGCCGAGGCCGGAGAGCGGCGCCAGGCCGGGGTGCCGCCCTATGGGCGCATGGCCGGGATCATCCTGAGCGGACCGGATCTGGCGCAGACCTTTGATGCCGGTAACCTGCTGGCGCGTCAGGACGGGGCGTTGCGCAAGATCGGTGCGCAGGTGTTCGGACCCGCCCCGGCGCCGATCGCACGGGTGCGCGGGCGGCATCGGGTGCGGCTGCTGGTCAAGGCGGAGAAAACCGCACCGCTGCAGGAGGCGCTGGCGCAATGGGTCGCGCAGCTGCGGCTGAAGGGGGATTTGCGGCTCGCGGTGGATATCGATCCGCAAAGTTTCTATTGAGCGTTCCGGCGGGGGTTTCACACCCCCGGACCCCCCGTGGAGTATTTGCCGCATAAAGAGGCGGTTTCGGTCAGCGGCGCAGAGGGCGCTGTGCGGATTTTCAGGCTCGTTTTATGCGGGCATTGCGCGTAGTGGATTTGCCATGAGACAATTCATCACCCTTGAGGCGGCCAAGGCGCTGCCGTTCTGGCGGCGGCCCGTGGCCTTGTTGTTCCTGATGGCCCTCGCGATGCCGGTGGCCTTCAACACCTGGTCGGCGCTGCTGAATAATTTCGTCATCGAGGCAGCGCAGTTCGACGGGTCGGACATCGGGTTGCTGCATACGGTGCGCGAGATTCCGGGATTCCTGGCGGTCGGGGTGATCGCGATCATCATTTTCGTCCGCGAGCAGGTGCTCGGGCTGGTGTCGCTGGTGCTGCTCGGGGCGGCCACGGCGGTGACTGCCTGGTTTCCGTCGATGAGCGGTATCCTGACCATCACCATGCTGAGCTCGATCGGGTTTCATTATTACGAGACGGTGAACCAGTCGCTGCAGCTGCAATGGCTGAAGATTGAGGATGCACCACGGATGATCGGCTGGTTGATGGCGGCCGGATCGGCCGCGACCTTGCTGGCCTATGTCGCGATCATGACGCTCTGGGATACGCTGGGTCTGAGTTACAATATTGTCTATCTGACCGGCGGCGGGATCACCGTGGCGGTCGCGCTTTTCGCGATGCTGGCCTATCCGCAATTCGAGGCGCCGCATCCGCAGGTCAAGAAGATGGTGCTGCGGCGGCGCTACTGGCTGTATTATGCGCTTCAGTTCATGTCCGGGGCACGGCGGCAGATCTTCGTCGTCTTTGCCGGGTTCATGATGGTCGAGCGGTTTGGCTTCGACGTGCATCAAATCACCCTGCTGTTCCTGATCAATCTGGTGGCCAACATGATCTTCGCGCCGCTGATGGGGCGGGCCGTCGGGTATTTCGGCGAGCGTCGGGCGCTGGGCGTTGAATATGTCGGGCTGATCCTGGTGTTCCTGAGCTATGGCGGGGTCTATTACCTCGGCTGGGGCGTGGTTGTGGCGGCGGTGCTCTATGTGCTCGATCACATGTTCTTCGCGCTGGCGCTGGCGCTGAAGACCTATTTCCAGAAGATCGCCGATCCCGGTGATATCGCGCCGACAGCGGCGGTGGCCTTTACGATCAATCATATCGCGGCGGTGTTCCTGCCGGTGTTGCTCGGGCTGCTGTGGCTGGTTTCTCCGGCGGCTGTGTTCTTCCTCGCGGCGGGGATGGCGGCGGTGTCGCTGGCGCTGGCGATGCTGATTCCGCGCCATCCGATGCCGGGCAACGAGACGATCTTCACCCGGCGACTGGCGGCGGTGGCCGAATAGCGCGGCGGCGTCGGGCGCGCGGGTCTTGACCGCAGTGGGATGCGCGCCTAGGCGAGGGCGGACAGCAGCCCGGAGATGAGCCATGCCCACATTTACTGCCCTGACCACCCTGAGCGGGCGCGATGCTGCCTATGCGCTGGGCGATGCGCTGGAGCGGTTGACGCCCGAGCCGACCGGTATCGGCGTTTTCGAGCTCGAGGACGGCTCCGGTCTCTGGGAAGTCGGTGGCTATTTCGAGGCGACGCCGGATGCGACCGCGCTGGCGCTGCTGGCGGCGGCGAGCGGCGCGGCGGATTTCGTGGTCTCGGAACTGCCGGAGACGGATTGGGTCGCCCATGTGCGCCGCGAATTGGCGCCGGTCGAGGCGGGGCGTTTTTTCGTCTATGGCAGCCATGATGCCGACAGGGTGCCCGAAGATGCGGTGCCGCTGCTGATCGAGGCGGCGATGGCTTTCGGCACCGGGCATCACGGCACGACGCTTGGATGTCTGCGCGCGCTGGACCGGCTGGCCAATGACGGGTTCGTCGGGCGCGATGTCGTGGATATCGGCTGCGGCACGGCGGTGCTGGCCATGGCGGCGGCGCGGATCTGGGATGATCCGGTGCTGGCCAGCGATATCGACACAGTCGCGGTCGAGGTGGCGCAGGCCAATGTGCTGGCCAACGGGCTTGAAGGCCGGGTCCATTGCGTTGAAGCGGCCGGGTTCGATCATCCGGATCTGGCCAAGGCTGCGCCGTTCGATCTGATCTTTGCCAATATCCTCAAGGGGCCGCTGGTGGCGCTGGCGCCCGACATGGCCGAGGCGCTGGCCCCGGGGGGCTATGCGATTCTTTCGGGTATCCTCAACGAGCAGGCGGACGAGGTGATCGCCGTTTATGCAGGCAATGGCATCAATCTCGAGCGGCGCGAGGAGATTGTTGACTGGACCACACTGACACTGCGAAAAATGCCATGATTTCGGCGTGATTTCGGTGCGATTATAGGCATTTGGCTGGCTTTCGCCTTATTTTGGCGGTAATTTGACGGAGCAAGCGGTGGGGGTCGGTTTGTTTTCGGAGGTTGCCGTGGTCGAGACCCATGCAGATTTCCTCAGACGCCTGAAGCTACTCGGGCGCAAACATGCGCGGATGACGCATGGCTATAGCGCAAGGGTGCGGCAGGACGGGTTGATCGTTCTGCAGCCGCGCAGGCTGCGGCGCGGATTCCCGCTGCGTGGAACGATGCTGCTGCTTGCGGGGTTCTTCTGCTTCAAGGCTTTCATGCTGGCCGCGATCGGTCCGGTGACCTATGGCGAACGCTTGGCAAAACTGTCGAACGGGACGGTTGTCGAACAGGCGGGGGCCTGGTTGCTCGCTATGGATCCGCTGACCGATGCGCTTGCCGGAGCGATGGGGCCGGTCCTGCGGTAAAACAGGCGAAGGGCGCCTCGCGCCGGATGCGGGCCGAAAAAAAACCGCGCAGCTGGTTGTCAGCTACGCGGCTTTTCGCGTTGTTGCAGGGTCCGGCACGGTGCCGCGAGCCGCGTGTCAGCGGATCAGGTGACCCTGTGCGACAAGGTCGATGTCGCCCCGGACCAGACCGATGTCTTCGAGTTCACGATCGCTCAGTGCGGAGAGCACCTTGCGGGTCACGCGGGCGTCGTTCCAGGCGATCAGCGTCGCGCTGATGTCGCTGATGAATGCGAAAAAGCGATTGACGGCCGAAGCAGTGCCGTAGGTGGTGCGGGAAGTGTCGAAAACTGCCATTTTAGCCGTCCTTCTGGAAAAGAGGTTATGCCGGTTCCCCCGGCGGTGTGAGCGGCAGATAGGCTGAAAGAATGACCGGCACAATCAACAGGAACGCATGTGTGATCTGCGTTTTCTGCATAGCAGAATTTGCCGGTAACTTCCCGATAATAAACGCGAAAATCCGCCTCTGAAAAGGTCGTTTTCAGACCCCGGAGAGGCGGATTCGGACCGCGTGGCGTGAAAGCGACATGGCCGCTGTCGCTTTTGTCTCGGCGGGTAAATGCCTTGGCGGATGTTCGCGTTTCGTGCTAGGCCGGAAAAAAGGCGAAAACGGGAATGAGGCGGCGGATGATACGGGTAATCGGCATTGATCCGGGGCTGCGCAACCTCGGCTGGGGCGTGGTGGACGTGGCCGGAGCCCGAATCAGCCATGTGGCGAATGGCATCTGTCATTCGGAAGGGACGGAACTGGCGATGCGGCTTTTGTCGCTTCATGGTCAGCTGACACGGGTGATCGCGACCTACCGACCGCAGGCGGCGGCTGTGGAGCAGACTTTCGTCAACAAGGATGGCGCGGGCACGCTCAAGCTCGGTCAGGCGCGCGGCATTGCGATGCTGGTGCCGGCCCAGGCCGGCCTGGCGGTCGGGGAATATGCGCCCAATACGGTGAAGAAGACCGTTGTCGGCGTGGGCCATGCGGACAAGGGACAGGTGGCGCATATGGTGCGGATGCAATTGCCGGGGGTCGAGATCGCCGGGCCGGATGCGGCGGATGCGCTGGCGATCGCGATCTGCCATGCCCATCACGGCGGTGCCAGCGCGCTGGCCGCGGCGGTGGCGAGGGCACAGGCATGATCGGCAAGATCTCCGGTCGGATCGACTATCGCGCGCCGGATCACGTGCTGATCGACGTGCGCGGCGTCGGCTATCTCGTCTATTGTTCGGAGCGTACGCTGATGGCCCTGCCCGGTGTGGGCGAGGTCGTGGCGCTCTATACGGATCTGGTTGTGCGCGAGGATCTGCTGCAGCTCTTCGGATTCCAGAGCCTGGCGGAGAAGGAATGGCACCGGCTGCTGACCTCCGTGCAGGGGGTCGGCGCGAAGGCTTCGCTGGCGATCCTCGGGACGCTGGGCCCGGACGGGGTCAGCCGGGCAATCGCGCTGGGTGACTGGAATGCGGTGAAGGCGGCCAAGGGGGTCGGCCCGAAGATCGCGCAGCGGCTGGTGCTGGACCTCAAGGACAAGGCGCCCGGCGTGATGGCGATGGGCGACAGTCTGGCCGCGGCACAGGGCGAGGTGCCGACAGCCGAGGTGATCGAGAGCGCCCCGACGGGGATCCCACGGGCCGCGCCGGTCAGTGCATCGGCACAGGCGGAAGCATTGTCGGCGCTGGCCAATCTGGGCTACGGGCCGGGCGATGCGGCCGGGGCAGTGGCGCAGGCGGCGGGGGAGATGCCGCAGGCCGAGACGCCGCAGCTCATTCGCGCGGCGTTGAAACTTCTGGCCCCCAAGGGGTAGGGTGCGCGCAACGGGCCGTTCGCGGCTCCAAGCGCCTCTGGATAGATCATGACCGACAGCGACCCGACATTGCGTCCCGACCCTCTGCCGGAGGATTTCGACCGCGCCCTGCGTCCGCAGATGCTCGACGAGTTCGTCGGTCAGGCCGAGGCGCGTTCCAATCTCAAGGTGTTCATCCAGTCGGCGCGCCAGCGCGGCGAGGCGATGGACCATACGTTGTTTCACGGCCCGCCCGGGCTTGGCAAGACGACGCTGGCGCAGATCATGGCGCGCGAGCTCGGCGTCGGTTTCCGGATGACCTCGGGGCCGGTGCTGGCCAAGGCGGGGGACCTCGCGGCGATCCTGACCAATCTCGAATCCCGCGATGTGCTATTCATCGACGAGATCCACCGGCTCAACCCGGCGGTCGAGGAGGTGCTCTATCCCGCGCTGGAGGATTTCGAGCTTGATCTGGTGATCGGCGAGGGACCGGCGGCGCGCACGGTGCGCATCGAGTTGCAGCCCTTTACCCTGGTCGGGGCCACGACGCGGATGGGGCTGCTGACGACGCCGCTGCGCGACCGGTTCGGCATCCCGACGCGGCTGCAATTCTATACCGAGGATGAGCTCTATGTCATCATTTCCACCAATGCCCGCAAGCTCGGCGCCCCGGCCGACGAGGGCGGCGCGCGGGAGATTGCCCGGCGTGCACGCGGCACGCCGCGGATTGCCGGGCGGTTGCTGCGCCGGGTGGTGGATTTCGCCGTGGTCGAGGGCGACGGGCGGGTGACGCAGGATCTGGCCGACATGGCGCTGACCCGGCTCGGGGTCGATCATCTCGGGCTCGATGGTGCGGATCGTCGCTATCTGCGGCTCATTGCCGAGAATTACCACGGCGGCCCGGTCGGGATCGAGACGATGTCGGCGGCGCTGAGCGAGAGCCGCGACGCGCTGGAAGAGGTGATCGAACCGTTCCTGCTGCAGCAGGGGCTGATCCAGCGCACTCCGCGCGGCAGGATGCTGGCGCCCAAGGCCTGGATGCATCTGGGACTAGCGCCGCCGCGCCAGCAGAGCGACCTTTTCGGCTGAACGCGGCCGGTCGCGTGACAAGATTGGAAAGACCATGCAAGCAGACGAGATCGAGAGATTGTTCACCCGCCAGGACGGCGGCTATCACTTCGCCCGCTGGGGGCGGCCCATCGCCCCGGTGGTGTTCGGCGTCGAGGATGCGACGCTGTCGGTGGTCAAGGGCGCGCTCGAAGCGACCTGCAGTCTGGCGGGGCACGAGATAGCCGAAACCGATCCCGAGCTTGGCAGCAACCTGATGCTGTTCTTCTTCCGCAACTGGACGGAATTGCTCGACGTGCCGGGTATGGACCATCTGGTGCCCGAGCTTGCCGGCCTTGTGACCCGCCTGCAGGGGCAGGGGGCCAATCAATACCGGCTGTTCCGCTTTGACGAGACCGGCGCGATCAAGGCCTGTTTCGTGTTCCTGCGCATGGATGAGGGGCTCAGCGAGATGCCCGCCCAGACGCTGGCCCTGTCGCAGATCGTGCAGGCGATGCTGCTCTGGTCGGAACAGGCGTTCCAAAGCACCTCGCCCCTGGCGGTGGCCGGAGAACAGATCATCCTGCGCCCGGAAATCGCGGCGCTGATCCGCGCGGCCTATGACCCGGTGATGCCCGCCATGGCCCAGGATGCCGCCCACGCGCTGCGGCTCGCGGCGCGGGTTGGCCAGCATCTCGGCGGCGATGCCCCGTGAGCGGTCACAGTTTTGCGGTCCGGGTCCATTACGAGGATACCGACATGGCCGGGATCGTCTATTACGCCAATTACCTGCGCTACATCGAGCGGGCGCGCAGCGATTGGGTGCGTGGCCTCGGGATCGACCAGCTGGCGCTGAAGGATGCGGGTATCGTCTTCGCGGTGCGCCGGGTCGAGGCGGATTATCTTGCACCGGCGCATTTCGAGGATGAGCTGCAGGTGCAAAGCGCGGTGGAAAGCGTCGCCCCGGCGCGGCTCGTGATGCGTCAGGACGTGCAGCGCGGCGAGGAGCGTATCTTCTCGGCATTGGTTACGCTGGTGGCGATCGGGCCGGGGGGCAGACCGGTGCGGCTTCCAGCGAAACTTCGCTCACTGCAGGGCGTGATCGGCGGATAGATACCATAAATCTGGCATTCCCCATTGCCTTTGGCTAGTTTCATGGCAAGTGGAGCCTTGGCAAACAAGGCCGCCAAGGCAGACCGCCCGTTGAGGGCAGCAGAGCGAAGAGCAGGATAGATGGAAGCAGAGACGCTGGCACTGGCGCAGGGGATTGATTTCTCCATGTGGGGGTTGTTCGCACGGGCGACCCTGACCGTGAAATTGGTAATGCTGTTGCTGATCGGGGCCTCGTTCTGGTCCTGGTCGATCATCGTCCAGAAAGCCCTCCAGTATCGCCGCGCCCGCGCCCAGGCGGTGCAGTTCGACCAGGCCTTCTGGTCCGGTGAGCCGCTTGACGGGCTCTATGAAAGCATCGGCAGCGAACCGCATGGGTCGGCAGAGAAGATCTTTGCCGCCGGGATGACCGAGTGGCGGCGCTCGCATCGCGACGACGGCGGGCTGATTCCCGGCGCCACGGCGCGGATCGACCGGTCAATGGACGTGGCCATTTCGAAGGAGGCGGAGCGCCTGCAGAAGGGTGTGCCGGTACTGGCGACGATCGGCTCGACCGCGCCTTTCGTCGGGCTCTTCGGCACCGTCTTCGGGATCATGAACGCCTTCATCGAGATCGCGGCCCAGCAGAACACCAACCTTGCCGTCGTGGCACCCGGCATCGCCGAGGCGCTTCTGGCGACTGGCATGGGGCTGTTCGCGGCGATCCCGGCGGTGATTTTCTACAACAAGTACAGCGCTGACAGCGACCGGATTCTCGGCAATTACGAAGCCTTTGCCGATGAATTCGCCACCATCCTCAGCCGCCAGCTGGACAGTTGAGCCATGGGTGCCGGTGTCATCAAGAAAACGAGCGGCGGCAGCGGGCGTCGGCGGCGGCGCGGCGGCGCGGCGCAGATGTCGGAGATCAACGTCACGCCCTTCGTTGACGTGATGCTCGTGCTGCTGATCATCTTCATGGTCGCGGCCCCGCTGCTGACCGTCGGGGTGCCGGTGGAACTGCCCAAGAGCGCCGCCAACGCGCTGCCTTCCGAGCCCGAGGAGCCGCTCACCGTGACCGTGACCGCCGAGGGCGCCGTGCAGATCCAGACCACCGACACCGCGCGCGATCAACTGATCCCGAAGCTGCGCGCCATCGCGGCCGAGCGCGCGAGCGACCGGGTCTATCTGCGCGCCGACGGCAGCGTGCCCTACAAGGCGGTGATGGAGATCATGGGCGCGCTCAACAAGGGCGGCTTCTCCAATATCGGGCTGGTGACGGATATCGGCGGCCCGACGCTCGACGGCGCGCCTGCTTCGGGTGGCTGAGCGGTGCATACCGGGCATTATATTTCAGGTGCGGGCCATCTGGGGCTGATCGGCTGGCTGCTGCTAGGCGGACTCCTTACACCCGATCGAGAGCCCTTCGAGATGACCGAGGTATCGGTGATCAGCAGCGCCGAGTTCGACGCGCTGATGGCCGCGCAGCAGGCGCCCGACCAGACCAGCGAAGTGGCGCAGCCGACGGCACCGGAGATCACGCCCGACGCACCCGAGGTCAGCAGCGAGGCCGATCCCGAGATCGAACAGCCGGACCCGTCGCAGGCAGTGACCCCGCAGGACGATGCGGCGCCGGAGGTTGCCGAGCAGGAGGCGCTGCCGCCCGAGGCCGAGGTCAGCGAACAGGCGCCCGAGCTGCCCGAACCGCCCTCCGACATCGCCGTGCTGGTGCCGGAGATCGCCCCGCGCCCGGTGCCCAAACCGGCGCCGCGCGTCGCACCCGAGCCGGTGGCGCAGCCCGATCCGGAAGTGACCCCCGACCCCGTGGAGGAACCGGCGGCCGCCCCCGAGCCCGAAGGTGAAACGATTGTCGAGCCCAAGGAGGCGACAGCCCCCGAAGAGGCGACCACCGAGATCGTGACTGAGGCCACCCAAGCCCCCAGGGCCGCACCAAACCAATCCCCCCGGCCGCCCGCGCGTCGTCCGGCCCCCGCGCCGCAGGTCGCGGAGGTGAAGGAACCGGTCGAGAAGCCAAAGCCACAGCCCGTCGAGAAACCCGCTGAAAAGCCTGTCGAGGAACCGGCAAAGCCGAGCGAGGATGTCGATGCGGCGGCGATTGCCGCAGCCGTGGCGGCAGCGCAGGGCGGCAGCGAGGCGCCAGCAGCCGCGGAGCCCGGCGGGCCACCGCTTTCCGCCGGGGAGAAGGAATCGCTGCGCGTCGCCGTGTCGAGCTGCTGGAACGTCGGTTCGCTCTCCTCCGAGGCGCTGCAGACCACCGTCGTGGTCAGCGTCGCGATGAACCAGGACGGCACGCCGATCACCGGTACGATCCGGCTCGAGGGCAGTTCCGGCGGCTCTGACGGGGCGGCCAGACAGGCTTTCGAGGCGGCGCGCCGTGCGATCATCCGTTGCGGGGCCAAGGGATATTCCCTGCCGATCGACAAATACGGCGAATGGCAGAATATCGAGATGACCTTCAATCCAGAGCGGATGCGGGTGAAGTGAGACTTCTGGCTCCGGCCCCGGCTCGGTGCCCACGCGGCGCGGGTTTTGGCAGAAACATGCCGGTTGCGCCGCCTTCGCCCTTGCCGCAGCCCGCGCGCCCTTTAGGTTGGCAGAAAAGCGCGGAAAGCCGCCCGGTCGGGGCAGATCGGCCGAAGCAGGTAAAATCCCGTGCGGATCGGTGCAGCAGCACCGGCAAGGCGAGGCAGTGATATGACATTCAATCCCGAAAGGTTGCGGAGCAAATGAGTCTACGGTTTCTGAGCATCTGTCTGGCGCTGATCGGCGCGCTGGTCGGTACCGCGCAAGCCCAGCAGGGGCCCCTGCGTATCGAGATTACCGAAGGGGTGATCGAACCCTTGCCCTTCGCCGTACCGAGCTTTCAGCCCGAAAGCGGCGAGGCCGGGCAGTTGGCGGTTGATATCGCGCGGGTGGTCTCGGAGGACCTGACCGGCACGGGATTGTTCCGCGAAGTGCCCGCCAGCGCCTTTATCTCGACGGTGAGCGATTTCAACGCGCCGGTGCAATATGCAGATTGGAAGGCAATCAACGCCCAGGCGCTGATCACCGGGGCGGTCAATGTCTCGGGCAATACACTCAACGTGAAATTCCGCCTCTACGATGTCTTTTCGGGGGCCGAGCTCGGCGACGGGCTGCAATTCTCCGGGACGGCGGATGGCTGGCGGCGCATGGCGCACAAGGTGGCCGACGCGGTCTATAGCCGGATCACCGGGGAGGGCGCCTATTTCGACAGCCGGGTAGTTTTCGTCTCCGAAACCGGGGCCAAGGACGAGCGTCAGAAACGGCTGGCGATCATGGATTACGACGGCGCCAACCTGAAATACCTGACCGATGCCGGGTCCATCGTGCTGGCGCCGCGGTTCTCGCCGAGTGGGGATCGCGTCCTCTATACCAGCTATGAAAGCGGCTTCCCGCGGATCTACGTGCTCGACATCGGCAGCGTCTCGCGCCGGGGGCTGGAGAGTGCCGAAGGCACGATGAGCTTCGCGCCGCGTTTCTCGCCCTCGGGGCAGACCGTCGTCTATTCGCTGACCACCGGAGGCAATACCGATATCTACACGATGGATATCAACAGCGGCCAATCGGTGCGGCTGACAAATACCCCGGCGATCGAGACCGCGCCGAGCTATTCCCCCGACGGCAGCCAAATCGTCTTCGAAAGCGACCGCTCCGGCACCCAGCAGCTCTATATCATGCCCGCCACCGGGGGCGAGGCGACGCGGATCTCCTTCGGTGAAGGGCGCTACGGCACGCCGGTATGGTCCCCGCGCGGCGATCTCATCGCTTTCACCAAGCAGAACAAGGGCCGGTTCCACATCGGCGTGATGCGCACGGATGGTTCGGAAGAACGCCTTCTGACCGCCTCCTTCCTCGATGAGGGGCCGACCTGGGCGCCCAATGGCCGGGTGATCATGTTCGCGCGCGAGACGCAGGGCGCGGGCGGTTCCTCCTCGCTCTATTCGGTGGACATTTCCGGGCGCAACCTGCGGCCAGTGCGCACGCCGCAGGGCGCCTCGGACCCGTCCTGGTCGCCCTTGCAAAAGTAGCGCTACGGCAGGCGTCAGCACATTTCCCATGGCCGGGCTGATATGATAGACATCGGCCAAACAACGAGAAACGCCATTGAAGAGGGCAGTTAACATGAAGTCCATTCTGACCAGCACGATCCTGATTGCCACGCTGGCCTTGTCGGCCTGTACCAACCCCGACCGTTTCGGCAGCGGCGGCGCGGCGGGCGGTGCCGGGGCCGGTGCAGGCACCGGGGTGAACAGCGGTGTCATCCCGGGCAGCGCCAACGATCCGACCTCGACCGCCTATTTCCAGCAGGCGATCGGCGACCGTGTTCTTTTCGAGAACGACCAGTCGAGCCTGACCGCGGTGGGCCAGGCAACGCTGGACGGGCAGGCGCAGTGGCTGATGACCAATGCCGATTACCAGGCGGTGATCGAGGGCCATGCGGATGAAAAGGGCACGCGCGAATACAACCTTGCGCTCGGCGCCCGCCGGGCCAATGCAGCGCGCGAATACCTCATTTCCAAGGGCGTCGCCCCGTCGCGTCTGCGCGTGGTGAGCTACGGCAAGGAACGCCCGATCGAGATCTGCTCCGTTGAGGCCTGCTATGCCAAGAACCGCCGCGCCGTGACGGTGCTTGCGGGCGGCCTCACAAGCTAGTCTGAGAGAGGGTGAATAACATGCGATTTGTTTTGGCTGTGACCCTGGGGTTGATCCTGTCACCCGGCTTTGCGATGGCGCAGGATGCGCAGACCCTGGCCGATGTGCGTCAGGAACTGACGATCCTCAACGTCGAGATGCAGAAACTGCGGCGTGAGCTCTCGACCTCGGGCGGCGCGTCGGTGGCGGTCACCGGCTCCTCCGTGCTCGAGCGGGTCAATTCCATGGAAAGCGAATTGCAGCGTTTGACCTCGAAGACCGAAGAGCTGGAAAACCGGGTCAACCGGGTGGTGTCCGATGGCACCAACCGGATCGGCGATCTGGAATTCCGGCTGGTCGAGCTGGAAGGCGGCGATGTCGGCGCTCTCGGGGAGACATCGACCCTCGGCGGCGGCGAGATCGAACCCTCCGGCGGCGCGGCGTTGCCCGCGGCATCTCCGCAGCCGAGCGATCCGGCGGCGGCGACCGCCACGCCGAGCGCCCCCGCCACCCCGATCGATTCCTCTGAACTGGCCGTCAACGAGGAGGCCGATTTCAAGCGGGCGCAGGAGGCGCTCGCATCCAGTGACTTTCGCAGCGCCGCGGACCTCTTTGAGACCTTCAACGAGACCTATCCGGGCGGCCCGCTAGCCGCGGAGGCGGAGCTGCGGCGCGGTGAGGCGCTGAACGGTCTGGGAGATTCGCGGGAGGCGGCACGCGCCTTTCTCGCCAGTTTCAGCACCGACCCGGTCGGACCGGTTGCGCCACAGGCGCTGTTCCACCTCGGTCAGGCACTCGGCACGCTGGGCCAGATCCAGGAGGCCTGCGTCACGCTGTCTGAGGTCGCGATCCGCTTTCCCGGCAATCCGGCGGTCGCCGAAGCCGAGGCCGAGCGGCGCGCATTGAATTGCTCCTGATTTTGTACCGCTAGAATGGAGGGGGAGGGGCTGATCAGGCGGTTGACCGGGAAGGTCAGCGATGCGCTGTTGCCCCATCCTCCCGAGCGGATCGGGGTAGCGGTATCGGGCGGCGGCGACTCCATGGCGCTGCTGCAGCTCCTGCATCGGTTCTGCGCCACGCAGGTCTGCACGCTGTTTGCGGTCACCGTCGATCACGGGCTGCGTGCCGGGGCGGTCGAGGAAGCCGCGCTGGTGGCGCGTCACTGTGCGGACCTCGGCATCGAACACGATATCCTGAAATGGCACGGCTGGGACGGCAGCGGCAATCTTCAGAACGCGGCGCGCACGGCGCGCTATGGGCTGATGGTGGACTGGGCAAGGACGCGTGGGCTTGACCATGTGGCGCTCGGCCACACGGCTGACGATCAGGCCGAGACATTGCTGATGCGTCTGGCGCGGCGGGCCGGGGTCGACGGGCTTTCCGGCATGGCGCCGCGACGGCTTCATGACGGGATCACCTGGCTGCGCCCCCTGCTTGGCGTCAGCCGTGCCGAGCTGCGCGAATATCTGCGGAGCGAGGGGGTCGTCTGGGTCGAGGATCCAAGCAACGAGGACGAAAGGTTCGAACGTATCCGGGCACGCCAGACGCTTGCGGCGCTGGCACCGCTGGGGATCGACGCAGAGGGGCTGTCCGCCGTCGCGGCCAATCTGTCGCAGGCGCGACGGGCGCTCGACTGGCAGACCTTCCTCGCCGCACGCGACATGGCCGAGATCCACGCCGGTGCCGTGGTGTTCGACCGCCGCAGACTGCTGATTCTGCCTGACGAAATCCAGCGCCGACTGCTGATCGGTGCGCTGAACTGGATCAGCGGCGCACCCTATCCGCCCCGACGCGGCGCCGTCAGCGGCATGATCAAGGCCTTGCAAAAGGGTCAGGCCGGCACGGTCGACGGCTGTCATGCACGGCCGAACCAAGGCAGGATCTGGGTATTTCGCGAATATGACAAGGTGCGCGACAGCCGCGCCGCGCTGGACACGCCGTGGGACGGGCGCTGGAAACTGCGTCCCCCTGCCGATGTTCCACAGAATGAGACGCTGCACGTTGGCCCTCTCGGCGGCGCCGGTCTCACCCAATGCCCGGATTGGCGCGCCACCGGGCGGCCCCATGCGGTCCTGCTCTCGACCCCGGCCATCTGGCAGGGAGACGCGCTGATTGCCGCGCCCCTTGCCGGAATGGGCGGAAACTGGCAGGCTGAACTCCTTGATGGGGCAGAAGGTTTCTTCACCGCCCTATTATCGCATTGAACATGGCCACATGATCTCTATCTTAGAGTGGTGGTCGGATTATGTTGGTGCGGCCCCCCGAATTTAGGAGAGTTTCCTTGGGCAATGTTCGCAACCTCGCCTTTTGGGTCGTATTGATGCTGTTGATTCTGGCGCTGTTCAACCTGTTCAGCGGCTCCGACGGCGCCATGCAAAATCGCGAGATCAGCTATTCCGAATTTGTTTCCGCCGTGAAGGGGGGCGACGTGCGCAACGTGACGCTCGACGGCGAGCAGGTGCGGTTCCGCCGTTCCGACGGCAGCGATTATATCGCGATCAAGCCGGAAGATGCCGAGATCACGACGCTGCTGATCGACAACAATATCCCGGTGCGCGCCGAACAGCAGGCGCAATCGGGGTTCCAGACCTTCCTGATGTCGCTGCTGCCGGTGCTTCTGCTGATCGGTGTCTGGATATATTTCATGAATCGCATGCAGGGCGGCGGCAAGGGCGGCGCCATGGGCTTCGGCAAATCCAAGGCCAAGATGCTGACCGAGAAACATGGCCGGGTGACCTTTGATGACGTCGCGGGCATCGACGAGGCCAAGGAAGAGCTCGAGGAGATTGTCGAATTTCTCCGCAATCCGCAGAAATTCTCCCGTCTCGGCGGCAAGATCCCCAAGGGCGCGCTGCTGGTCGGCCCTCCGGGCACCGGTAAGACGCTCCTGGCCCGTGCCATCGCCGGCGAGGCGGGCGTGCCGTTCTTCACCATCTCCGGTTCCGATTTCGTCGAGATGTTCGTCGGCGTCGGCGCGAGCCGGGTGCGTGACATGTTCGAACAGGCCAAGAAGAACGCCCCCTGTATCGTCTTCATCGACGAGATCGACGCGGTCGGCCGCCATCGTGGTGCCGGTTACGGCGGCGGCAATGACGAGCGCGAACAGACGCTGAACCAGCTTCTGGTCGAGATGGACGGTTTTGAGAGCAACGAAGGCGTGATCATCCTTGCCGCCACCAACCGGCGCGACGTGCTCGACCCGGCGCTGCTGCGTCCCGGTCGTTTCGACCGTCAGGTCACGGTGCCCAATCCCGACATCAAGGGCCGCGAGAAGATCCTGCACGTGCATGCCCGCAAGACGCCGCTCGGCCCGGATGTCGATCTGCGCATCATCGCCCGTGGCACCCCTGGTTTCTCTGGCGCGGATCTCGCCAATCTGGTGAACGAGGCCGCGTTGATGGCGGCACGCGTCGGGCGGCGTTTCGTGACGATGATCGATTTCGAACAGGCCAAGGACAAGGTGATGATGGGCCCGGAGCGCCGTTCGATGGTGATGACCGCCGAGCAGAAGGAGATGACCGCCTATCACGAGGCCGGTCACGCGCTCGTCGGCATGACGCTGCCGAAATGCGACCCGGTCTACAAGGCGACGATCATCCCGCGCGGCGGGGCGCTCGGCATGGTCATGAGCCTGCCGGAAATGGACCGGCTCAACATGTTCAAGGACGAATGCCATCAGCGCCTCGCCATGGCGATGGCCGGCAAGGCGGCGGAGATCCACAAATACGGGGCCGATGCTGTCTCCAACGGTCCGGCAGGCGATATCCAGCAGGCTTCCGCGCTGGCGCGGGCCATGGTGCTGCGCTGGGGCATGTCCGACAAGGTCGGCAATATCGACTATTCGGAAGCCGCCGAGGGCTATCAGGGTAATACCGCCGGTTTTTCGGTCTCGGCCAATACCAAGGAGCTGGTCGAGGAAGAGGTGCGCCGCTTCATCCAGGATGGCTATGACCGCGCGATGGAGATCATCACCGAGAAGGAAGTCGAATTCGAGCGCCTGGCACAGGGCCTGCTGGAGTACGAGACGCTGACCGGGGACGAGATCAAGCGGGTGCTGAAAGGCCTGCCGCCCTCCGAACATCCCGATGACGACATGCCCGATCAGGGCAGCGCGCCGAGCGTCACGGCGATCCCCAAGGCCAAGGGCAAGAAGTCGCCGCCCTCCGGCGGGCTGGAGCCGGAACCCTCGACCTGACAATCTCGCGACCGCACAGAGATACAGGCCCCGCCACGCGCGGGGCCTTTTCTTTGCCGCCACGCTGCGCCAGTCTTCGCGCAACGACAGGAGACGATATGCCCGCCCTCAAACCCAGCGAGTATTCCGCCCGCATCACCTGGCTCGGAGTGGCCGGCGACAGCAGCCGGGATCTGCGGGCCGAGCGCCGCGCCCAGATCTTCGCCAGCTATGCCGGGTTCGAAGGCGATTGCCATGCCGGGCTGACCAGGGCGTCCTGCGTTCGCGTGACGGCGCAGCATCTCAAGGGAACCGAGATCCGCAACACCAGGCAATTGTCGATCCTCTCGGTCGAGGAATTGGCCCAGATCGCCGCCGCGATGGAACTCGCGCATCTCGACCCCGGCGCGCTCGGCGCCTCGATCGTGCTCGAAGGTATTCCCGATTTCAGCCATGTGCCCCCCTCGTCGCGGCTGCAGGCCCCGTCCGGTGCCAGCCTGGTCATCGACATGGAAAACCGCCCCTGTGTGCTGCCCGGTCGTGTCATCGAGGAGCGCCATCCCGGCCATGGCCCGCGTTTCAAATCCGCGGCCCGGGGGCGGCGCGGGGTCACGGCCTGGGTGGAGCGCGAGGGTATTCTGCAGCTCGGCGACCGGCTCCGCCTGCATCTGCCGGACCAGCCCGTCTGGGCGCCGGTTTGAGCGACAAAGGTTTCCCAAAGGAAACCCCGTCCCCCGTGGCCGCCGCATCATGCAGCCTGAATGTCGGAAATGCGCCCCTTGCCGGGCCGCATGCCCCTGTATGCAGAAACGGCTTCAGGCCACCAGTCACAGGGGAACAACATGGCTTTCAAGACCGACATTCAGATTGCGCGCGAGGCGCAGAAGCGGCCGATCCAGGAGATTGGTGAGAAGCTCGGGATCTCCAGCGACGATCTTCTGCCCTATGGGCATGACAAGGCGAAGGTGAGCCAGACGTTCATCGACGGCGTGCAGGAGCGCAAGGACGGCAAGCTGATCCTGGTCACGGCGATCAACCCGACCCCGGCGGGCGAGGGCAAGACCACGACCACGGTGGGTCTCGGCGACGGTCTGAACCGGATCGGCAAGAAGGCCGCGGTCTGCATCCGCGAGGCCTCGCTCGGGCCGAACTTCGGCATGAAGGGCGGCGCCGCGGGCGGGGGCTATGCGCAGGTCGTGCCGATGGAGGAGATGAACCTCCATTTCACTGGCGATTTCCACGCCATCACCTCGGCGCATAACCTGCTCAGCGCGATGATCGACAACCACATCTACTGGGGCAACGAGCTCGAGATCGACACCCGCCGGGTGGTCTGGCGCCGGGTGCTCGACATGAACGACCGCGCCCTGCGCAACATCACCGCCAGCCTCGGCGGCGTCTCCAACGGTTTCCCGCGCGAGGCCGGGTTCGACATCACCGTGGCTTCCGAAGTCATGGCGATCCTCTGTCTGGCCAAGGATCTGGCGGATCTGGAGAAGCGCCTGGGCGACATGATCGTGGCCTATCGCCGCGACCGCAGCCCGGTCTTTGCCCGCGACATCAAGGCCGACGGCGCGATGACCGTGCTGTTGAAGGACGCGATGCAGCCCAACCTGGTGCAGACGCTGGAAAACAACCCGGCCTTCGTGCATGGCGGCCCGTTCGCCAATATCGCGCATGGCTGCAACTCGGTGATCGCCACCACCACGGCGCTGAAACTGGCCGATTACGTGGTCACCGAAGCCGGTTTCGGGGCCGATCTCGGCGCCGAGAAATTCATGAACATCAAGTGCCGCAAGGCCGGGCTGCACCCTTCGGTGGTGGTCGTGGTCGCCACGGTGCGGGCGATGAAGATGAACGGCGGCGTCGCCAAGGCCGATCTGGGCACCGAGAATGTCGATGCGGTCAAGAAGGGCTGTGCCAACCTCGGCCGCCACATCGAGAACGTCAAATCCTTCGGCGTGCCGGTGGTGGTGGCGATCAACCATTTCGTCACCGACACCGATGCCGAGGTCGACGCGGTCAAGGCCTATGTCAAGGAACAGGGTTCCGAGGCGATCCTGAGCCGTCACTGGGAGCTGGGCTCGGAAGGCTCGGCGGAACTCGCCACCCGCGTGGCCGAGATCGCCGATCACGACCAGGCCAATTTCGCGCCGCTCTACGGCGATGACATGCCGCTGTTCCAGAAGATCGAGGCGGTGGCCAAGCGCATCTACCGCGCCGACGAGGTGCTGGCGGACCAGAAGATCCGCAACCAGCTCAAGGATTGGGAGGCCCAGGGCTATGGCAACCTGCCGGTCTGCATGGCCAAGACCCAGTACAGCTTCACCACCGACCCCGAGCGGCGCGGCGCGCCGACCGGCTTCTCGGTGCCGGTGCGCGAAGTGCGTCTGAGCGCGGGTGCCGGGTTCGTGGTGGTGATCTGCGGTGAGATCATGACCATGCCGGGCCTGCCGCGGGTGCCCTCGGCCGAGAACATCCGCCTCAACGAGGAAGGCGACGTCGAAGGCCTGTTCTGAAGCACGGGGGTGGGTTTTACCCAGCCTACGGGGGCGGGGCGGGATGATCCCGCCCGCCCCGACACGACACGAGATCAACGGGCGCCGACCCGCTCCGCGCGCAAAGAGGAAAGTGACATGACAGCGACAATCATCGACGGCAAGGCATTCGCGGCCAAGGTGCGTGGCCAGGTGGCGGAACACGTGACGCGCCTGAAGGAGCAGCACAACATCACGCCAGGCCTCGCCGTGGTGCTGGTCGGCGAGGACCCGGCCTCCGAGGTCTATGTCCGCTCGAAGGGCAAGATGACCGTCGAGGTGGGCATGAAATCGGTCGAGCACAAGCTCGATGCGGAGACCGGCCAGGGCGACCTGCTGGCGCTGATCGAACAGCTCAACAACGACCCGGAGATCCACGGCATCCTGGTGCAGCTGCCGCTGCCCAAACATCTCGACGAGGACCTGGTGATCAATTCGATCGACCCGGCCAAGGATGTCGACGGCTTCCACATTTCCAACGTCGGCCTGCTCGGCACCGGGCAGAAATCGATGGTGCCCTGCACGCCGCTGGGCTGCCTGATGATGCTGCGCGAACATCACGGCTCGCTCTCGGGGCTTGACGCGGTGGTGGTGGGCCGTTCCAACATCGTCGGCAAGCCGATGGCGCAGCTGCTGCTCGGCGACAGCTGCACCGTCACCATCGCCCATTCCCGCACCAAGGACCTGCCCGAGGTGGTGCGCCGCGCCGATATCGTGGTGGCGGCGGTCGGCCGCCCCGAGATGGTGCCGGGCGACTGGATCAAGCCGGGGGCGACAGTGATCGACGTCGGCATCAACCGCATCGAGCGCGACGGCAAGAACAAGCTCGTCGGGGATGCCGATTACGCCAGCTGCGCCGAAGTCGCGGGCGCCATCACCCCGGTCCCCGGCGGCGTCGGCCCGATGACCATCGCCTGCCTGCTGGCCAACACCCTCACCGCCTGCTGCCGCGCCAACGGGCTCGAAGAGCCCGAAGGCCTGACGGCGTGAAGGACAGGGTGATGCGCGATCATCGCCTGATCGACGGCAAGGTGGTGCGGGCCCGCATCCTCGACGAGGCCAAGGCCTATGTCGAGGCGGCGGGCGGCTCGAACCGGATTGGCCGACTGGTATCGGTCAGCATCGGCGATAATCCGGAAGTCGCGGTCTATGTGCGCAACCAGGCACGCGGCGCGGTGGCGGCGGGCATCCGATTTGACCAGCAGCTCTGGAGCGCCGACGTCACCCAGGAGGAATGCAAGCAGCGCATCGCGGCGATGAATGACGATCCCAACGTGCTTGGCGTGATCCTGCAGCGCCCGGTGCCCGAGCATATCCATGTGCGCTCGCTGCAATCGGCGATCCATCCGCTCAAGGACGTGGAGGGGATGAACCCGTCCTCGATCGGCAATATCGTCTATTCGGATGTAGCGTTGGCGCCCTGTACCGCCGCCGCCTCGGTCGAGTTGATCAAGGAAACCGGGCTCGAGCTCAAGGGGCTCGAGATCGTGATGATCGGCCATTCCGAGATCGTCGGCAAGCCGGCGGCGATGATGCTGATGGCCGAGGGTGCAACGGTGACGGTCTGCCATCACATGACCCGCTCGGTGGCTATGCATTCGCGCCGTGCCGATGTGGTGGTGGTGGCCGTCGGCAAGGCGCATCTGATCGGGCCGGAGATGATCAAGCCGGGTGCGGCGGTGATCGACATCGGCATCAACCAGATCACCGATGCGGATGGCGAAACGCGGATTGTCGGCGATGTCGATACCGACGCGGTCAAGGAAGTGGCGGGCTGGATCACCCCGGTGCCCGGTGGCGTCGGGCCGGTGACGGTGGCGATCCTGATGCGCAACGCCACGGTGGCACATCAGCGGCAGAAGGCGGCGGGCTGGATCTCCTAGAGCCCGAGATAGCCGATCCCGCAGAACACCAGCGCCGCGGCGGCCCATTGCCGCGCGCGCATCGGCTCGCGCAGGATCGCCCAGGCCAGCAGCACGGTCAGCATTCCGAAGAGCGAGGCGGCCACGGCGGCGAATTCGGGCCGCGGCAGGTTGCCTGAATAGGTAACGAGGCCGATGGCGAGCGCGTCGAGCAACCCCATCAGCGCCAGCACGGGCAGGGCCGACCGCACCGGCAGGGCGCGGTGGCGCATTCCCCAGACGAGCAGCGCGATCAGCAGCGTCGCGGCGATCCGGCTGGTCAGGGTCACCGGCAGGTCGGCGCCGCGCTGCGCGGCGATCTGGGCGGTGGCGAAGGTCGCGGCAAAGCCGAGCGCGGCGAGCAGCGAATAGGCGATGGCACGGGATTTCCCGGCCTGACCCGCTCCCGGCTCCGAAAGCAGCGCCACCAGCCCGACGCCGAGCACGATGGCGATCACCGCAAGCCATTGGCCGATGCCGATCTCGACCCCCGAATACATGGCCCAGAGCGTCGAGAGCAGCGGAAAGGCCCCGATGATCGGCGAGACGAGCCGCACCGGGCCGATCTCGAACGCCGCATAGAGGCTGAGCGCGGCGAGCCCGTAGAGCAGGCCGGACACACCGCTCATCCGGTAGGCCGGGATATTCATCGCGCCCCAGTCTCCGGCGAGCACGGCAACCGGCAGCAGGAACAGCGCGCCGAAGACGAAGACGCAGAGCAGCGCGGGCAGGATGGCGATATGCTGACTGATCCGGCGCACGCTGAGATCATGCAGCGCCCAGCAGATGGCGGCGCAGAGGCCGAGGATCAGCGACATTGGAGTCTCCACGCAAGGGGCACTGACGGTATTCTTGCAGAGAAAAAAGTTTTCCTCAAGCAGGAGGATTTGCTATCATACCATTACAGGGAGATGCGACGGACGGTTCCGGGAATGGAGGCGAGATGAAGCAGAGCATGTTGGAGGAGATCGGCGGCGAGGAGGTTCTGCGCAAGCTGGTCGATGATTTCTACGACCTGATCGAAACGATGCCCGAGGGCGAGCAGATCAAGAAACTGCATCTGCGCGGACACGGGCTCGACCATGTGCGGCTTGAGCAATTCAACTTCCTGTCGGGATTCCTCGGCGGGCGGCGCTATTACGAAGAGAAATTCGGCCATATGAACGTCAGGCAGATGCATGAACATGTGCCGATTTCGCAGCAGGATGCCGAGGATTGGCTGACCTGCATGGACGCGGCCCTAACGATGAACGGTCTTGAAGGGGCCAAGGTCGAGCGGCTGCGCGCCGTGTTCCGGCGCGTTGCCCTGATGCTGGTCAACGATCTCGGTGCCTGGGGCATGCCCGCTGCCGCTCAGGGCAGCAGCAGCACCTGAACATCCGCGACATTGGTGCCGGTGGCGCCGGTGATCAGCAGGTCGTCCCCTGTTGCCAGCGCGGCGTTGCTGTCGTTATTGGCCAGTAACATTTCGGGGTCGGCCGCGGCCATCCGTGCCGCGCTGCCGCCATCGACAATGCCGCCGGCCGCATCGGTCGGGCCGTCGCGCCCGTCGGTGCCGCCGGAGAGGAAGACCCAGCCTTCGGGCAGATCCGCGCCCTCTAACGCCACGCGCAGGGCCAGTTCCTGATTGCGCCCGCCGCGGCCGGTGCCGGTGATCTGCACGGTGGTTTCGCCGCCGAAGATCAGCGCCGTGGGCCCGGATCTGCGACAGTTTCTCGCGGCGTCGATGATCGTTGCCGCCGCGTCCTTCACGTCGCCGGTGAGCCGGTCGCTGACGATCTCTCCGTGCCAGTCGCTTGGCAGCGCCGCGAACATCGCGTCGAGCGATTGGCGGTTGCTGCCAACCAGATGGTTCTTGCCCTCGGGCGGCGCGGGACGCGTGTCCGGGCTTTGCAGGAGGGCTTGAACTTCATCCGGTATCCTGTTGAAAATGCGATGCTCTTTCAGCAGCGCTACCACGTCTTCACGGCTGCCGAGCGGCGCGACGGTCGGGCCGCTGGCAATGGCGCGCAGGTCGTCGCCGATCACGTCGGAGAGGATCAGCGCGGTGACCGGGGCCGGAGCGGCATGGCGCAACAGCCCGCCGCCCTTGATCTCGGAAAGTTGCTGGCGGACCATGTTCATCGCCACGATGTCGAGCCCGCTGTCGAGCAATACCTGACTGACCGCCTGCTTGTCGGCAAGGGTCAGCGGCGCGATCGGGGCTGGAACCAGCGCCGAACCGCCGCCGGATATCAGTGCCAGCACGCGGTCATACTTCGTGGTCTCGCCGAGCAGGGACAGAATCCGCCGCGCGGCATCGAAACCGGCCTGATCGGGGACCGGATGACCGGCGGTGAGGATCGTGGCCCCTGCCACGTCCTGCCTGTTTTCGTGATGCGTCACGCCGAGCGCGACAACCGGGCTCGGCAGATGCGCGAGCGCTTCGCGCAGCATCGCCGGGGCGGCCTTGCCGATGGCGAGCACCAGATATTTCCCGCCAGCCGGGAGAGGGGCTGGCGGGGTTGCCGTCAGGTGCCGCCGCACTGCCAGGGCAGGGTCGGCGGCCTCCACGGCGGCTGCGAACAGCTGGCGCGCGAGGGTGCGCATGTCAGCCGTATTGCTCATTCACCGGCGATCTGCTTGGCCTTTTCCACCAGCACTTCGGCCTGGCGGATGGAGGCGTAGTCGATCAGGCGGCCGTCGAGCGAAACGGCGCCCTTGCCTGCGGCTTCGGCCTCGGCCATTGCCTTGAGAATCCGCTGCGCGCGGGTGACTTCCTCCTCGGAGGGGCTCATCACCTCGTTGGCCAGCGCGATCTGGCTCGGATGGATCGCCCATTTGCCTTCGCAACCGATCACCGCGGCGCGGTAGGCGGCAGCCTTGTAGCCCTCGGGATCGGAGAAATCGCCGAACGGGCCGTCGATCGGGCGCAGCCCGTTGGCGCGCGCCGCGACCACCATGCGCGAGATCGCGTAATGCCACATGTCGCCCCAATGGGTCTCGCGGTTGCCGCTGCCATCCGGGTCGGTCAGCACCGAGTAATTCTCGTTCACACCGCCGATCACGGTCGTGCGGGCGCGGGTGGAGGCGGCGTAATCGGCGACGCCGAAATGCAGGCTCTCGTTGCGCTTGGAGGCGGCGGCGATCTCGTGCACGTTCTGCATGCCGAGCGCGGTTTCGATGATATGTTCGAAACCGATGCGCTTGCGCCAGCCCATGGCGTCCTCGATCTGGGTGACCATCATGTCGATCGCATAGACGTCAGCGGCGGTGCCGACCTTCGGGATCATGATCAGGTCGAGCCGCTCGCCGGCCTGTTCGACGATGTCGACGACATCGCGGTACATGTAATGGGTGTCGAGCCCGTTGATCCGAATCGACATGGATTTGTTGCCCCAGTCGATCTCGTTGAGCGCCTTGATGATGTTCTTGCGCGCCTGCGGTTTCTCGTCGGGTGCGACCGCGTCCTCAAGGTCGAGGAAGATCACATCGACATCGGATTCCGCTGCCTTCTCAAACATTTGCGGCTGGCTGCCGGGCACGGCGAGTTCGCTGCGATTGAGGCGGGCGGGGGCCTGATCTACGGGGTGGAATGACATGTTCGCTGCTCCTTTGGCGGGCGTGGGTCTGGATGCCTTTATGCAAGGAGGAAAATATCTTTCCTGTCAAGAAATAATATTTCGCGCCTGCCGGGGGCGGTTTTCAGCTCTTGTCGCGTTCCTTGGCGGCGCGTTCGGCGGGCAGGCGGCTCGAATAGTAGAACGCGATGGCCTGGGCGCGGTTGCGGACCGAGAGCTTCTCGAACAGGTTCGACAGGTGGAACTTCACCGTGTTGATCGAGATCCCGAGTTCCTTCGACAGCTCGCGATTCGTCAATCCCTTCGACAGCGCTTCGAGCATCGCCCGTTCGCGCCGCGACAGGGCATGGATCGGATCCTGCTGCAATTCGCGCACATCGAGGAACGGGAAAACCATCTTGCCCGCCGCCACCGCGATGCAGGTGTCGAGCAGCGACTCGACCGGACCGTTGCGGGCGACGAACCCGGCCGCCCCCGCGCCCATCGCGCCGCGATGCGCATCGCTTTTCTCGTCGGCATAGACCACCAGCCGGGGCGCCCGCTCGTGTTCGCGCAGCACTTCGAGCAGCCGCGCACCGCCCAGCACCGGCAGGTTCCAGTCGATCACCCCGACCTGAACCGGCACCCGCATGACGGTCCCGAGGAAGCCCTCGGCAGTGGCGGTGGTGGCGACGAGAGAGAATCGCCTGTCGCGCTCGAAATAGGCGGACATCGCCGAGAGCACGAGCGGATTGCTGTCGGCCAGCATGATCTTGATCGGATCGTCGGGAGGCTTAACCATCTGTTTCTAAGTCCTTTATCGCAATAAACTACCCAAGTTTACGGGGTCTGGAACGGTATACATCGGTATCCTTACACCTATGGGTAGGTATTTCCCCACCCAATTAGATACCCAAAAGCAGCATTAAGGGATATTGCGCGTTTTGTCGAGGCAAGCTTTCCTGTGATTAACCGAGGATTAACTGACAGGAAACAAACTTGCCATGACCGACACCCAGATCTTCCCGCAGCTCGAAATTCCCCAGACCATCGCCGCCGGTCCCGGGCCGGGCAATACCGACCCCCGCGTGCTGCAGCGCTTCGCCGCCGCCGGGGTGGCCGACCACATGCAGCCCGACGTGCTGCGCGGCATGGTCGAGGCAAAGCAGATGCTTCGCGAGGTCATGGGCACGAAGAACGTCCATACCTACGGCGTCGCGGGTACCGGCTGGAGCGGTCTCGACGTGATGTTCAACGCGGTGATGCCGGGCGACAAGGTCGTCGTCTTCAACAACGGCACCTTCTCGGGCATCGACGGGCTGACCGTGCGGATGAAGGCGGCCACCGCCGAAGAGCTGGCCGCCAGCCCTCTCGATCCGAAACCGGCCTCGGTCACCATCATCGACGTGCCGCACGGCACTTCCGTCAGCGGCGAGATGGTCGAAAGGGCGCTGGCCGAGCACAAGCCGAAATGGGCCGCGATGGCGCATTGGGAAACCGGCTCGGGCCGGATCAACGACATCCGCGGCTTCTCGGATGCCTGCGAGAAGCACGGCGCAATGGGGCTGGTCGACGCGGTCTCCTCGCTCGGCGTCGAAGATTTCAAGATCGACGATTTCCCCGGCGTGCACGGCTGGGCCTCCTGCCCGCAGAAGGGCATCTGCTGCCTGCCGCTGACCTATGCGCCGGTCTCCTTCACCGACACCTATATCGCCGAGCTCAAGAAAACCGGCTGCCGCAGCTTCGTACATCATCCGATCCTGGAGGCCCGGCACTGGGGCATCATCGAGGGCAAGGATGTGGAGAAGGGCACCTATCACCGCACCCACAGCGCCTATGCCGTCGCCGCATTCCACGAGGCGCTGCGCATCACCCTGCAGCAGAGCGTTGCCCAGCGGGCCAAGGATTACGCCTTCCACGAGGCGGCGCTGCGCGAAGCGGTCACCGCCATGGGCTGCAAGGTCACCTCGAACATGACCTCGCTCGTCGTGCTCAACCTGCCCGACAGCCTGGCGGGCCGCGAGATGGAGCTGGTGCAGAATTGCCGCGCCGAGGGTTTCGGCATCTGGCCGACCCTGTCCGAGCCGGTTCAGGTCCGGATCGGCATCCTCAACCTGCTCACCCCCGCGGCGATCTCCGACATCGTGACCCGGTTCGGCGAGGCGATGCGCAAGCTCGGCGCCGAGGTCGACATGGCCGCGGTCAGCGACGGTCTCGACAAGCATTACAAGGCCAGCATGGCGGCCGAATAAGAAACGCATCAGGAAGGACAGAAAATGGATATCCACGAATATCAGGCCAAGGAAGTTCTCAGTAACTTCGGCGTGGCAGTGCCCCAGGGGGCGCTCGCCTACAGCCCCGAACAGGCGGCCTACCGGGCGCGCGAAATGGGCGGGGAGCGCTGGGTGGTCAAGGCCCAGGTCCATGCCGGGGGGCGCGGCAAGGCGGGCGGCGTCAAGGTCTGCGACAGCGATGTCGAGATCCAGGAGGCCACCGAGGACATGTTCGGCCGCAAGCTGGTGACGCATCAGACCGGCCCCGAGGGCAAGGGGATCTATCGCGTCTATGTCGAGGCGGCAGTGCCGATCGACCGCGAGATCTACCTCGGTTTCGTGCTCGACCGCTCCAGCCAGCGGGTGATGATCGTGGCCTCCGCCGAGGGCGGCATGGAAATCGAGGACATTTCCGCCGAGCGTCCCGACAGCATCGTGCGCGCCACCGTCGAACCGGCGGTCGGGTTGCAGGAATTCCAGTGCCGCGAGATCGCCTTCAAACTGGGGATCGAGGCGGGCATGGTGCAGCAGATGGTGCGCACCCTGCAGGGCTGTTTCCGCGCCTTCACCGAGCTTGACGCGACCATGGTGGAGATCAACCCGCTGGTGATCACCGGCGACAACCGGATCATGGCGCTCGACGCCAAGATGACCTTCGACGACAACGCCCTGTTCCGGCATCCGCAGATCTCCGAGCTGCGCGACAAGTCCCAGGAAGACCCGCGCGAGAGCCGCGCGGCGGACCGTGGCCTGTCCTATGTCGGCCTTGACGGAAACATCGGCTGCATCGTCAACGGCGCGGGTCTCGCGATGGCGACGATGGACACGATCAAGCTGGCCGGCGGCGAGCCTGCCAACTTCCTCGATATCGGCGGCGGCGCAACGCCCGAGCGGGTGGCCAAGGCCTTCCGCCTGGTGATGTCGGACAGCAAGGTCGAAGCGATCCTGGTCAATATCTTCGCGGGCATCAACCGCTGTGACTGGGTGGCCGAGGGCGTCGTTCAGGCGCTGCGCGAAGTGCAGGTCGACGTGCCGGTCATCGTGCGCCTCGCGGGCACCAATGTCGAAGAGGGGCAGAAGATCCTGGCCGAAAGCGGTCTGCCGCTGATCCGCGCCACGACCCTGATGGAAGCCGCCGAGCGCGCCGTGGGCGCCTGGCAGAGCGATCTCAACCAAAGCACCAAAGTGAGGGCTGTCTGATGAGCATTTTTCTGGATCGCGACACGAAAGTCATCGTGCAGGGGATCACGGGCAAGATGGCCCGGTTCCACACCAAGGACATGATCGAATACGGCACCAATGTCGTCGGCGGCGTGGTGCCCGGCAAAGGCGGCGAGACGGTCGAGGGCGTGCCGGTGTTCAACACCGTCAAGGAAGCGGTCGAGGCAACCGGCGCCGAGGCGACACTGGTCTTCGTGCCGCCTCCCTCCGCGGCGGACAGCATCATGGAAGCCGCCGATGCGGGCATCCGCTATTGCGTCTGCATCACCGACGGTATCCCGGCGCAGGACATGATCCGCGTGAAGCGTTACATGTACCGCTATCCCAAGGAGCGCCGCATGGTGCTGACCGGCCCGAACTGCGCCGGCACGATCAGCCCCGGCAAGGCGCTGCTCGGCATCATGCCCGGCCATATCTACCTGCAGGGCAATGTCGGCATCATCGGCCGTTCCGGCACGCTCGGCTATGAAGCGGCGGCCCAGCTCAAGGAACGCGGCCTCGGGGTCTCGACCTCGGTGGGCATCGGCGGCGACCCGATCAACGGTTCCTCGTTCAAGGATATCCTGGAGCAGTTCGAGGCCGATCCCGACACCCATGTGATCTGCATGATCGGCGAGATCGGCGGGCCGCAGGAGGCCGAGGCCGCGGATTACATCCGCGATCACGTCACCAAGCCGGTGGTCGCCTATGTCGCGGGTCTGACCGCGCCGAAGGGCCGGACCATGGGCCATGCCGGGGCAATCATCTCCGCCTTCGGCGAAAGCGCCAGCGAGAAGGTCGAGATCCTCACCGCGGCCGGCGTGACGGTCGCGGAAAACCCCGCAGTGATTGGCGAGACCATCGCCAACGTCATGCAATAGGAGGCAAGGTCATGGTGAAACCCAAGGTTCTGGTCACCCGGCGCTGGCCGGCAGCTGTGGAAGCACAGCTGTCGGAGAGCTTCGACACGGTGCTCAACACCACCGACAAGCCGCTCTGCGCGGCGGATTTCAAGGCGGCCCTGTCCTCCTATGATGCGGTGCTGCCGACGGTCACCGACGTGATCGGCGCCCCGGCGCTGGAGCTCGAGCGGGCGCAGACCAAGATCATCGCCAATTACGGTGTCGGCTACAGCCACATCGATATCGGCGCGGTCAATCATCTGGGCATCACCGTGACCAACACCCCCGATGTGCTGAGCGAATGCACCGCGGATCTGGCGATGACGCTGCTCTTGATGGCGGCGCGCCGGGCCGGGGAAGGCGAGCGGGAAATCCGCGAAGGCCGCTGGACCGGCTGGCGTCCGACCCATCTGGTGGGGACCAAGGTCTCCGGCAAGACGCTGGGGATCGTCGGCTACGGGCGGATCGGACAGGAAATGGCGCGCCGTGCGCATCACGGTTTCGGCATGAAGATCCTCGTGCAGAACCGCAGCAAGGTCGCGCCCGAGGTGCTGGCTGAATGCAATGCCACGCAGGTCGAGAATATCGAGGCGCTGTTGCCGGAATGCGATTTCGTCTCGCTGCATTGTCCGGGCGGCGCCGAGAACCGTCACCTGATCAATGCGCAGCGGCTCAACCTGATGCGCCCCGGCGCCTTCCTGATCAACACCGCCCGCGGCGAGGTGATCGACGAGCTGGCGCTCTCGCAGGCGCTGTGGTTCGAGACCATCGGCGGTGCCGCGCTCGACGTATTCGACGGCGAGCCGCGGATCAATCCGGCGCTGCTGGACTGTGACCGTCTGGTGATGCTGCCGCATCTGGGCAGTGCCACCCGCGAGGCCCGCGAAGCCATGGGCTTCCGGGTGATCGACAATCTCCGTGATTTCTTCGAAGGGCGCGAACCGCGCGACAGGGTGAATTGATGGAACAACGCGCGCCTCTTGTTGACCCCAACTTCGCCGATCCGGCGAAGGATCCTTATGCCGACCGTCTGCGCGCCGAGGTCTTTGGCCTTTGGCAGAATGTCATCACGAGGCGCGCGCCCGCTGTCCTGCCATTGCTGACCGGGGTCGAGGGCCAGCTGCCCGAGGGCCGCGACCTGATTTCCTATCTGCAGGCGCTGAACATCTGGTTCCAGCTGCTCAAGATCGTCGAGGAAAACGCCGCGATGCGGGGGCGTCGGCAGGACGAGACCGAAGAGGGCCCGACCGCCGTGGAGGGCAGTTTCGCCAAGGCACTGGCGGATTCCGGCGATGTCTCGCTGGAGGATTTCCGTGCCGCCGCGCATCGTCTCTCGGTCGGCCCGACCCTGACCGCACATCCCACCGAGGCCAAGCGCGTAACCGTGCTGGAAATTCACCGGCGGATCTATCGCGGGCTGGTCAACCTGGAAACCCAGCGCTGGACCCCGCGCGAGCGCCGCGAGCTGTTGCTCGATCTGGAA
This sequence comes from Sulfitobacter aestuarii, assembly GCF_042685005.1. NCBI lineage: Bacteria > Pseudomonadati > Pseudomonadota > Alphaproteobacteria > Rhodobacterales > Roseobacteraceae > Sulfitobacter > Sulfitobacter aestuarii. Next base: position 2,265 of record NZ_JBHUMP010000001.1, on the reverse strand, counting down.
AGCGAGATCGACCTCTTGTGGCTCACCGGCGAGCTGCGGCTCGAACGGCCCTCGCCCGAGGACGAGATCGAATGGGGACTGCAATTCTTCCGCGACGCGCTGTTCGACGCGGTGCCGGAGCTCTTCGAGAAATTCCACGCAGCGGCGCAGAGCCGCTTCGGTGTGGAGGACGATTCCACCCCCTGCGTGCAGTTCCATTCCTGGATCGGCGGCGACCGTGACGGCAATCCCAATGTCACAATCAAGACCACCCGCACCGCGCTGGAGCGCAACCGCGCGGCGATCCTGGACCGCTATGCCGGGGCGCTGACCGTCGCGGCCCAGCAGATCAGCGTCAGCGCCGCCATCGCGCGGCCGGACGAGGAAACGCTGGCCGTGCTCAATGAGGTGATCGCCGCCAGCCCGGCCGAGGGCAGCGAGGCACGGCGCAATCCCGGCGAACATTTCCGCCAGGCGCTGAGCGCCATGCGCCGCCGGATCGAGGCGACGCGTACGGACGGTGCCCATGCCTATCCGCATGTCACGTCCTTCATCGCCGATCTGCGCCGGGTCGAGGCGGCAATGGCCGCGATCGGCGCCGACCGTCTCGCCGCCCGTCACCTGCGCCCGATCCGCTGGCAGGCCGAGGTTTTCGGTTTCCGCACCGTGACGCTCGACGTGCGCCAGAATTCCTCCGTCACCACGCGGGTGATCGGCGAGATCTGGGCGCAGCGCGGCGAGGCGCCGGAATATGGCACGCCGGATTGGTCCGCCCTGCTGCGCCGCCAGCTTTCCCGCCCCGATCTGGTCGCCGTGGATCGCGACAGGCTCAGCGAGGAAGGGCAGGAGCTGCTAAATCTGCTCGGCCTGATGCGCGAGGCGCAGCTGGGGCGTGATCCGAGCGCCATGGGGCCGTTCATCCTGTCGATGACCCGCTCCTGCGATGACCTGCTCGGGATCTTCCTGCTGGCGCGACATGCCGGGTTCGGCGCCGAGAAGCTCGACCTCAGGGTGGTGCCGCTGTTCGAGACCATCGAAGACCTGCGCGCCGCGCCGCAGATCCTCGACACGCTGCTCAACGTGCCGCTGGCCAAGCGCAGCCTCGGCGGCGGCGAGGGGCTGATCGAAGTGATGCTGGGCTATTCGGACAGCAACAAGGACGGCGGTTTCGTCTGCTCGACCTGGGAGCTGGAAAAGGCGCAGCGCAATATCTCGCGCTGTCTGGAGGCGCATGATTGCCGCCCGGTGTTCTTCCACGGGCGCGGCGGCTCAGTCAGCCGCGGCGGCGCCCCGACCGAACGCGCCATCGCGGCGCAGCCAAAGGGCACGATCCACGGCCGGTTGCGCACCACCGAACAGGGCGAGGTCGTCTCCTCCAAATTCGCCAACCGCGGCACCGCGCAGCACCAGCTCGAGCTGCTCGCCTCCTCGGTGCTGGCACGCTCGCTCAACAAGGTCGTGCCCGACATAAGGCCCGATTTCCACGACGCGCTCGAAGCGCTGTCAGGCATGTCGCAGACCGCCTACAGCACCTTGCTGCACCAGCCGGGTTTCATCGATTACTTCCAGCAGGCCAGCCCGGTCGAAGAGCTGGCGATGCTGAAGATGGGTTCGCGCCCGGCCCGCCGTTTCGGGGCCTCGAGCCTCGATGACCTGCGCGCGATCCCCTGGGTCTTCGCCTGGTCGCAGAACCGCCACCTGATCACCGGCTGGTACGGTTTCGGCTCGGCGATCGCCTCGTTCCGGCGCTTCCGCAAGGGCGAGGGCGACGCGCTGCTCCAGAAGATGTTCGCGGAATCGCCGCTGTTCCGGCTGATCGTGGACGAGGTCGAGAAATCGTTGTTCCATACCGATATGGACGTGGCGGGGCGCTATGCGACGCTGGTTACCGATGCCCAGGCGCGGGCGACGATCTTCGGGATGATCGAACGGGAATACATGGCCAGCTGCCTCGGCCTGCGCGCGATCACCGGGTCGGAACAGATCGGCGCGCGCTTCCCCAAGATGAAGTCGCGTTTCGCGCGGGTTCAGAGCGAACTTCACCGCGTCCATGACGTGCAGATCGCGCTCTTGCGCGAGATCCGCGCCAAGCCCGAAAAGCCCGGCAACGTGCCGCTGATGCAATCGATGAACTGCGTGGCCGCCGCCCTCGGCTGGACCGGCTGACCTATTTCCCAGGAGACCCAAATGAACGCCCCCCAGAAATTCCCCGACTTCTTCACCGCCACCTTGGCCGCCACCGACCCGGATATCGCCGCCGCCGTCACCAACGAGCTCGGCCGCCAG